>NZ_JBEYXZ010000013.1:0-134569 GCF_040645305.1 Streptomyces sp. NPDC046831 | reverse complement strand
ACCTGCGCCTCGCGCCGACCTGCGCCTCGCGCCGACCTGCGCCTCGCGCCGACCTGCGCCTCGCGCCGACCTGCGCCTCGCGCCGACCTGCGCCTCGCGCCGACCTGCGCCTCGCGCCGACCTGCGCCTCCGCGCCGACCTGCGCCTCCGCGCCGACCCGCGCGCCGGTGCCGGTGCGGCCCGGACCGGCTGACGGCGCCCACCGCACGCCCCGCGCACGGCAACGGAGCCGGCGCACCACCCCGGCGCCCATCAGCGCCCGCACAGAGACCACGAGATGTCCTCCACCCCCTCGCCCCTGCTGACCGCCCCCGATCTGCCCGCCGGCCCCGTCGACATCCGGCTGGTCGTCACCGACATGGACGGCACCCTCCTCGACGACGCCAAGCGCATACCGGCGGGGCTGTGGCCGACGCTGGCCGAGCTGCGCCGCCGGGGTGTGCTGTTCAGCCCGGCCAGCGGCCGCCAGTACGCCACCCTCGCCGAGCAGTTCGGCGACGAGGGGCGGGGTATGGTGTTCATCGCCGAGAACGGCACCTACGTCGTCCGCGACGGTGTGGAGCTGAGCTCGGACCCGCTGGCGCCCGCCGCCGCGGCCGGTGTCCTCGGCACCGTACGCGACCTGGCGCGCCGGGGCGTGGACGTGGGCGCCGTCGTCTGCGGCAAGCGGTCGGCCTACGTCGAGCGGAGCGACGAGGCGTTCCTGGCCCAGGTGCGCAAGTACTACGTCCGGCACCGGGTCGTGGAGGACGCGACCGCCGTCGACGACGAGATCATCAAGGTCGCCGTCTTCGACTTCGGGCCGGCCGAGCGGACCACCGCGCCGACGCTGCAGGCGTTCGCCGCGACGCACCAGGTCGTCGTCTCCGGCGAGCACTGGGTCGACGTGATGAACGCGACGGCCGACAAGGGCGCCGCCCTGCGCCGCCTCCAGCGGGAACTCGGCATCACGCCCGCGCAGACGATGGTGTTCGGCGACTACCTGAACGACCTGGAGATGCTGGACGCCGCGGAGTGGTCGTTCGCCATGGCCAACGCCCACCCGGAGGTCGTCCGGCGGGCCCGCCACCTGGCGCCCTCCAACAACGACAACGGTGTCCTGCGGACCGTCGCCCGTCTGCTGCACCTGCCGGTGGCGGACCTCTGACGGGCGGGTTCGGGCTGCCGGTACCCGGGTCACCGCCTGAAGCCGCCGCGCCGTACCGCTCCGTCGTATCGCCACGCCGTCCCGCCCCTCCGTACGGGAAGACGGCCGCTGACCGCCGTGCGTCCGACGGCACAGGCCGTCCCCGGGCCCCGGGCCGCGGACGGCGAGCAGCCTGGTCCTCCGGCAGTCCCGTGGGCAGTTCAGGGGCCGGCTCGGTCATCCGGCGTGGCTGAGGCACTCCTCGGCCACATGCGCATCCAGCGCGGCGCGCACCAGCGCGGCCGCGAGGACGGCCGGTTCCGTCCCGCCCGCCGCCCCGGTGAGGCGGCCGGCGTCCTCGGGCAGGCCGAGCCGGCGCGCCCCGGACAGCGCCTTGGCGTCGAGGTACGGCGCGACCTCGGGCCACACGCGCTGCACCTCGCGCAGGAAGATGTCCGTCCCGGCCGGGCCGAGGCCCGGCACCTCCCGCAGCAGACGGCGCAGCGCGGACACGTCGCCGTCCGCCTCCTCGCGCAGCCGGCGCAGGTCGCCGCCCCAGCGCTCGGTGACCAGCTTCGCGCCGTCCCCGAGCTGGGCGGACGTGCGTTCGTCGTAACGCCGGTAGCCGCCACGGCCGAGTGCTTCGATACGCCGGTGCCGGCCGGCCTCGGTCATGCGGCGCGGGTCGCGCAGCCCGGCGTCGAACAGCTCCCGGGCGGTGGCGATCGCGACCGACCCGCGGATGCGCGCGCTGAGGAGGACGGCGAGCACGAGCAGCTGGTACAGCGGCTGCGGGGTGTTCCTCAGTCCGACGCCGGCCTCCTCGGCGACCGTCCGGCCGTGCGCCGCGACCAGCTCCCGCAGGAGCCGGGCGTCGCGGTCCGTCACCGGGCCGCCTTGAGCGGGTCGTGGCCCAGGGTCATCAGCCGCTGCCGCCGGCGGGTGTCGTCAGCGTCCTCGGGCTCCGGCTCGTTCTCCGGGTCCACCTCCGAGGTGATCCTCTCGACGACCTCCCGCATCAGGCGGATGTCGTCGCCGGTGAGGTCCGTGCGGCGTTTCCGCAGGATGGCGAGGACGTGCTGCCCGGTGGGCGTGCCGGCCTCCTCGGGCAGCGGCTCGGCCTCCTCGTCGGCGTCACGGACGCGCAGCCAGCCGGCCAGCTCCTGGGAGGTCATGTTCACCACGCGGTGGAAGTCCTCCCACAGCGCGTCCGTCTCGAGGGCGTCGTCGGTCATGGGTTGGCCCCTTTCCCGTCGGTCGTGCGCCGGCTTACGACGCCGGGGCCGGTCCGCCGGGGTCAGTCCTCCCGGGGCCAGTTCTCGGCGTCGAACATCCAGCGCTGCTTCTCCAGTTCGGCGGTGATGGTGATCAGCAGGTCCTGGGTGACCGGGTCGGCCTTCTCGGTCGCCTCGATGCGCTCGCGCAGCCTCGCGACGGCGGCGTCGAGCGCCTGAACCATCACCTCGACGACCTCGTTGTCGCGCACCCAGCCGTCCTTCGGGCCCGGCAGGGTGAAGGCGGAGGCGATCGTCTCGGGCCGGCCGTCCGGGGGCAGGCCGAGGGCGGCCGCGCGCTCCGCGGCCGTGTCGGCGAAGTCGCGTGCGGCCGCGACCACCTCGTCGAGCTGCAGGTGCACGGAGCGGAACCGCGGTCCCACGATGTTCCAGTGCGCCTGCTTCCCGATCAGCGAGATGCCGAGGAGGTCCACCAGGGTGCTCTGCAGCGCGTCCCGGGTGACCTGGCGGGCCGCGTCGGGAAGCGTGCTCTTCACTTCAGTCATAGGGTGCTTCTCCTCGCGGAGTCGTCTCTGGAGGTCCGGAGCAGAGCGAGGCGCTCCTCCTCGCAGGTCCCGCCCCACACACCCGAGGTCTGTCCGCTGCCCAGGGCGAACTCCAGGCACTCGGTGATCACCGGGCAGCGGGCACAGATGCGCTTGGCGGCGTCGATGTCCCGCACCGCCGGTCCGACCGTGCCCACGGGAAAGAACAGTTCGGGGTCCTCGCCCACGCAGGCAGCACTGCGCAACCACTCCATGGGGGCGCGGGTGCCCTGGGCGGAAGGGCGCAAACACCCCGGTGGCGCGGGCTCCGGCGGCCGTTCCCCGCCGGCGGCGACCCGGTCCCCGGCCCGCGAGGAAGCCGGTTGCCGGCCGGCGAACGGCGTGCCGCAGGCCACGCCTACGACGGCCGACCGGCACACCGGCTCGCGACCCCACCGGACGGCACGTCGGCTCGCGACCACGCCGGCCGGCGCGCAGACCGGTGGGCGAAGGCGTCACCCGACAGGCGGACGAGCCGGGGCCGGCCGGGCGGCAGGTCGGCCGGCGTGCGCGTCAGCCCGCGAGAGCGTCGTCCAGGAAGCGGGTCAGGTCCCGGAACACCTCGTCCTTGTGCGTTTCCAGGAACACCTCGTGCCGCGCGCCCGGGTAGATCCGCTCGGTCAGGTTCCCGCCGCTCAGCCGCTCCACCCCGGAACGGCTCCCGGCGAGCGGGACCAGCCGGTCGTCGGTGCCGTGCAGCCACAGCAGCGGCAGCGGGCCGACGTCACCGCCCCCGGCGACGTCGGCGAGGGTGCGGACGAACGCCTGGAGCGTCGGCCGCTTCATGGGGCCGTGCCAGACCAGCGGGTCCGCCGCGTAGGCCGCGCCGACCGCCGGGTCGCGGGAGAGCGCGGCGGGACTGATCGGCGTGTCGGGGATCTCGTCCAGGGCGAGCAGCCGCCCGGGCAGCTCCCAGGCGCCGATGACGGGGCCCGACAGGACGAGCGCGGCGAGCCCGTCGCCGTACCGCTGGGCGTAGCGGGCCGCGATCAGGCCGCCCATGGAGTGGCCGATCACGACGACGGGCAGGTCGGGATGCGCGGTGCGGGTGAGGAGGGCCGCGGTGTGCAGGTCGGTCACCACGTCCTCGAAGTCCTCGATCACCACCCGTTCGCCCGCCGACTTCCCGTGGCCCACGTGATCGGGCGCGACGACCGCCGCGCCGTGCTCCGACAGCACGCCCGCCACCTCCTCGTACCGCCCGGCGTGCTCGCCGTAGCCGTGCGCCAGCAGGGCGACGTAGCGGGGGCGGGGGTGCGGCCACTCGTGGACGGTGAGCGGGCCGCGGGTTCCGGTCAGGACGTGCTCGCGGGCGTCGGCCATGGCTCCTCCTGGGGTGTCGGGCGGGTCCGGGGGGATCTTCCCAGGGAGCCGGTGAGAGGTCTATAGTCCGAGACAGCACAAAACTAGCGGTGCTAATTAAGCGGGCTGTGTGAGGAGTCCTGTCGTGCGTCCCGTCCATTTCGCGGCCGCCCGCCGCACCCCGATCGGCAAGCTGCGCGGAGCCCTGTCCTCCGTCCGCCCCGACGATCTCGCCGCCGCCGCGATCCGCGCCCTGGTCGCCGACGTGCCCGCGCTCGACCCGGCCCGCGTCGACGACGTCTACTGGGGCGCCGCCAACCAGGCGGGCGAGGACAACCGCAACGTCGCCCGCATGGCCGCGCTGCTCGCCGGACTCCCCGAGACCGTCCCCGGCGCGACGGTGAACCGGCTGTGCGCCTCGGGTCTTGAGGCGGTCACCACCGCCGCCCGCACCATCGCCGCCGGCGAGGCGGACATCGTGATCGCGGGCGGGTCCGAGTCCATGAGCCGCGCCCCCTTCGTGCTGCCCCGCCCCGACGAGGCCCTGCCGCACCGCATGGAGACCTTCGACACCCGCCTCGGCTGGCGCCTGGTCAACCCCGCGATGAAGGAGCTGCACGGCCTGCTGGCCATGGGCGAGACCGCGGAGGAGGTCGCCGCGCGGTACGGCGTGCCGCGCGAACGCCAGGACGCGTTCGCGCTGCGCAGCCACCAGCTCGCCGCGAAGGCCCGCAAGGACGGCCACTTCGACGACGAGCTGCTGCCCGTGGAACGCCCCGACGGCGTCGTCGTCGACAGCGACGAGGGCATCCGCGAGGACACCTCCCTCGACAGGCTCGCCCGGCTGAAGCCGGTCTTCCGCGCCGGCGGCACGGTCACCGCGGGCAACGCCTCACCGATGAACGACGGCGCCGCCGGGCTCCTGCTGGTCAGCGAGGAGGCCCTGAACGACCTGGGCCTTGAGTCCCTCGGCCGCTACGTCGCGGGCGCCTCCGCCGGCGTCCACCCCGACGTGATGGGCATCGGACCCGTCCCGGCCACGCGCAAGGCGCTCGCCCGCGCCGGCTGGAGCGTCGGCGACCTGGAGGAGGCCGAGTTCAACGAGGCGTTCGCGGCCCAGGCCCTCGCCTGCGTCGACCAGCTGGGCATCGACCCCGACCTGGTCAACCCCAGCGGCGGCGCGATCGCCCTCGGCCACCCGCTCGGCTGCTCGGGCGCCCGCATCCTCACCACCCTCCTGCACCGCATGCGCCGCACGGGCGCGTCCCGCGGCCTCGCGACGATGTGCGTGGGCGTCGGGCAGGGCAGCGCGGTCCTGGTCGAGAGGCACTAGGGGCCGCCGACGCGACAGGCCGTGGGGTGCGTGCGGGCACCTGGGCCCGCGACGCGGGCCGTTCCGAGCCGACCGGCACGGAACGGCCGCGGCACGGAACGGCGGCGGCACAGCCCGGCCCGTCCGGCGCCGTGCGCACGGCCGGCCGTGGCGGGGAGCGGGGGAGCGGGGGGACGGCTCCCAGGACGGTTACACCAACGCACCACCTCAGCAAGGGTGGAGCAAGCCGGGGGAACCGGGGACAGCCCCCGGGGCGCGCTCGGCCGGGCCCGGCGGGCCCATGCGGGACGGCCGGTCACCCAGGCCCGGGGGACGCGAGCAGCGCGGGCACGTCGGCGAAGGAGCCGACCACCCGGTCGGGCCGCCCGCTCGCCTCCTGTTCCGTCTCCGGCAGGTACTTGCCGGTCCTGACGAGCACCCCGGTCAGGCCGGCCCGCTGAGCCGCCAGGACGTCCGACTCGATGTCGTCCCCGACCATCAGCGCCTCCTCGGCCCGGACGCCCAGGTGCGCCAGCGCCGCCTCGAAGAACGCCCGCGACGGCTTGCCGGTGACCTCCGCCTCGGTACGGGCGGCCGCCTCCAGCCCCAGCAGGAAGGCGCCGGAGTCGAGCTGGAGCCCCTGGTCGGTCCGCCAGTACAGGTTCCGGTGCATGGCGACCAGCCGGGCGCCCCGCTGCAGGTGCCCGAAGGCCCGGTTCAGCGCGGCGTAGTCGAACGCCGCACCGGCGCCGCCGACGACGACCACGTCCGGCACGGCGTCCGCGTCGGACGGGTCGAGGACGGTGACGCCGGCCAGGTCCTCGGCGATGTCCCCGCTGTTCAGCAGGGAGCAGCGGGCTCCGGGCGCGCGGTCGGCCAGGTACGCGGCGGTGACCGCCGGCGCGGTGAGGATGTCGTCGGGGCCGACGGCGAAGCCCGCCGACGTCAGCGCCCCGGCGATCGAGGCGCGGGTGCGGGACGTCGTGTTGGTGAGCAGCACGACGCCGAGGCCGGCCGCCCGGATCTCGCGCAACGCCTCCACCGCGCCGGGCAGCGGCCGCCAGGAGACGGTGAGGACCCCGTCGATGTCGATCAGGACAGCGCGTACGGATGCCATGAGGGGACGATAACCATCCGTGCCCGTGCGAGGGGAACCCCGCCACGCTCCGGCCCCGCCGTCCCGGACGACCGCCCGGGGCGCCGCCGCGCCGGGACGCGCCGCGCTGGGACGCGCCGGGACGCGCCACGCCGGGACGGTGCGAGCGGGAGCGTGGCCCGGGACGCCGCGAGCGGGGGCGCGGCTCGGAACGCCGCCGTGTCAGGACTCCGTGCGGGCGAGCGCGGCCCTGAGCCGGTCGTAGCGGTCCACGTCCGTCCACACGTCGGCGCGGCGGGGCCGGCCGGCGAACCAGCCCCAGACGCTCGCCACTACGCCCGTCCCCAGCGGGATGAGCAGCCATGTCAATACCGTCACGATCGCCCTTCTTCCACACCCCTGGCCGGATCAATCGGATCAACGGATATGGCGGCAATATGGCCTACCGACTTGCATACTCGGCCTGAGCCAACGTGACGAGGGGAGAGCCGGGTTGGACCTTCTCCGGCGGCTCCCTGCCGCGTTCTGGACGGTCCCGTACGACGGCGCCCGCCACCCGGGAGCGCCCGGCGCGGAGCGGCCGCCCGTTCCCGCGGCCGGGGCGAACTGCCAGCTGTTCGCCTACGCCGTGCTGCGGCACTTCGGCCTGGCTCCACCACCGCTGCGGTCGAGCGAGCTGTGGGCCGACACCCGTTTCACGGTCCGTGTGCCGCGGGCCCGGCCGCTGGACCTGCTGCTGTTCAACGCCACGGACGACGCCTACGGCGCCCACGTCGGGGTCTGGGTGGACGAGGACGCGGTGCTGCACCTGAGCCGGGAGGTGGGACGGCCGGCGGTCTGGCGGACGGCGGACTTCGCGGCGCGGGAGCGCTACCGGGTGCTGGTCGGCGTCAAACGGGTCCTCGCCGCCCGGGTGCCCGGCGCCCACGGGCGGACGGTCGGCGACCCCCCAAGTGATCGTTAAGATGGGCCGGTTGGCACGACCCGTGCACGACGGCCGGCTGCTGCCGGGACCGCCGCGGTGTGCGTGCGTGAGGGCGGGACTTCGGGATAGGGGCGTTCACGGTGCTGGTGGCGGATCGGTACCGGCTGCACGCGGTCGTCGGGCGGGGCGGGATGGGCGAGGTCTGGCAGGCCTCGGACGAGGTCCTCGGCCGCCCGGTCGCGGTCAAGCTGCTGCTCAACGACGGAGCGGACGCGTCGGCCGCGGCGCGGTTCCGGCTGGAGGCGCAGACCTCGGCGCGGCTCAACCACCCCCACGTGGTGGGCGTGTACGACTTCGGGGCCTGGGAGGACCGCTTCTTCCTCGTCATGGAGCTGGTGGAGGGCGACAGCCTGGCCGGGGAACTGAACACCGGCGGACCGCTCACCCCGGACCGGCTGGCCCAGGTGGCGCTGCACGCGGCCGAAGGGCTCGCCGCGGCGCACGCCCAGGGCATCGTGCACCGGGACGTCAAGCCCGGGAACCTGCTGACGGGCCTGGACGGCACCGTCCGCATCGGCGACTTCGGCATCGCGCGCTTCGTCGACGACCCGTCGGCGGGACTCACCACGACCGGGCAGATCGTGGGCACCGGCCTGTACCTCGCACCCGAACGCGCCATCGGCACCCCGGCCGGCCCGGCGTCCGACATGTACTCGCTCGGCTGCGTGCTCTACCAACTGGCCGTGGGGCGGCCGCCGTTCGAGGCCGCGACCGCCACCGCGCTGCTGTACCAGCACGTCGACTCGCCGCCCGTGCCGCCCCACCAGCGGGGCGCCGCGCTCCCGCCCGCCTTCGAGGCGTACCTGCTGAGCATGCTCGCCAAGCGGCCCGAGGAGCGGCCGACGGCCCGGGAGGCGGCGGACTGGTTCCGCAGCGAGGCCTGGCGCGGGGCGCCGCAGCCGCTGCCGCCGGAGGAGCAGGGCCCGCCCCACGGGCGCACGGGTGCGAGCCACGGGCGGTCCGGCTCCTCCCAGCGCCGCACGGCTGCGGCCCACGGGCGGTCCGGTTCCTCCCAGGACCGCGCGGGCGCGGCCCACGTGCGGACCGGTCCGTCCCGCGGCGGCCCCTCCGGCGGCCGGGGCGTCCCGGCGCCGGCGGCGGCAGCGTCGGGTGCGGACACGGAGTGGAACACCACCGTCCACCGGGTTCCCACCCGTCGCCCCGGCCTGCGGTCCTCGCTGGGCCGGCACCCTCGCGCGGTCGTCCTCGTGAGCGGCGCCGTCCTCTTCGTGTCCGCACTGCTCCTCGGCATGGCCTGCTTCTAGGCTCTGTCTGACCCTTCGCGTCTGCCGCGCGACGCCCTGCACGCTCCCCAAGGCTCTCGGCTTGGCTCGGGCAGGGGGTACCCCTGCTCGCCGCACCGGCCCCGGACCCGAGCACGTCCAGTACGGGGGCCTGGGGCCGGCACGCCGGGAGCACGCACCTGACGCCGCGCGGCCGCCCCTCGGGCGACGACGGGCATGGTCGGACAGGACCTACTAGGGCCGGTCCGTCGTCACCTGCCCTGCGCCGCCCGGAGGGCGGCTCCGCGGCGTCCGTGCGTATACCGGTGTGCCGGGCGGACGCTGTCGTACCCGGACCGCTCGGGCTGTCGCCCGGTGCGGCGGGATCGCGTGTCGGACGCCGTAGGGCGCAGGGGAGTTCGCGACGACGGTCCCAGCGCCCGTTGCGGGCGCGGTCCCGGCCGGGCGGCGCCCGCCGGACGCGCCGCAGCCGCAGACCAGCGCGCCCGCGCCCGGCGACATGCCCGCCGGTGCCGGGTGCCCGCCGGACGCGCGCGCCCGCCCGCCTGGCGGCGAGGACCGCACGCGGGGACGGCGCGGCACAACCCCGGGCCGCCGGCGGCACCGCCGGGCGCCCACCGGTGTCGGCGGCGGGTACGGCGGCGCCGGTGCGCCGGGACGTGAGCCGGTGCGCCGAAGTGTCAGCCGTTGCTGGTGAGCCACCGGTGCAGCGCCTGGTGCACGCTGTCGGGCAGCGCGCTCAGCTGTTCGATCGCCTCCCGGTCGCCCGGCAGCGGGGCGATGCCGGCGGCGGTCAGCGCCGCGTGCAGGTCCAGGCGGCGCAGGTCGTAGGGGTCGATGGAACAGCTGATGCGCTGCGCCGGGTTCGGCGGCGCCAGCAGGAAGTCGTCGCCGGTCCCGCGGTCCCAGGCGGAGGCGTCCGGCAGGGGCGTCATGGTCTGCATCGGTTCATCCGTTCTGTCGCGTCGTGCCGTCTTGGTCGGAAAGGAGGCGGATCGTCGGTGCCGCGGTTGCACGCCTGCCGGCGAATCACCCGGTGGATGCAACCGTCGTCTCGTCACACCGGACTGCGATGGCGCCTGGCGGAGGGGCGGGGCCGGCTCCCGGACGGTGGCCGGTCGGTGGTGGGTGTGGGCGGTGGCCGGTGGGCCCCGCTCGCCGTACAGCGGGCGCGCGTGCGTCCGCGTGCCGCCGACAAGGCCGGGGCCCCGTCCGCGTGCCGCCGACGGGGCCCCGGCCCTGCCGCGCCACGGTCCGGCGATGTCCCGGACCGGTCTTGGACTGCCGGTGCGCGCTGAGTAGTCTCCGGAGCATGCGGATCTCCGTCTCCTCGGACATGGACGAAGCCGTGGCCCGCTCGCTGGTCACCCGGCTGCGCGAGCGCGGACACGAGGTGGTGACCCACGGCGCACTGCGGCCCGGGGACGACCCGCAGTGGGCGGTGTGCTCCGCGGCCGCGGCCCGCGACGTCGCCGAAGGGAGCTCCGACCAGGCCGTCGTGTGCTGCTGGACCGGCACGGGCGCGTCCATCGCCGCCAACAAGGTGCCGGGTGTCCGGGCGGCCCTGTGCACCGACGCGGCCACGGCGGAGGGAGCCCGCCGCTGGAACGACGCCAACGTGCTGGCACTGAGCCTGCGTCTGACGTCCGAGCCGCTGCTGGGGGAGATCCTCGACGCCTGGTTCGCCGCCACGCCGAGCGAGGACCCCGAGGACGTGGACAACGTCGCCCGCGTCGGCCGGCTGGACCTCGACCGGACCGGCCCTGCGTAGGTCCTGTCTGACAATTCGCGCGGCAGACGCGACTTGTCAGACAGCACCTAGAACCAGGGGCGGGCCGGCCCTGCCGCCGGGCCGGGGCCCGGGCCCGGGCACCGCACCGTCGCCGCGTCGCAGGGGCGCCTCGTAGGCGGGATGCACGGCGGCCGCCCGCCCCTTGGCCGACCGGCGGCCGTTGGCGACAGCGGCCGGCCACGGCCGTGAGAGCGGCAGCGGCTGCGCCTGGTCGGGGCCGGGAGTCGGGCGGCAAGGGGCTGCGCCTGGTCGGGGCCGGGAGTCGGGTGGCAAGGGGCTGAGCCTGGTCGGGGCCGCGGATGTCCGGCGGCCGGGACTACGCCCGACGGACGCCGTCCGCGCGGGCCAGGTGGGACAGCGCGTCGTCCCGGAAGAGCGCCCGTCCGGCCGCGATCCGCTGGTCGCGTTCCGGACCGGGTCCGGTGAGACGGGACAGCGAGCGCAGCAGGCCGGAGGCGTCCGCCGCCCGGTCCGACACGCCGAGGGCCGCCATCCGGCCGACGCCCTCGGCCCCGTGCCCGGGCAGCGGCCGGTAGCCGATCACCGGGACGCCGGCGGCGAGGGCCTGCACGGCGGTCTGCCCGGCCGCGTTGTCCACCAGGGCCGCACAGGCGTGCAGGAGGTCCGGCATGTCGGCCACCCAGCCCGGCGTGAGGACGCCCGGGAGCCCGGACATGGCACGCCGCAGCCGTTCGTTGTGCCCGCACAGCACGACGGGCAGGAAGCCGTTCCCGGCGAGCAGCCGCGCGGTGCCGGCGAGCCGGGATCCGGCTCCCCACGCCCCCGCGGAGAGCAGCACCGCCGGGCGCCCGGGGGCGAACCGTTCGAACCGCCGCCGCCACCCGGCCGTCCCCGGCCCTTCGGTGAAGAAGCCGGGAGCCACCACGGGGCCCGTCGTCCGGGCCGGCCGGCCGGTGCTCCGGCGGACCTGGGCGGCGGCCTCGTCCGTGACGCACAGATGCAGGTCGTTGCCCGGGTGGAGCCACTGCCGGTGCACGGCGAAGTCCACGACGACGACCGCCGCGGGCACCCGCAGCACACCGTGCGCGCGGAGATGGCCGGTCAGCTGGGCGGCCAGGTGGAACACCGGTACGACGACGTCGGCGCCCGTCTCGCGCACCCGGCGCATCAGCGGGTCCGCCGCGAGCCGCGCCAGCGGGGTGCCGCTCGGGCGTGGGCGCGGCCCCGGCCGCAGGAAGTACGCGTAGATCCCGGCGTACGCCCACGGGAAGCGGCGGACGGACGCCTGGTAGAAGCCGCGCAGCCCGGACCCGACGCCGGGGGGCAGAAGCGTGAGGATGTCGACGACGTGCGCCTCCCGCCCGGCGGCACGGGCGCGGCGGGCCAGCTCGGCGGCCACCGTGTCGTGGCCGGAGCCCATGCTGGCGCTGACGAGGAGCAGCCGTGCGGCCCCGTCGTGAGGGGCCCGGGCGGGCCGGGCGGGCGCGTGTTCGGTCATGGGTCCCCGGAGGCCGGCAGCGGAGGCGTCGCCGCCGTTCCGGGCGGCACCGGGGGTGGGTAACCGCTCCTGGCCGCGGTCACACGGGCCCGCCGGTCCAGTCACCCGAGCGGGGCACGGTCCGCCGGTCGCCCACCCCCCGACCGGACGAGCCGCCGGACGTGCCCGCGGACTCCGGGACCCCGGCCCGTTCGGAGACGGCGGTCGACCGGCTGATCGCGCGCAGGGAGGCGCACCTGCGGGAGAGGACGCTGCGGCGGAGGCTCTACGAGACCGCCGGGCGGGCCGAGGAGATCCCGGGCGTCGACGTCGAGGAGCTGGACTTCGCCGGGTGTCGTTGCCTGGTCGAGGGTGCCCGGACCAAGGCCCGCCGCCGGGGCCAGTCATGCGAGGACCACGTGCTGAAGGGCAGGGCCGGCCCGCACGGGGGGGCGTTCAGCGCGGAATCACCCAGCCCGGTGCCCAGGTCCCGGCGGCATCGTGGCCGGCGGTCGTGGCGGCGAGGTGGGTGCGGAGGGTGGTCAGCGCTGGGTGGGGGTTGTCGCGGTGCCAGAGGAGCGAGTGCGGGTAGACGGGCGTCGGGTCGGTGACCGGGATGCGGCGCAGGCCGTGGTCGGCGGGCCAGATGAGGCGGGTGTGCCCGCCCATGAAGGTGGCCAGGGCCGGGGTGTCGGCGATGGTGTCGAGGAGCGCGTCGGAGCCGAAGTTGGGGCCGGTCACCTCGATGGTGAGGCCGAACTCGGCGACGAGGTCGTCGTAGTAGGCGCCCCACTCGGTACCGGGGGCGATGCCGGGCATCCAGATCCGGTGCCCGGTGAGCTGGGCGACGGTCACGGACCGGGCGCCTGCCAGTGCGTGGGCGGGGCCGGTGAGGAGCTGGAGCGGCTCGTCGAGCACGCGGACGGACTCGATGTCCCCGGGAAGGGGTCGGCCGGGCGCGGCGACGGCGCGGAAGGACGCGTCGATCGCACCGGAGCGAAGGGCGGTGACGGCCGCCTCGATGTCGAACAGCATCACCACGTCGAGGTCGATCTCGGGGTGTGCGCGGTGGAAACCGCGCATCAGGCTCGACTGCGCGCTGCGCGAGGCGATCACGTCGACGCGCAGCGGACGGTGGCCGGGGCGCACGGACGCGCCGGCACGTTCGGCGACGCGCAGCAGCTCACGCGCGTGGGGCAGGAACGCCTGACCATCGATGGTGAGCTCAGCGCCGCGGGGGGCACGGATGAACAATCGCACGCCGAGGGTGCGTTCCAGCGCGGCGATGCGTTTGGAGACGGCCTGCTGGGTGATCGACAGGTCGGCGGCGGCTTTCTGGAACTGGCCCGCTTCCGCGACGGCGACGAAGGTACGTACTGCTTCGAGATCCACGCCGACCCACCCTAGTGAACAACTCACGGTTGTGGATTGCTGGCGGTTCAGTTGTTTGACCTGGGGTTGTCCTGCCCGCTTGTCTCTCATCGGTCAACGTCGGCTTGTTCGAATGGGACCTCAAGGGGAGTGCGCTGAGCATGGTGGGCAGGAGGCGGTTGGGCCGGCAGTTCGGCTGGCTGTGGGCGTCCTATGCGGTGAGCGCCTATGGGTCCGGGCTGGGGTTCGGGGCGTTGCCGCTGATCGCCGTGCTGGTGCTGCATGCCGGACCCGCTGAGGTGTCCGCGCTGTCCGCGGTGGGGCCTGCGGTGGGTGCCCTGATCGCGGTGCCGCTCGCGCCGTGGGTGGAGTTCCGGCGCAAGCGCCCAGTCATGATCATGATGGACCTGACCCGGTGTGCGGCCATGGGGACGATCCCCGTCGCCTACGCCTTCGGCTGGCTCGGTCTCGTCCAACTGCTCGTGGTCTCGGCCGTGGTCGCCGCAGCCAGGATCGCCTCCAACGCGGCCGGCGGCGCCTACCTCAAGGCCCTCGTCCGACCGGACGACCTGCTCGTCGCCAACGCGCGGTTCGAGTCCACGAACTGGAGCTCCATCGCAGTGGGGCCACCGCTGGGCGGGGCGGCGACCGGCCTGTTCGGGCCGGTCACCACCGTGGTGGCCGACGCGCTCAGCTACCTGCTCTCCGCGTTGGGCATCACCGCGATCCGCGGCCAGGAAGAAGCGCCGCGAACGACCGACAAGAGCCCGGTCCGGGCGGGCGCACTGCTCGACGGCTGGCGACACATCATGGGCCACCCCGGTCTGCGGCCCCTCTACCTCAACCAACTGCTTGTCGCCGGTCTGATCATGGCCACCGAGCCGCTGCTGGCCGTGCTCCTGCTTCGCCGGCTCGGGTTCCCGCCCTGGCAGTACGCCCTCGTCTTCGCCGCCCCCTGCCTCGGCGGACTCATCGGCTCCCGGCTGGCCCGCCGTGTCGTGGCCCGCTTCGGCCGGCACCGGGTCTTCCGGACCGTCGGCACCCTGCGCGCCGTCTGGCTGATCGGCCTGGCCTTCGTCCGTCCCGGCATCGTCGGCCTCGTCACCGTGATGGCCGTCGAGCTGGCGATCATCATCAACATGAGCCTGTACAGCCCGGTGCTCGCCACCTACCGGCTCGAACACACCCCCAAGCATCTCGTCGCCCGCACCCTGTCGGCCTGGTCGATCGGCCAGCAGGCGTCCATCGCCGTCCTGACCGCACTCGCCGGGCTGCTCGCCGACATCACCAGCCCGCGCACCGCTCTCACGGTCGCAGGACTGCTCATCCTGACCACCCCGCTCCTGCTTCCCCGACAGGACCAGACGTCGCAGCACGAGCCGGAACCGTCCCGCAGCCACTCATGAGGCACCGCAACTGCCACCGCAGGCCGCAGCCGGTCCGCCGGTGCGCGTCCGCGTCGACCTGGCCTCCGGGGGAGCCGCTCGTCTGCCGGGCACCCGCGTCCCGGCAGGCCGTCTACGCCCCGTACGCTCGTCGGCATGTCCCCGCACGTCCTGGTCCTCGGCGGCACCACCGAGGCACGTGAGCTGGCCGCCGAGTTCGCGGCACGTCCCGGCTGGAGGGTGACGACCTCGCTGGCGGGCCGGGTGGCCCGGCCCGGTGCGACGGCGGGCGAGGTGCGCGTGGGCGGCTTCGGCGGCGCGGAGGGGCTGGCGGCATGGCTGCGCGAGCACCGCGTGGACGCCGTCGTCGACGCCACCCACCCCTTCGCCGCGTCGATCACGCGGAACGCGGCACGGGCGGCCGGTCTGACCGGTGTCCGCCTGGTCGTCCTGCGCCGCCCCGGCTGGCAGCCCGGTCCCGGGGACCGCTGGCACCCGGTCGCCTCGCTGGGCGCGGCCGCGGAGGCACTGCCCGCCCTCGGACAGCGGGTGTTCCTGACGACGGGGCGGATGGGCCTCGCGGCGTTCGCCCACCTCACCGGCCTGCACTTCGTCGTCCGGTCGGTGGAACCGCCCGCGCCGCCGATGCCGCCGGACACGCACGTCGTCCTGGCCCGCGGGCCGTTCACCGTCCGCGAGGAGACGGCGCTGCTCCGCGCGCACGGCGTCGACGTGCTGGTGACCAAGGACAGCGGGGGAGAGGCGACGGCGGCGAAACTCACGGCGGCACGGGAGCTGGGACTGCCGGTCGTGGTCGTCCGGCGGCCGCCGCTGCCGGACGGCCTGACCGCGGTCCCCGACGTGGCGGGCGCGCTGGCCGCCCTGCACGGACCGGGGCCGGGCCTGCCGGGACCGGACGGACGGTGAAGGCGGCCGCCGCCACCGGCGGCCCGGTCCGGCAGGCGGGACGGAAGACAGGCGTGCCGGATCCCGTGGACCTGCCGACGCATCAGGCGGGCCCCAGCCGCGGCGGGTCGTCTCCGCTCAGACGGTCTGGTCGGGCATGATCTCCCGGACCTCCTGCGCGCAGCGGCACGCGGCGGCGATCCTGGCAGCCCACTCCAGCGCGTCCTCGCGTGAGGGCACGTCGATGATCGAGAACCCGCCGAGGACCGCCTTGGTCTCCGGGTACGGGCCGTCGGTGACGGTCCCGTCGGTGGCCACGACGCTCGCCCGCTGGCTCTCCAGCCCACCGCCGAACACCCATACGCCGGCCTCCTGAGCCTCCCGCACCACCTGGAGCGAGGCCTTGGCCACCTCGGGCAACTCCTGCTCGGGGAAGGTCATCGCGCCGTCGTCGAACGAGATCAGGTACCGCGTCATCGGTGATTCCCTTGTCCGGTGGCCCTACGGCCGGGCTCTCACCCTACGGCGAGCGGCTTCCCCGGAACCGACGTTCCATCAGGCTTCCGGAACAGGCCCGCCGCTCCCGGTCCGCTGGTCGCCCTTCGGCTCGGCCGGCCTCCGGCGCAGCAGGTACGTGTCCATGATCCAGCCCTTGCGCTCGCGCGCCTCGGCCCGCAGCCGCTCGATCCGCGGGGCGGCCTCGGCGATCGGGCCGGAGACGAGGATCTCGTCCGGGGTGCCGATGTAGGCGCCCCAGTAGATGTCGACGTCCTGGTCGGCGTACCGCCGGAACGTCTGGTGCGCGTCGAGCATCACCACCACGTCGTCCACGGCGTCCGGGAACCCCTCCGCGAGCCGCCGGCCGGTGGTGATCTGCACGGGCCGGGCGACCCGGTTGAGGCCTGTGCGGTGCCGGGCGACCAGCGCGGAGACGCTGCTGATGCCGGGCACGACGTCGTAGTCGAAGGAGACCGTGCCCCGCTCCAGCACCTCGGCCAGGATCCCGAGCGTGCTGTCGTACAGCGAGGGGTCGCCCCAGACGAGGAACGCGCCGGTCTCGTCCCCGCCCAGTTCCTCGGCGATCAGCCGCTCGTAGATGTCGGCGCGGGCGGTGCGCCAGTCCTCGACGGCGGGGGAGTAGGCCGCACCGCCCGCGGACCGGTCCCGGTCGGGGTCGCGGGCCTCCACCAGGCGGTACGTCCCCTCCGGCACGTGCGTGCGCAGCATGTCCCGGCGCAGCCGGACCAGGTCGGACTTCACCTCGCCCTTGTCGAGGATGAAGAACACGTCCGTGTCGCGCAGCGCCCTGACGGCCTGCAGCGTCAGCTGATCCGGGTCGCCCGCGCCGATACCGATGACATGAATCTTTCGCACGCCCCGAGTGTGCCGTACGCCTCCGGCGCGCCGTGCACCGGTTCCGCACCGTCGCCGGGGACGGCCCCGGCCGCCGCGCTGCCCGCCCCCGACGCGCGGGACGCCGCGCCGCCCAGGCCGGTCCCGCCGCGGGATCAGGTCACCGCGCGGCCCGCAGCCGGGGTGCCCGCGCCGCGGCGTCCACGGCCGTTCCCCGCTCCACGGCGTCCGCGAGTTCGCCGGCCCAGCCGGCCAGCCCGGCGAGGTCCATCCCATACGGGTGCCGCTCGCCGGAGCCGGCCGCCCACTCCTCCACGGCGTCGGCGCCGCGCCGCAGCAGCCGGGCGCCCCCTGCGACGTTGCCGCGGGCGGCGTGCGTGAGCCCGACCGCCAGCTGGGCGAGCCCGCGCCACAGGGCGCGCTCCGCCTCGGGCCCCGACTTCCAGGCGTCCTCGAAGACCTCGTGCGCGTGGAACGGCTTGCCCTCGTCCAGCAGCGCCTGCGCCTCCGCGACCGTCTGGTCGGGGGTGCGGACGACGCCCTCCGGCTGCCGCGGCACGCCGTCCGCGCCGTACGGCAGGGGCCGTCCGAGCCCGTCGCGCGGCCGGGCGTTGCGTGCCCGGCCTTCACTGTCCCGGTCCCGTGCGCCGGCCGGTACGCCGGATGATGTGCTGCTCATACGCCGATTGTCTCCCGCCGCCGTGCCCCTTTCGGCGCACCCCCCACCGTGGGGTAAAGTGGCGTTCACGCGATCACGCGGGTCACCGCACGTGAACGCATCGGGACGTGGCGCAGCTTGGTAGCGCACTTGACTGGGGGTCAAGGGGTCGCAGGTTCAAATCCTGTCGTCCCGACTCGTGACAGCGCGAGTCGGTGCCGGAGGGCCGTGGCAGAGGGATCTGCCACGGCCCTCCGCCGTTTCCGGCAACGCTCCATGGTCCGGAAACGGGACCGGCAGCCGGTCCGTGATCCGGAACCGGCGACCGGGAGCCGGTCCCTTATCCGGAACCGGCGACCGGGAGCCCGTCCATGGTCCGCGGGAGCCGGTCCGCCGTCCGGGGAACGCGCGCCGCGGCGCGCGCTCGTCCTGATCGGTGAGGGGCGCCGGTCCCGCCTTCGCCGTGCGGGGAGCGCGGGCGCCGACGGTCCGGCCTTCGCCGTGAGGCGCCCGCGGGTGCCGACGGTCCGGCGGGCGCCGCGCGGGCGGTCCGGCCCGCGGCGGACGCCCTCTGCCGCGCGGCCGGTGTCACAGGTGCCGGCGGCGGTCGGCCACGTGCCGGTCGTAGTCCGCGCGCGCCCGGACGGCGGCCTCCCGGGTGGCCGTCTCTGCGACCGGGACGTCCCACCACGCCTCGGCCGGGGGAGCGGCCGGCACCCCGCTCCCCGTGTCCGTCTCGACGTACACGCAGACGGGGCGTTCGCAGGCGCGGGCCGTGGCGAGGGCCTCCCGCAGCTCGCGCACGGTCTTGGCGCGCAGCACGTCCATGCCGAGGCTGCCCGCGTTCGCGGCGAGGTCGACGGGGAGCGGGGGGCCGGTGAAGGCGCCGTCGGCGGCCCGGTGGCGGTAGGCCGTGCCGAAGCGTTCGGCGCCGACCGACTCCGACAGGCCGCCGATGGAGGCGTAGCCGTGGTTCTGGATCAGCACCAGGTTGACGGGCAGGCCCTCCTGGACGGCGGTGACGATCTCCGTCGGCATCATCAGGTAGGTGCCGTCGCCGACCAGCGCCCAGACCGCCTTCTCCGGCGCGGCCTGCTGGACGCCGATCGCGGCCGGGATCTCGTAGCCCATGCAGGAGTAGCCGTACTCCACGTGGTACTGGCGCGGCGAGCGGGCCCGCCACAGCTTGTGCAGGTCGCCGGGGAGGGAACCGGCGGCGTTGACGACCACGTCGTCGTCGCCGACGACCGCGTCCAGCGCGCCGAGGACCTGCGTCTGGGTCGGCACCGCGCTGTCGTCGTCGGCCCGGAACGCGGCCTCGACCACCCGCTCCCAGCGTTCCCTGCCCGCCCGGTACTCCGCCTCGTAGGCGGCGTCGACGCGGTGGCCGGCCAGTGCCTCGGCGAGCGCCTCGAGTCCGGCCCGGGCGTCGGCCACCAGGGTGCGCGCGGCCAGCTTGTGCGCGTCGAAGGCGGTGATGTTGAGGTTGACGAAGCGGACGTCCGGCCGCTGGAACAGGGTGCCGGAGGCCGTGGTGAAGTCGGTGTACCGGGTGCCCACGCCGATGACCAGGTCCGCGGTGCGGGCGACGGCGTCGGCGACCGCGGTGCCGGTGTGCCCGATGCCGCCGAGGTCGGCGGGGTGGTCGTGGCGCAGCGATCCCTTGCCCGCCTGGGTGGAGGCGACGGGGATGCCGGTGGCGTCGGCCAGGGCCCTCAGCGCGTCCTCGGCCGCGCTGTGGTGGACGCCGCCCCCGGCGACGATCAGCGGCCGGCCGGCGGCGCGTACGGCCCGTACGGCGTCGGCGAGTTCCACCGGGTCGGGGGCGGGGCGCCGGACGCGCCAGATCCGCTCGGCGAAGAACTCCGCGGGCCAGTCGTACGCCTCCGCCTGCACGTCCTGCGGCAGCGCCAGGGTGACGGCGCCGGTCTCGGCCGGGTCGGTGAGGACCCGCATGGCGTGCAGCGCGGAGGAAACCAGGGCCTCGGGTCGGATGATGCGGTCGAACCAGCGGGAGACCGGGCGCAGGGTGTCGTTCACCGACACGTCCGCCTCCACCGGGTGTTCCAGCTGCTGCAGCAGCGGGTCGGCGGGGTGAGCGGCGAAGTAGTCCCCGGGCAGGAGCAGCACCGGCAGGCGGTTGACGGTCGCCAGGGCCGCCCCGGTGACGAGGTTGGTCGCGCCCGGGCCGATGGAGGTGGTCACCGCCATCGTCGACAGACGGCCCCGCTGGCGGGCGTACCCGACGGCCGCGTGCACCATCGCCTGTTCGTTGCGTCCCTGGTGGAACGGCATCAGGTCCTCGCCCGCCTCGACCAGCGCCTGGCCGACACCCGCCACGTTGCCGTGGCCGAAGACGCCCCAGGTGCCGGCGATCAGCCGCTGTCTCACCCCGTCGCGTTCCGTGTACTGGGCGGCGAGGAAGCGCACCAGCGCCTGGGCGACGGTGAGGCGGACGGCCGGGGCGTCCGGCCTGCCGGCCCCCGGCTCGCTCGGCCGGTCCGGTTCGTTCCGCCGGCCCGGTTCGCTCGGCCGGCCCGGTTCGCTCGGCTGGTTCATCGGAGTACCTCTCACGGGGACGACGGGGCGGAGGCGGCGGACGGTGCGGTGTACAGGGGCAGGCGGGGGTCGACGGGCTGACCGGGCCAGGTGCCGCGGATCCAGGCGTGGTCGGGGTGGTCGCGGATCAGCCAGGCGCGTTCGGGGTCCGGGCCGGCCATGACGTTGAGGTAGTACATGTGGTGGCCGGGCACGGCCATCGACGGCCCGTGCCAGCCGTCCGGGATCAGCACGACGTCGCCGTCGCGCACCTCGGCCAGCAGGTCCGTCCCCCGGCCCCGCCCGGACGGGGAGACCCGCTGGTAGCCGAGGCCGGGCGTGCCGTCGTGGGCGGCGAACTCGAAGTAGTAGATCTCCTCCAGGACGGACTCCTCGCCGGGCCGGTGCTCGTCGTGCTTGTGCGGCGGGAAGGACGACCAGTTGCCGCCCGGGGTGATCACTTCCACGGCGATGAGCCGGTCGCACGCGAACACGCCGGCGGCGCCGAAGTTGTTGACCTGGCGGCTGCAGCCGCCGGTGCCGCGCAGCTCCACCGGCACGTCCGCGGCCGGGCCGTAGCGGGCGGGCAGACGGCGGGCGCAGCGCGCGCCGGTGAGCGCGAACCGTCCGCCGCCGTCGCTGGAGAGGGTCGTGCGGGCGTCGCGCGGCACGTACGCGAAGTCGCTGACGGCGGTGAACACGCTCGTGCGGCCGGCCAGGCGGAAGGCGCTGTGGCCGAAGTCGTCGGCGCAGCCGACCGTGCAGCTCCCGCTGAGCGGCAGCACGATCCACTCGCTGTCGCCGGTGTCGAAGGTGTGCGAGCCCCCCGGCGGCAGGTGCAGCACCCGCAGCGCGGAGTGGTCCCAGCCGGCGGACCCGGGGGAGACGTCCACGGCGCAGGGGCCGCGGGACGCCGTGCCGGCGGGCAGGTGGTACGAGCTGGTCATCGGGGTGCCTCCTCGGCAACGGACGTTCACAACCGGCCGCCTCACGACGGGCCTCCTCGAACGGACCCCCTGACGACGGACGTCGCCACGACGGACCTCCTCGAACGGACCCCCTGACGACGGGCGTCGCCACGACCGACCTCCTCACCGCGGACGCCTCGGACGCCGTCACCTCGGAGCCGTCGCCCCGGACACCGTGACACCGGACGCCGGCACGACGGACGTCGCCCCCACCGGTGTTCACAGCAGCCCCACGGCCGTGTCCACCGCCTCCTCCACGCTGCCCCCGGCCGGATACAGCAGGGAGCGGCCGGCGACCAGGCCCTGGACGGTGGGGAGCCTGAGCGCCTTGCGCCACCGCTCGTAGGCGCCCTCCTGATCGTCGCCGACCTCGCCGCCGAGCAGCACCGCCGGCAGCGTGGAGGTCTGGAGGACCTCGGCCATGTCGTCGGGGTCCTCGGTGACGGGCAGCTTCAGCCAGGTGTACGCGGAGGTGCCCCCCAGGCCGGAGGCCACGGCGATGGAGCGGGTGACGGCCTCGGCGGACAGGTCGTTGCGGACCCGGCCGCCGACCCGGCGGGAGACGAACGGCTCGACGAACACCGGCAGCCGCAGCCCGGCCATCTCGTCGATGGCACGGGCGGCCGACTCCAGGGTGGCGAGCGAGCCGGGGTCGCCGTAGTCGATGCGCAGCAGCAGCTTCCCCGCGTCGAAGCGGAGCCGGGCGAGGTCGCGGGCCCGGTGGCCGGTGAAGCGGTCGTCCATCTCGAACGCGGCGCCCGCGAGGCCGCCGCGGTTCATGGAGCCCATGACGACCTTGCCGTCCAGCACCCCGAGCAGGAGCAGGTCCTCCAGTATGTCGGCGGTGGCGAGCACCCCGTCGACGCCGGGCCGCGACAGCGCGACGCACAGCCGCGCGAGCAGGTCGGCGCGGTTGGCCATGGCGAGTCCGCGGTCGCCGACGGCCAGCGCGCCGCGTGCCGGGTGATCGGCGGCCACGATCATCAGGCGCCCGCCGCGGCCGAGCAGCGGGCGCCGCACCCGGCGGGCGGCCGCCTCCTCGACGGCCTCCGGGCACGTGGCTCTGACCGCGGTGAGGTCGGGGATGCCGAGGGTCACGTCGGGGCTCCGTTCAGGCGGTGGCTCGCGCGAGGAGGTCGTCGACCTCCGCCCCGGTGGGCATGGCGGAGGAGCAGGCGAGGCGGGAGGCGACGAGGGCGCCGGCGGCGTTGGCGTACCGCATGGTCGTCGTCAGGTCCCAGCCGGACAGCAGCCCGTGGCACAGCGCGCCGCCGAAGGCGTCCCCGGCGCCGAGGCCGTTGACGACCTCGACGGGCACCGGCGGCACCTCGGCCCGGCTGCCGTCCCGGTGCACCGCCAGCACGCCCCGCGGGCCCTGCTTGACGACGGCCAGCTCCACGCCGGCGGCGAGCAGCGCCCGCGCGCAGGCCGCGGGCTCGCGGACGCCGGTGGCGATCTCGCACTCGTCGAGGTTGCCGACCGCCACGGTGGCGTGCCGCAGGGCCTCGGCGTAGTACGGGCGGGCCGCGCCGGGGTCGGTCCAGAACATCGGGCGCCAGTCGAGGTCGAAGACCGTGGTGCCCGCTCCGGCGCGGGCCGCGACGGCGGCGAGCGTGGCGGAGCGGCTCGGCTCCTCGCTCAGGCCGGTGCCGGTGATCCAGAAGATCCGGGCCGCGCGGACGGCGGCGAGGTCCAGTTCCTCGGGACGGATCTCCATATCCGGTGCCTTGGGGCGGCGGTAGAAGTACAGCGGGAAGTCGTCCGGCGGGAAGACCTCGCAGAAGGTGACGGGCGTCGGGTAGGCGCCGACCGGTGTGACGAAGCGGTCGTCGACGCCGAACTCCTTCAGCGCCCGGTGCAGGAATGCGCCGAAGGGGTCATCGCCCGTACGGGTGATGACCGCGGCGGCGCGGCCCAGGCGGGCGGCGGCGACCGCGACGTTGGCGGCCGATCCGCCGAGGAACTTGCCGAAGGTCTCCACCTCGGCCAGGGGTACGCCGGACTGCAGGGGGTAGAGATCGACCCCGATGCGGCCCATCGTGACGAGGTCGAAGGACGGGGCGGACGGGACGGGCTCGGCCATGCGCGACGCTCCTGGAGACGGCGGGGTGCGGTTCCCGAGGGCTTCTGCGGCGGCGGGCCCGCCGCTCCCGGGGCCTGCCGCATCCTCAGGTCTAGGGCCCGGGGGCCGCACTGTCAATAGTTTGTACTTACATTCGGACCAACGAGTGAAATAATGTCCTAACAAAATATTGACAGGGACCGCGTCAGGGGATTTGATCCCGTCCCAGCACCACAGCCGGATCCACGGCACACGACCCGGACCCGAGCAGACCGGGCCCCGGATCCTCGCGGTCGCCGCGGTGTCCCCTCCCGTCGTTCCCCTGTCGCACAGTGAGGTGCCGGAAAGATGGACCGCTCTTCTCGCTCCCGCACACTCGCCCCCGTCGTGGCCGTGGCCGCGGCGGCGGCCCTGACCCTCGCCGGCTGCTCCAGCGGTTCCGGCGGCAAGAAGGCCGAGGAGGGCGGGGGCGACGCCTCCGCGGGCAGGGCCGCCACGCCCAGGATGACGGTCGCACTCGTCACGCACCAGGCACCCGGCGACACCTTCTGGGACATCGTCCGCAAGGGCGCCGAGGCCGCCGCCGCCAAGGACAACGTCAAGCTCGTCTACTCCGCCGACCCCAACGCCGGCAACCAGGCCGGCTACGTGCAGAACGCGGTCGACCAGAAGGTCGACGGCATCGCGGTCACCCTGGCCAAGCCGGACGCCCTCAAGGCCGCCGTGGCCAGGGCGACGAGCGCGGGCATACCCGTCGTGGGCCTCAACTCCGGCCTGAGCGACTGGAAGAGGCTCGGCCTGACGGAGTTCTTCGGGCAGGACGAGACCGTGGCGGGCGAGGCGTTCGGCAGGAAGCTCAACGAGGTCGGCGCCAGGAAGGCCGTCTGCGTCATCCAGGAACAGGGCAACATCGGCCTGACCCAGCGCTGCGCCGGTGTGAAGAAGACCTTCCGGGGCGCCCTGGAGAACCTCTACGTCAACGGCACCGACATGCCGTCGGTGAAGTCGACGATCACGGCCAAGCTCAAGCAGGACGGCGCCATCGACTACGTCGTCGCCCTCGGCGCCCCGTTCGCGCTGACCGCGGTGCAGTCGGTGGGCGACGCCGGCAGCAAGGCGCGGATCGCCACCTTCGACCTGAACAAGGACCTGACCGGAGCCATCCAGAAGGGCACCATCCAGTTCGCCGTCGACCAGCAGCCCTACCTGCAGGGGTACCTGGCCGTCGACTCCCTGTGGCTCTACCGGCACAACGGCAACTACAGCGGCGGCGGCGAGCAGCCGGTGCTGACCGGCCCGGCCTTCGTCGACGCGTCCAACGTCGACAAGGTGGCCGCGTTCGCCGCGAAGGGCACCCGGTGACGCGCGTGACCCAGCAGGCCGCACCCGCGGCGGGCACACCGCCGGCCCCCGGACCGCGGCGGACCGACGGCCGCACCGCGCGGCGCCCCCAGGCGTTGCGCCTGCTCGCGCGGCCGGAGGTCGGCGTCTTCCTCGGCGCCGCCGCCGTGCTCGTCTTCTTCCTCGTCGCCGCGCCCTCGGTCCGCCAGGGCGGCTCGATGGCGACGATCCTCTACCAGTCGTCGACCATCGGGATCATGGCGCTGCCCGTGGCGCTGCTCATGATCGGCGGCGAGTTCGACCTGTCCGCCGGCGTCGCCGTCGTCACCTCGGCGCTGACCGCGAGCATGCTCAGCTACCAGCTCACCCTGAACGTGTGGACCGGCGTCGTCGTCGCGCTGGCGGTCTCCCTCGGGATCGGCGCGTTCAACGGCTGGCTGCTGGTGAGGACCGGACTGCCCAGCTTCCTCGTCACGCTCGGCAGCTTCCTGATCCTCCAGGGCGTCAACCTCGCGGTGACCGCGCTGGTCACGCACAACGTCGCCACCGACGACATCAGCGCCATGGACGGCTTCGACCAGGCCAAGGCGGTCTTCGCCTCGTCGTTCGACGTCGGCGGGGTCCGGGTGCAGAGCACCGTCGTCTGGTGGCTGGTCTTCGCGGCGCTCGCCACCTGGGTGCTGCTGCGCACCAAGTACGGCAACTGGGTCTTCGCCGTGGGCGGCGACCAGGACAGCGCCCGCGCCGTCGGCGTCCGGGTCACCTTCACCAAGGTCTCGCTGTTCGTGCTGGTCGGCTTCGGCGCCTGGTTCGTCGGCATGCACCAGCTGTTCTCCTTCAACACCGTGCAGTCCGGCGAGGGCGTCGGCCAGGAGCTCATCTACATCGCCGCCGCCGTGATCGGCGGCTGCCTGCTCACCGGCGGCCACGGCTCCGCGATCGGACCGGTCTTCGGCGCCTTCATGTTCGGCCTGGTGAACCAGGGGATCGTCTACGCCGGCTGGAACGCCGACTGGTTCAAGGCGTTCCTCGGCGTGATGCTCCTCGGCGCCGTCCTGATCAACCTGTGGGTCCGGCGCACGGCCACGAGGAGGTGACCCCCATGTCCCACGACGCGAGCGCGGCCGGCGGCCCCGTCCCAGCAGGCGCCCCGGCCCCCGCGCAGGACCGGCCCGTCGTCGAACTGCGCGGGGCCGGCAGGTCCTACGGCACCGTCCGCGCCCTGCACGGCGTCGACCTCGCCGTCCACGCCGGGAAGGTGGCCTGCGTGCTCGGCGACAACGGCGCCGGCAAGTCCACCCTCATCAAGATCATCTCGGGGCTGCACCAGCACACCGAGGGCGCGTTCCTCGTCGACGGCCGGCCGGTGCGGTTCGCGGGCCCGCGCGAGGCCCTCGACCGCGGCATCGCCGCCGTCTACCAGGACCTGGCGACCGTGCCGCTCATGCCCGTCTGGCGCAACTTCTTCCTCGGCTCCGAGCTGACCCGCGGCCCCTGGCCCTTCCGCCGCCTCGACATCCCCCGCATGAAGCGGACCGCGGACGCGGAACTGCGCGCGATGGGCATCGTCCTCGACGACCTGGAGCAGCCCGTCGGCACCCTCTCCGGCGGCCAGCGCCAGTGCGTCGCGATCGCCCGCGCCGTCCACTTCGGCGCCCGCGTCCTCATCCTGGACGAACCGACCGCCGCCCTCGGCGTCAAGCAGTCCGGGGTCGTGCTGAAATACGTCGCCGCCGCCCGCGACCGCGGCCTCGCCGTCGTCCTGATCACCCACAACCCCCACCACGCCTACCTGGTCGGCGACCACTTCAGCGTGCTGCGCCTGGGCACTCTCGAACTGAGCGCCGAGCGCGGCGAGGTGAGCCTGGAGGAGCTGACCCTCCACATGGCCGGCGGCGCCGAGCTCGCCGCCCTCCGGCACGAGCTCGCCCAGGGGCGCGGCGCCGGCGTCGACGAGCCTCCCGGCGAGCAGGAACCCACCCCGCCCGCGACACCCCCCTCCCGCGAAGGGACCCCCTGACATGACCCCTGTGCTCGACCGCATCCGGGTCGGCTCGGCCCCCGACTCCTGGGGCGTGTGGTTCCCCGACGACCCGCGTCAGGTGCCCTGGCGGCGCTTCCTCGACGAGGTCGCCGAGGCCGGCTACTCCTGGATCGAACTCGGCCCCTACGGCTACCTGCCCACCGACCCGGCCCGCCTCACCGACGAGGTGGGCCGGCGGAACCTGCGGGTCTCGGCCGGCACGGTCTTCACCGCGCTGCACCGCGGTCCCGCCGTGTGGGAGTCCACCTGGGAGCACGTCGCACGGGTCGCCGCGCTCACCCGGGCCATGGGCGCGCGGCACCTGGTCGTCATCCCCTCCTTCTGGCGCGACGACAGGACCGCCGAGATCCTGGAACCCCCGGAGCTGACGGCCGAGCAGTGGGCGCACCTGACCACGGGCATGGAACGGCTCGGCCGCGAGGTGAGGGAGACCTACGGCCTGGACATCGTCGTCCACCCGCACGCCGACACCCACCTCGACACCGAGGCCCACGTGGAGCGCTTCCTCGACTCCACCGACCCCGGCCTGGTCAGCCTCTGCCTGGACACCGGGCACTACGCCTACTGCGGCGGCGACAGCGTCAAGCTCATCGAGACCTACGGCGAGCGCATCGGCTACCTGCACCTCAAGCAGGTCGACCCGGTGGTCCTCGCCGACGTGGTCGCGAACGGCATCCCGTTCGGCCCGGCCGTGCGGCGCGGGGTGATGTGCGAACCGCCGTCCGGCGTCCCCGCGCTGGAGCCGGTCCTGACCGCCGCGCAGGGACTCGGCGTGGACCTGTTCGCGATCGTCGAGCAGGACATGTACCCCTGCGAGCCGGACCGGCCGCTGCCCGTCGCCGTGCGCACCCGCCGGTTCCTGAGGTCCTGCGGCGCCTGACGAAATCGGCGCCGCGGTGGTGCACGATGGGTGGTGAGCGTTCCGGTCCGCCGGAGCCCCGCCGCAAGGGGGAGCGCCGGCTGCCGGCCGTGACCCGTGCCGTCGAGGGGATCCCCATGAGCACACCGCGCGATCTGCTGATCGTCGCCCTGGACGTCCCGCCGGCGCGGCCCCTGCAGCCGGGCGACCTCTCGCTCGCCCTGGCCGGGGCCGAGGCCGTCGACCTGCTGCGCAGCGAGGTGACCGAGCTGGACGGCGGCCGGATCGTGCCCCGGCTGCGGACCGGGCTGGGCGACCCGCTGCTGGACGAGGCCGCCGCCTCCCTGAAGCTCGTGGCCCCGTACGAGTCGCTGGAGGACTGGCTGTGGCGCCGCGGCCGCGGCCTGTCGGAGCGGTACCTGGCCGCCCTGGAGGAGGAGGGCCAGATCACCTGGCGCCGCAGCCGCTGGCTGCCGCTGAGCGGCGGCCACCGGGTGCTCGGCGACACCGAGGCACGGCGGCGGGCCCTGGCCCGGTGGACGGCGGACGACCCGGTGATCGTGGCGCTCGCGGCGGCGATCGGGGTCCGCGAGGAGGCGGACACGTTCGACCCGGGTCCCATGGCGGAGGCGGAGCTCACCGTGGTGGCCGCCGTGCACGACGCGGTGACGGAGCTGGCGGCCGTGCGCCGGCGGCGCGCCATCGAGGACGCGGCCTTCGCGAACGTCTGGCGGGGCGCGTAGCCGCCGGCCGCGGGAGCGGCCCCGCCGCTTCCGCGGCGCTTCCACGGCCGGCGGAAGCGGCCGTGTCGCCGGGAGAGCGGGGGACGGCACCCGGTGCGCGCTCCCGGCGCTGTTCGGCCCGCCCGGGCGGCCCGCGGCCGGGTGGCGAACGCCGTGCTCCGCACCCCGCGGGGCCGGGCCCCGCCGAGGCCGCCACCGCCGACCGGGAGGATGCACCAGGTGTCCCAGCCACAGCAGCTGCCGCCGGCCCGGCCGCCGGCGCTGACCGGACAGACCGACTCCGGCACGGAGGCGCGCAGCCCACTGCTCGCCTTCCTGCGCACCGAGACGGGCAGCGCCGCGGTGCTGCTGGCGGCCGCGGCCGCCGCACTCGTATGGGCCAACGTCTCGCCCGGCACGTACGAGTCCTGGTGGCGCACGCGGCTGTCGCTCACCGTCGGCACGACGGGGGTGTCCCTGGAGCTGCGGGAGTGGGTCAACAGCGGGCTGATGGCGCTGTTCTTCTTCGTCGTCGGCCTGGAGGCCCGGCGCGAGCTGGACATCGGTGAACTGCGCGAACGCCGCCGGCTGGCGCTTTCGGCCGTCGCCGGGGCCACGGGGATGGCCGTCCCGGTCGCGCTCTATCTCGCGGTCAACGCCGGACACGGCTCCGCACAGGGCTGGGGCACGGCCATGTCCACCGACACGGCCTTCGCCCTGGGCTTCCTCGCCGTCTTCGGCTCCCGCCTGCCCAGGGGGCTGCGCGTCTTCGTGCTCGGCCTCGCGGTCGCCGACGACTTCCTCGCCCTCGTCGTCATCGCCTTCGTCTACTCGGGACACCTGTACCTCCCGGCGCTGCTGACCGCGCTCGGCGTCATCGCCGGCCTGCTCGCCCTGCGCGCGGCCGGGGTGCGGACCCCGGCCGCGTACGCGATCCCCGCCGTGGCCCTGTGGGGCGCGCTGCTGCGTTCCGGCGTGGATCCGGTGGTCGCCGGGCTGGTCATGGGCCTGCTCTTCCCCGCCCATCCGCCCCAGCGGCACGCACTGGAGCGCGTCAGCCGGCTCTTCCGGAGCTTCCGCGAGCAGCCGACCCCCGAGCTGGAGCGCACCCTGCGCCGCGGCCTCACCTCCTCGCTCTCGCCCAACGAGCGGCTCCAGCGCATGTTCCACCCCTGGACCAGCTACGTCGTCGTGCCCCTGTTCGCGCTCGCCAACGCCGGACTCACGATCAGCCCGGGCCGCCTCGCGGACGCCCTCAGCTCACCGGTCACCCTGGGCATTCTGCTCGGCTACCTGGTGGGCAAGCCGATCGGCGTCGTCGGCGGCACCTGGGCCGCGACCCGGCTCAGCCGGGGACGGCTGCACCCGCCGCTGGGCTGGGGCGCCGTCACGGCGGGCGGCACCCTCGCCGGGGTCGGCTTCACGGTGTCCCTGCTGATCGCCACCCTCGCCTTCGACGGCGCCCGGCTGGAGGAGGCGAAGATCGGCATCCTGGGCGTCGTCGTCGGCTCCTTCCTCCTCACCTGGCTGGTCACCCTCGTGCTCGCCCTGCTGCCGCCCCGCCGGCGGGCCCGCGCCCTGCTGGGACAGGGAAGCGTCATCGTCGACCTCAGCGAGCCCGTCGACCCCGCACGCGACCACGTCCGCGGTCCGGTCGACGCGCCGGTGACCCTGGTCGAGTACGGCGACTACGAGTGCCCGTACTGCGGCCTGGCCGAGCCGGTCGTGCGGGACGTGCTCGCCCGCTTCGGCGACGACGTCCGCTACGTCTGGCGGCACCTGCCGCTGACCGACGTGCACCCCAACGCCCAGCTCGCCGCCGAGGCGGCGGAGGCCGCCGACCGCCAGGACCGCTTCTGGGACCTGCACGACGTCCTCATCGGCCACCAGGGCGACCTGCGGCCGCAGAGCCTGCTCCGGTACGCCGAGCGGATCGGACTCGACGTCGACCGCTTCCGCCGTGACCTGCGCGACCACGTGGGCGCGGAACACGTCGCCGAGGACGTGGAGTCGGCCGACCTGAGCGGTGTCTCGGGCACCCCGACGTTCTTCGTCAACGGCCGCCGGCACCACGGCGCCTACGACGTCGCCACCCTGTCGGCGGCGGTCCGGGCGGCACGCGAGCGGGCGGTCCTGGCGGCGGCGGAACCGCGGGGCTGAGGCGGTCCGCCCGGCCCGCGTGCGGACCGCGCCGGAGGGGCCTGCGGGGGGAGGGCCACGAAGCCGGTGCTCCCGTCCGGTTGCCCCAGCCCGCCCATGGGGGCAGCCGCGCGGCGGCCCGTCCGCGCCGGACGGCGCGGCGCCGCGGTCCCAGCGGGGCGCGCGGGCGCGGTCCCCACGGCGGCCGCATCGCGGCCCCTCCCGGCCGCTGGCCCGTGTCCCGGCCCGCTTCCGGCGGCCGCGGCCAGCCGGGGTCGGGCTCCGGGCACCTGGCTACCCGGGCGCCGGCCGCGGCGCCGGCCTGCTTCCGGCGGTCGGGGTCGGTGGGGGTCGGGCTGCGGGCATCCGTTTGCCGGGAGGCCGACCGGGCGCCGGCCCGCTTCCGGCGGTCGGCGGCCGACCGGGTCAGGCCCCGGGCACCCGGGCACCTGGTTGCCCGGGCGCCGGCCTACTCCCGGCGGTGGGGGTCGGGCTGCGGGCATCCGTTTGCCTGGGCGCCGGCCGCGGCGCCGGCCTGCTTCCGGCGGTCGGGGTCGGGCTGCGGGCACCCGTTTGCCTGGACGCCGGCCGGGCGCCGGCCTGCTTCCGGCGGTCGGCGGCCGACCGTGGTCAGGCCCCGGGCACCCGGTTGCCCGGGCGCCGGCGGCTGGCGCCGAGCGTGGTCAGGCCCCGGGCACCTGGTTGCCCGGGCGCCGGCCTGCTTCCGGCGGTCGGGGTCGGTGGGGGTCGGGCTGCGGGCATCCGTTTGCCGGGACGCCGACCGGGCGCCGGCCCGCTTCCGGCGGTCGGCGGCCGGCCGGGGTCAGGCCCCGGGCACCCGGGCACCTGGTTGCCCGGGCGCCGGCCTACTCCCGGCGGCCGCGGTCAAGGCGCGGGCACGTCCACCCAGGTCTCGCTCTGCGACGAGCGGGCCATCGCGTCCAGCACGGCGGCGCTGCGCACGGCGTCCTGGAGCGTGGCTCCGTACGGGATGCCCTCGGCGATCGAGCGGAGGAAGCGGCCGGCCTCGATCACCTTCAGGTCGTCGTACCCCATGGCGTTGCCCGCGCCCGGCTGGAACGCGGCGAACTCGCCGTCTCCGGGACCGGCCTGCACCGTGCTGACGGGCTGGTCCTGGTAGGTCGTGCCGCGGCTGACGCCCAGCTCGTTCATGCGGCGGAAGTCCCAGAACACCGCACCCCGTGTGCCGTGCACCTCGAAGCCGTAGTTGTTCTGCTCACCGACCGACGTCCGGCAGGCCTCCAGCACGCCGCGGGCCCCCGATGCGAAGCGCAGCAGACAGCCCACGTAGTCCTCGTTCTCGACCCGGCCCGGCTCGCCGCCGGGGGCGAGCGCGTGACCGGCGGTCGCGCCGGCGGGGCGCGCCCGCCACGGGACGAAGACGGCCGTGTCGGCCACCAGGGACGTGATCTCGCCCAGCAGGAACCGGGCCAGGTCCGCGCCGTGCGAGGCCAGGTCGCCCAGCACGCCGCTGCCGCCGCGTCGCCGCTCGTACCGCCAGGCCAGCGCGCCGTCGGGGTGCGCCGCGTAGTCGCTGAACAGCCGGATCCGCACGTGCGTGACCGTGCCGATCCCGCCCGAGGCGATCAGGTCGCGCGCGGCCTCCACGGCGGGCGCGTTGCGGTAGTTGAAGCCGACCGCCCCCTGCACGCCCGCCGCGGCGACGGCGTCCGCGACGGCGCGGGCGTCCGCCGCCGTCAGTCCCACCGGCTTCTCGATCCACAGGTGCTTGCCGGCCTCCGCCATGGCCACGCCGATCTCGCGATGCAGGTGGTTCGGGGCGGTGACACTGACCGCCCGCACCCGCGGGTCGGCCGCCACCTCACGCCAGTCGCGGGTGGCGCGGGCGAAGCCGAACTGCGCGGCGGCCTCCTCGGCGCGGCCCGGCACCTCCTCGGCCACCGTCACGAGCTCCGGGCGCAGCGGGAGGTGCGGATAGTGGTGCCGGACGCGGGCGTACGCCCTGGTGTGCACCCGGCCCATCCAGCCGAACCCGACGACCGCGACGCCCAGCGTGTCCACCATGGATGCCCCTTGTCGGACCGGCCCGCCCACTGTCCTCCGCCCCGGTCACCCTCGGCGCCGGCCGCCCCGCCTGTCAATCGGCACGCCGGCCTCGGCGCGCCGCCGGCCGGCCACCGCAGGCTGACCGCGGGCGTCCGGGCCCCGCTCGGCCACCGTCGAGGCGGCGCCCGGCGCGCCCGCGGGGGCCCGCCCGTGGCCGGAACGGTGGTGGGGACGGGGCAGGGGAGGGGATCGGGGGCGGCGACGAGGCGGAGGTGCGACGCGCCGCGAGGCGGGTACCCGTGGCGCCGCAGGTGCGGCGCGAACTGGCGGACCGTACCGCGAAGTTGGGGTTCGACCCCGGCCGAGCGGGCGCTGTCCGCCCCGCGCCGCACCCGTGTGCCGCCGGCCGCTCGGAGGGGAGCGGCCGGCGGCCTTCCTGTGCCGGGCGCCGTCCACCGCCGCGCTCACGTGCGCCTTTCCGCGCTCCCGCGCACTGATCCCGCGTGCGCCCGCGCACTGATCCCGGGCGCTCCCGCGCTGATCCCGCGCACTGATCCCGCGCGCCGGGCCGGCGCCCTCGTCGCGGAGATCAGCGACCGCGACCGGCTGACCGACCCCCTCACGGGCCGCCGCCGGCCCGGCCCGGACGTGCCGACCGGCGGCCGAGGCGTCCGGATCATGCACCAGCTGTGCGATCTGGTCGAGATCCGGGCGTCGGCGCGCGGACTCGTCCTGCGGCTGCACCTGGGGCTGCGGCAGGCGGCGCCCCGCCCGCGGCGGCGGCCGCTCTCCGGCCCGGCGGACTCCGGTGCGGCGCCTTCCTCAGGCCGGCCGGGTGCCGGCGGACGTGGGCGAGGCGGCCAGGGCGAGGACGGCGAGGTCGTCGCGCAGCCGCTCGCCCCACCAGCGGTGCGCGTCCTCCAGCAGGGCGGCGACGAGAGCCTCGGCGGAGGAGCCCGCGCCGGCCCGGGTGAGCGAGGAGACGATGTCGGCGAGGTCCTCCGGGGTCCGTTGGTCCTGGCCGCCGGCTCCCTCGGTGAAGCCGTCGGTGTAGAGCACCACGGTGTCCCCGGGCAGCAGTTCCAGCTCGGTCACCGGGTGGTGCGGTTCAGGCAGCACGCCCAGCAGGGGGCCGCGGATCTCCACGGGCGCGGTGCTGCCGTCCGCGCGGCGCAGCAGCGGCGCGGGGTGGCCGGCGCAGGCGATCTGCAGGCGGGCGGGGGTGCGGGAGGTGTCCAGCACGGCGTACACCAGCGTGCAGAACGGGGTGTTCTGGCGGCGCAGGGCGCTGTTGACGAGGTCCAGGACGTGACCGGGGTGGCTGGTGTGCTGGGCGGCCGCCCACAGGGTGTGGCGGACCAGGCCGGTGATGGCGGCCGCGTCCGGGCCCTTGCCGCAGACGTCGCCCAGGACCAGGACGTGCCGGCCGTCGGGGGCGGTGAAGGCGTCGTAGAAGTCGCCGCCGATGTCCAGGCCCTGGCTGTAGGGGGCGTAGCGGGCGGCAAGGTCGAAGCCGGGCAGGGCGGGCAGGTGAGGGGGCAGCAGGGGACGTTCCAGTGCCCGGGTGGTCTGGCGCAGGCGGCCCAGGAGACGGTCCTGCTGCGTGCCGACGGCTATCTGGTCGGCGACGTTCGCCAGGGTGACCAGGGTGGAGCCGGGCAGCGCGAGGCGGGTGGTGACGGACAGGACGCCGAGCAGCTCCTCCCCGGAGATCAGGGGGTAGCCGGCGAACGAGCCCTCGCCCCGTCCCTGGGCGGCCGGGTACGGGTCCGAGGAGGCGGCGTTCCAGTAGGGGCGGCCGGTGTCGACGACCCCTTCGACCAGCCGGCGCTCGGTCTCCGGGCAGGAGGGGACGGTGCCCGGCACGGCGTCGGCGACGGCGCAGGTGATGTGCGTCAGCTCGCCCTGGTCGCTCAGGGTCCAGATGCAGGCGCGGTCGGCGCCCAGCCGGTCGGTCATGGCCCGCACGCACCGGTGCAGACGTTCGGGCAGCGGCCCCGGGGCCGTCATGGCGGCGGCCACCTCCGCGGTGAGCACGGCGTGACCGGTGCGCTCGGCGAGTTTGCGCTGTGCGTGCAGGCGGTCGGTGACGTCCTCGGTCAGCACGAGGGTGCGCGTCCGTCCTTCGAGGTCCGTGACCTGCTGGGCGGCGACGCGCACCGCCTGCGCCGTGCCGTCGGCCCGGCTGCGCTCGAAGACCGCGTCGGGTTCGACGGCCCGCGGGTGCTGGGAAGCGGAGCGGAGGTGCCCGGCCAGCGCGGCGCGTTCCTCGGGGGCGAACAGCTCGGTCAGCGGGCGGCGCAGCGAGTCCGGTTCGGTCAGCTCCAGCACGTCGGCGGCCCGGCGGTTCCAGGCGATCATCGCGTCACCGTCGAGCATGAGCGCGCCGATCGGGGCCTGGTTCAGGAACTGCCCCAGCAGTCGCTCCCCGAGCTGCCGGTGGATCGACACGCCCGAGGAGAGCTGCTGCTGGGCCGCCGCCCGGGCCGCGGCGTACGCGCGACGGCGGGTCAGCTCCCGCAGCAGTTCGCCGACCGTGCCGGCCAGCGGACCGGATCCGTCGTGGACACGGCGGACGAGGTCGTCGGAGAAGAGCAGGGGGAGCACGGCCAGCTCGGCCTGGGTGGCGGGGGTGACCGGCACGGCGACCACCAGGTCCGCCGCATGGGGACGCAACGCGTGGACCACGCCTACCGGCACGGGCACCGCCTCCCCCAGCACCACCACCGTGGGCCGGCGCTGACCGGGCGTTCCGCCCACGTACGCCAGCACGTCGTCGGCCGTGCTCTCGACGACCTCCGCCGCGGTGCCGAGCTCGCGCACCACCTCGGCGGCGGTCCGGCAGGGGACGTCCACCAGCAGCAGCAGGGGCTGAGCATCCACCTCTCAGCCCTCCAGCAGCGGTTCTTCCAGCAGCGCCCTGCCGGTCCACACCCGCAGCACGTCGGTGACGGGCGACATCACGTGCGCGGCGCGGGCGTCGCGCAGCATGCGGTGCAGCGGCGACCGCTCGGCGTAACCGATCCCGCCGGCCAGCGTCAGGGCGTCGTTGACGGTGGCCTCGGCCGCGTCGGCGACCTCGGCCTTGGCCGAAGCCAGGGCCGGCAGGGCCTGCGGTCCGCCGGCCTCCGCCTCGGCGGCGGCGTGGTAGATCAGCCGCCTGGTCCGCTCCACCCGGGCCCACATCGTGCCCAGACGGTGCTGTACGACCGGCTGCCCGGCGGGGGGCCGGCCCGCGCGCGTACTCCTGCGCCGCAGCAGATGGCCGCGCGCCTCCTCCAGCGCCGCCGCGGCGACCCCGAGGTACGTGCCGGCCATGGCCATCAGGAAGTAGGGGGCGACGACGTTGAAGACGTACCAGATCTCGTCGCCCTCCTCGCCCAGCAGGCACCCGGCGGGGATCTCCACCCCGGGCAGCTTCAGAGCGCGCGAGGAGTTGCCGCGCATGCCGAACCCCTGCCAGGAGTCCCCCCAGACCATCCCGGGAGTGCCGGCGTCGACCACCGTGCAGGAGAACTGGCCGGGCGGAGTGCCCGGCCCGGCGGCGACGGTGGACACCACGTAGGAGTCCGCGTGCCCGGCATTGGTGACGAAGCTCTTCGCGCCGGTCAGGCGCAGCCGCCCGGAGCCGCTGCGCTCCATACGGGTCTGCGGCAGCCAGAACTCGACCCCCGTCATCGGCTCGGACAGCGCCAGCGTCGTGAGGTGCTCACCGGCCGCGATCGGCTCCAGATAGCGTTCCCGGTGCAGGGGACCCGCCTTGGCCGCGATCACCGCCGACCCCACCAGGTGCATCCCGAAGCAGATGGACGTCGACGCGCACGCCCGCCCCGTCGCCTCACCGACCTGCGCCACCGCCAGCAGCCCGTGCCCCAGGCCGCCGGACTCCCTCGGGACCACGAGCCCGCCCAGAGCGGTCCGCAGCGCCGCCATGCCGTCCGCGGGCCACCGCGGCTCCTCGTCCACCGCGGCCGCTTCCGGCGCCAGGACGTCCTCGGCGATCTCCCGCGCCAACGAGACCGCAGCTCCCAGCTCCAAGCGCATCACCGCTGTACCCGCTCCTTCGTACCCAACCGGCCGAGCGTCTCGGCGGACGCGACCACCACCGGCACTCGCCCGGAAGACAACGTCCTCAGCCTAGCGGCCGGTCGTACCGACCCCGGAACGTTTGTCCGGGTCGGCGGCCCAGGTCGGGTGCGGTGCACCCCGCCCTCCGCCCGGCCCCGGGCGGAATCGCTCGCCGTCCGGAGCGGCGCGCTCCACGCGTCGGCGGGCCCGGCACCGAACGCGATCACGCGGCTGCCGGCGGGAACGGCACCGCGGTGCCGTCTGCCGGTCACCGGCCCGGGCCGCCGGTCACCGTCCCGGGGCCGGCCACCGGCCGCGCGGCCCCCGCGACTCCGTCGAGGCGCGGGCGGGTCCGGACGGCCGAGTCCGGCCACGGCGCTGCCCGGCCCCCCGCGTCGCCCCGGTGCCGGGAGGGGCCACGCGCGTGGGACGCCGGGGGCGGTGAGGCCGGGCCGACGGGAGACCGGCAGGCACGCGGGGGAGCGGCGCGGGCGTCCGTGGCGCGCCGTCGCGCCCGGAGGGGCCGGGGCTGCCCGGCGCGTGACCGCCGTCGCGCCCGGAGTGGGGAGAGGCACGGGGGTGCACGCGGACTACGTGCCGACGACCCCCGACGAGCCGCTGGCCGGGCGTCCGCGACCCGGCATCGTCCGGTGTGTACCCGTCCTTCTGTCCGACAGGGAAGGCGGTGCTTCGTCACGGTCCTCGAGGACGGCGATGACGGCGACGACGGCCAGGACGGCCAGGACGGCCGAGGAGAGCGAGGAGGGCCAGGAGGGCGTCCTGCCCGGACGAAGGTGCGCACGGTGTCACGGGCGGTCGGCGGTGGCCGGCGGCTCGACGGCGAAGCCGCCCCGGCCGTCTGCAGGTCCAGCGCGGGCCCCGGCCCGGTGGTCGTCCGGCCGTGCGCCCACCGCGGCCGCGGTGGGTGCGGCCGCGGTGCGAGGCTGTGGCGTCCGCCCGGCCGGGGCCGCGCGGCGCCGTCAGTGTCCCAGGACGTTCTCCAGCATCCCGCGGACCTGCTGCCAGGGACGCTGCTGCTCGCCGTGCAGCGCGTTGAGCACCAGCAGGCCGCCCGTCAGGGCCGGCACGGTCCACTGCATGACCGCCAGTTGACGGCGTGCCGCCGTTGCCTGCCCGTTCCGGCCGGCGGACTCCCCGGCCGCCTCCCAGCCGGACGTCGTCGCCTTCTCCACCTTCTTGCCCAGCGCACGGCTGTACGCGGTGGCCGCCAGCGCCGCCCCCGTCACGGCCGTCTTGGCGGCCGTCGACGCGCCGACGCCCTTCTGCCCCGCCACTCGTGCGGCGTTCTCCTTCAACAGGGCCGCGCTGCCCACGAGGTGGACCGCGACGGCGGCGGCGTTGACCGGCGTCCACATCGCCCAGCCCGTGCTCTCGATCCGCCGGCTCGCCTCCTCCGTGCTGCCCGCCCTGCGGGCCGCGCCGTTCAGGCCGACCGCGCCCATGAGCGCTCCGCCGAACCATGCCGCCAGTCCCATGTCGTGCAGACTGCGCAGCGCTGTGATGCGCTCGGTCATCTTGAACATCCCTTCAGGTGGTGGCCGGGCCGGTGCCGGTGGCGCGCCCGCTTCCCCCACATTCCGGCACCCGAGTGGGGCGAGCCACCGCACTCGGGCGAACGGGTGAGCGACCCGCGCCGAAACCGCACCCGCCTGTCCCTGTCTTGCGCCGAGGCCGCGCCCGGCCCGTGCCTGTCTCGCGCCGAGGCCGCACTCGACCCGTGCCGAGGCCGAGTCCGGCCCGTGCCTGTCTCGCGCCGAGGCCGCACTCGACCCGCGCCGGAGCCGCGCCCCGCCTGTGCCTGTCTCGCGCCGTGCCTAACAAGCGCCACCCGGCCCGCGCCTGTCTCGCGCGGAAGCCGCACTCGACCTGCGCCGAGCCCGCGCCCGGGGCCCGTGCCGGAGCCGCGACGGCCGGTCCCTCAGGCCGCCCCGAACGCCGAGAAGGCCCAGCCCGTGGCCAGGTGCACCGCGTCGTCCGGGAGGGCGCTGCGGGCGTCGCGCAGGGCCTCGGCCAGGGACAGGCCGGCGCCCAGGCCCTTGTGCAGGGCGAGCATCAGCGGCACCACCGCCGCGTCGTTGACGGGCGCGCTGCACGCCACCACGCCGGCGGTGCCCAGCGGCAGCAACGCCGTGACCAGGCCGAGGAGTTCGTCGGCGCCCACCGACGCGAACCGCGCGGTGTCGCAGCAGGACAGGATGATCCGGTACGGACTGCGGGCGAGCCGTTCGAGGTCGTGCACGATGAGCGGGCCGTCGGCCATCGTCAGCGACGAGAACAGGGGGCTGTCCGCGCGGAAGGCGCCGTGCGCGGCGATGTGCGCGAGCGCGGCCCCGTCCAGTTCCCGCAGCACCCGCGCCGCGTGCGCGTCGCCGTCCTCGAGGACGACCGGCGAGCCGTACCGGGCCGCCAGCTCCGGCACCTCCGCGCCGCGGGTCGCCAGTCCCGGCCCGCGCACGAGCACCTGCCGCCCGCCCGGCGGCGGTTCGGTCCCGAGGGCCCGCAGCCAGCTGCCCGCCGACGGCGACACGCTGACCACCCGCTCCCGCAGCGACGGCAGCAGCGCCCACGGCACACGGTGCAGCGAGCCCGGCGGCACGATCACGACGGGCCCGGAGCCCAGGTGACGCGCGGCCGGCCCCAGCAGCAGCTCCTCCAGCCGGCGGCCCGCCGCCTCCACCAGCGGCAGCCGCGCGTCCGCACCCGGATGGGCCAGTCGCCGCAGGCCCGCCTGCACGTACTCGGCCTCGCTCACCGCCTCCGCCAGCCGCCCGGCCTCGAACCGCCGCACCCGTCCGCCGCCGCACAGCAGCACGTGCACCCGCCCGTCCAGGACCGCGAGTTCGACCAGCCGTCCCTCGCCGAGCCGGGCCAGCAGCCGCGCCGGGTCGAAGCGGTCGCCGCCACCGGGCGCGTCACCGCGCAGGTGCAGGGTCCGGGACCGGATCTCCCGCTCCAGACGCCGCTGCTCCCGCTCCAGCGTCGCGACCGGATGCCCCTCCTGCCGGGCGGCCTCCGCGCGGGCCGCGATCTCCCGGAACGCGGTCAGGCCGCTCAGCAGCGCCGGGTCGGCGGGCGGCCGGGTGGGCGGCGTGGACAGCACCGTCGCCCGCCAGCGCTCGCTCCACACCAGCAGCCGTCTCGGCTCGCCCGAGGCGAGACTGGCCTCCTGGGCCAGCGCGGCCAGCTCCGCGCCCTGCGCGGTGACCCGCGCCCGCAGCTCCGAGGCCCCGAGCGTCATCCGGTGGTCGTCGAGCACGTCGAGCCCGCGCCGGCAGGCCTCCAGCACGCCCCGGCCCGAGCCGGCCGCGCGCGCCCGGAGCGCCTGCGCGACCCAGCCCGTCACCCGGGCCGGCGGCGGGCCGCTGTGGCGGCTGCGCGCGGCGACCGCCAGGTGCCGCTCCGCCTCCGCGGGCCGGTCCAGGGACAGGGCGATCCGGCCCGCCAGCAACCACGCCTCCGGCGCGGCCGGCGAGCCGGAGGCGGCCAGCCGCTCGGCCACCGTCGCCGCGTCCGCGACCAGCCGTCCCGAACGGCGTCCGGTCGCCACCCGCGCCTCGATCAGCACCAGCCGGGCGTGCGTCTCCCACCAGGCCCGCCGCTGCCCGGCGAACAGCCGTACGGCCAGCGCGGCGCGGGCGATCGCGGTGTGCGGGTCGTCCGCGAGCCGGGCGGCGCGGGCGGCGGCCAGCAGCAGCTCCGCCTTGCGGGTGGACTGGCCGCCGATGCCGTCCAGCGCCGCGATCGCCGCGTCCGCCTCGGCCAGCGCCTCCGGGGCGAGCCCGGCGGCCATCAGCACCTCGCAGCGCCGGATGTTCAGCATGAACGTCGGCGTGCCCAGCTCGGCGTACCGCTCCCCGGCCTCGTCGAGCAGGCGCAGCGCCGCCGGGATGTCACCGGAGCGGAAGGCGGCCAGGCCCCGGCTCTCCACGGCGTCGGCCTTGTCGTGCTCCTGGCCGGTGGTGTCCCACAGCGCCTGCGCGGCGGTGAAGTCGGCGTCGGCCCGCTCCACCGCGCCCAGCGCCAGGTGCACGGTGGCGCGCAGCGTCAGCGTCCGCGCCGTCCAGATCACGTCGCCGGCCTGCCGCAGCACCGGGATCGCCCGGCGCACGTCGTCCAGCGCCTCACGGTGCCGGCCCAGCACCCACCACACGTACGCCCGCCGGTACAGCACCCGCGCCCGCGTGTGCCCGGACCCGCGCGCCACGCCGCGCTCGAACGCCTCCAGACCCCGCCGGGTGCGTCCCGCGTGCACCAGCGCGACCCCGAGCGTGGCCAGCACGTCGGCCTCGCGCTCGGCCGACTCGGCACGCGCCGCCAGGTCCCGCGCCCGCCGCAGGTGCCGCAGCGCCAGCCGCAGGTCGCCGAAGTCCCGCTGCCAGATGCCGATCACCTGGTGCGCCACGGAGGCGTGCGACGGCGCCGGACCGGAGGCCAGCAGCCTCCGGGCCCGTGCCAGGGCCTCTCCCGGGTCGGCGAAGACCATCGGCAGCAGTTCGAGAACCGGCTCGCCTCCCGCTGTCACCCCACGGATGGTAGTGGTCGCCGCGCGCCCCCCGGAACCATGTCACCCGGTTTGACGATGTATCAGGTGACGATCCCGCGGCTCTGACTGAAGACCGCCGTCACCAGGGGGAGGACACGCATGGCACCACAGCGGTTCCACGAGCAGTTCCAGCAGATCCAGCGCTCCATGCCCGGCGTGCCCCTCGCGATGGGCCCGGACGACTCCGGCGAGTTCCTGTACGAGAAGGGCGTCGTCCTGGCCCGGGACGGCGAGGAGGCGCACCTCGTCGAGGACACCGTGCGGGCGCACTTCGCCGAGGCACCCGACCTGGTCGCGGACCACGTGCGCCGGGCGGGCCCCCCGGCCGACCGCACCGGCGTCACCCGCATCCGGGTCGGCGACCCGGGCGAGGGCGACCGCGGCGGCGACCGGACCGTCGCGCACGCGCTGCGCGCCCTGCGCGAGCACGAGGGGCGCGCCGGCCGGCGGCTGGTCAGCCGCAACCACGTGGTGTCCATCGCGGTCAACGCCTGCCCCGGCGACGAGCCCGTGCCCGCCCCCTTCGCCGGCGGTGTCAACCCGGCGCCCGCCGCCGCCCACGACGCCGCCACCCCCGTGGACGTGCTCGTCATCGACACCGGCCTCATGCACGACTACCGGTCCTTCCCGCTGCTCGCGCACGTCGAGGGCGACGGCCAGGTCAAGGAGACCGACGACGACGGCGTCCTGCAGCAGTACGTCGGTCACGGCACGTTCATCGCCGGCCTCCTCGCGGCCGTCGCCCCCGACACGCGCATCACGGTCCGCGGCACGCTCAACGACGCCGGCGCCATCCTGGAGTCGGACTTCGGGCACAAACTCTTCGAGGCCGTCGACCGGCAGGGCTGGCCCGACATCATCAGCCTCTCCGCCGGAACCTCCAACGGCCGCACCGACGGACTGCTCGGAGTGGACGCCTTCATGCGCGAACTGCGCGACCGGGGCACCCTGCTCGTCGCGGCGGCCGGCAACAACGCCAGCGCCACGCCGTTCTGGCCCGCGGCCTACGCCGACCTGCCCGGCTTCTCCGACTCCGTGCTGTCGGTCGGCGCGCTGCGCGGCGACGGCGAGTACGGCGCCTGCTTCACCAACCACGGCGCCTGGGTGAAGGCGTACGCCCCCGGCGAGCGGCTCACCAGCGCCCTCACCGGCTTCCGCACGCCCGTGCCGTACGTCTACCAGCACTCCACCTACGACGCCTGCCGGTACGGGTTCACTTACGTCTGCACCTGCCGGCACCCGCGGCACACCGGCGTGCTGAGCGAGGAGCAGGGCGGCGCACCCGGCAAGCCGGACCAGGTGATGTTCGAAGGATTCGCACAGTGGAGCGGGACCTCCTTCGCCGCCCCCGTGGCCGCCGGCATGGTCGCCGCTCACATGACCGCGCGCAAGGAGCGCGACCCGCGCGCGGCCCGCAGGCAACTCCTGCACGCCACCACCGAGTACGCGGAAGTGCGCGGGGCGCACGTGCCGGCGCTGCGCCCGCCCACCTGGCGCCCGGTTTCCGTCGCGCTGACGGATCCGCCGTCATGAGGGCCGGGACCGTCTCCGCCACGGCGTACGATGTCAGGTCGTACACGAGGGGTGGGGCCGTGGACCGTACAGATGTCGGCGCGCTCGTCCGGTCCGCCGTCGACGGCGACGCGGCGGCCTGGAAGGCGCTGGTGGAAGGGCTGAGCCCGCTGGTGTGGTCGGTCGTGCGCGCCCACCGGCTCTCCGACGCCGACGGGCACGAGGTCTACCAGACCGTCTGGTTCCGCTTCGCCCAGCACCTCGGCCGGATCAGGGAGCCGGACAAGGCGGGCGCGTGGCTCGCGAGCACCGCGCGGCACGAGTGCCTGCGCACGCTCAGAAGCCTGAAGCGGCTGACGGTGACGGACGATCCGCACCTGCTCGACCGGGTCAGCGACGACCGCACGCCGGAGGAGTCGGTGCTCGACTCCGAGGAGGCCGCCGCGCAGAGCGAGCGGATCCGGCGGCTGTGGCAGGAGTTCGAGGCACTCGGCGAGCGCTGCCGTCAGTTGCTGCGCGTCCTCATGGCCTCGCCGCCGCCCAGCTACCAGGAGGTGTCCGCCGCGCTCGGCATCGCGGTGGGCAGCATCGGACCCCTGCGCCAGCGCTGCCTGCGGCGTCTGCGCGCACGACTCGACGCACGGGGGGCGCAGTGAGCGACCGTCACGACGACGACCTCCTCGGCCGGCACGACGTCCACGGCGACGGGTTTGGCGGGGACGCGGACACGGACCTGCTGGAGGAGGAGCTGCGGCAGGCCGCCGCCATCCTCGACCCGGTGCCGGACGCCCTGTGTCAGCTGGCCGTCGACGCGTTCGCGCTGCACGACCTCGACGCCCGCGTCGCCGAGCTGACCTTCGACTCCCTGGTCGACGCCCTCCCCGTCCGGGGGGCGGCGGACGTGCCGCGGATGCTGACCTTCAGCGCAGGCGACCTGACCGTCGACGTCGAGGTGGGCGAGGAGGGTCTCATGGGACAGGTGCTGCCGCCCCAGGCCGCCCACGTCGAGGTGCTCAGCGGCCCCCGGCCCGGCGCGCCCCTCACCGCGGACGCCATGGGCCGCTTCACGGGCCCCGTCCCGCCCGGCGGCCCGTTCGCCCTGCGGCTGCGCACGGGCGGGCAGGTGGTGGTCACGGAGTGGCTGCGGGCCTAGGCAGTTTCGTTCGGATCAGTCGGTCGTTGGTCCGGGTGCCGTTGACTGATGCGCAGTGGGCGCGGATCGAGCCGTTGCTCCCGAACCGGACGCCGCAGCGGGGTGGCCGCTGCCGAGCAGGGTGATCCGCGGCGGTGGTTCGATGACGTGCGCGCCGCCGCGCACGGGCGTACGCGGCCGTCCGGCGGCCGGGTCGGGCGGGGTGAGTGGGGCGGCGGCGACGTCGACACCGAAGACGGGGCGGATACCGGCTGCCGCGGCGGCTGTGGCGGAACGGACTGTGCCGGCGACGGTGCCGCGGCCCAGCACGACGCCGTCCTGCACAACGTTCGCACAGTCGGTCCAGACACCAAGGAAGGGGCCTAGCGATGGGCCTTTGGAACAGGCTGACCGGTACCAAGCATCCCGACGGCAACACAGCACCGCTGTCCCACACAGAAGTCCGGGCCGCCCTGCTCGCACTCAACGGGCCCGAGGTGCCCTACCGCGTGCGCAACGCCCTGCCAGCCGAAAAGGCCGACCTGGTAGCCGAGTGCCACATCCAGCGAGTGGGCGTGCGCCTCAAGACCAGAATGCGCCTGGTCCCGGACAAACAAGAGGTAGGTGATCGGTCGGGCTCTCCGAGAAACACACGCACGCGGTCATCGCGCCGAACGGAGCGAAGGCTCGAAAGGTGATACTCCAGCTGTAGATCGTGATCTTGCTGGTGGGTGCAACCGAGTATGTTGGTGGGCCACCGAGGGCCTCAGCCGGCCGATGTGCGTGTTGTGCCGAGGGCCTGGGGCGTCGGGCCATTCCTGAGCCCGTCGGGACCGCAGCAGTGGGCCCCGCGGCCCAGATGTCGGTGGCCGCACGTACGGTCTGCGCATGACTGATCAGTGGTGGGTGGGCGTGCGTCAGCGGGTCGAGGCGGCGGGTGCAGGGCCTTCCGGCAGCAAGGTGTTCGGGGCACTGGGCCACAGGTGGATCGTGGAGGACCCGCTTACCCGGGGTGACCTTGCCGAACTCGAGGCTCAGACGGGCGTGCGGCTGCCAGAGGAGTACCGGACCTTCCTGCTCCACGTCGGTGCGGGCGGCGCCGGCCCCGGGTACGGCCTGTTCCCGGTTCGGCGCGTGCAAGGCCGCTGGCGTTGGGAAGGCGACGGCGCGGACCTGGCCGACCTGTCGAGGCTTGCCGAGCCGTTTCCCGACCAGGGCCCGGACCCGAAGCTGCTCGACGACCTTCTTGCCCAACGCCCCGAGGAAGAGGACTTCGACGACATCGAGGACTTCGATGATGCCATCGAGGCGTGGGACGAGCGGTGGGAGGTCATCATGTTCGCCCCGGAGCGCACCGCCGGCGCCATCGTGATTTCCCACCTGGGCTGCGCCCAGAGAGAGTGGCTGATCATCAGCGGCAGCCACCGTGGCACGATCTGGTCCGACTGCCGGGTGGACGACGTAGACCTCGCCCCACTGCTGGACGACGACGGTACGCCGGTAACGTTCGCCCGCTGGTACACCGACTGGCTGGAGAAAGCCGAGCGCACAGCCCTGTCGGCACCGTAGGCCCGTCGGCCTGTGCTGTTGAGGGTCGCGGTTGGTCAGACGGGCTAAGCAGGGCCCTCAGCCACAGTGGGGCCGGTGCGGAGACGGGTGCGGCCACCGTTGATCATCGTGACTTGTGTGGAGTGACGATGAGACGGTGGCCGCAGGTCACAGCATAGATCCCGTCCGTTGGCGGGAGGCGTTCGAGGTGGCCATGGGCCGGATCGCGGGCCGGTTCGCCCGGGTCGAACCACGGCTGCGGGCCGGGGAGACAAGCTCTCAGCCGGGCGCGGTGCGAAGGGGTAGCGGTTCTACGACTGGGCCGTTATCGACCTCGCCGAGGCAGCAACGGGCCACCACCAGCCCTCGGATACCCCGAGCTGAAGCCCTACCCCAGAAGCCCCGACTCCTGAATCATGAGATCGCACTCACCGTCCCCTGCTGCTCGCAGCAGAGTGATCGAGCCCGCAGCGCGCACAGTTCATCGCAAAGACCGACCGCCCCTCCAACAACACCGGCTACACCAAATCCGGTGCGGGCGGGCCCAAAGCAGCAGCGTGCCCGCGCCATGCACGCCGTCTACACGGCCCTGACCACGGTCGAGGGCCGGGCAGGCTGGTGGACGCGGGACACGGACGGCGACGCCGAACCCGGCGGAGTGCTCCGGTTCCGCTTCGAGCCCGGCGGATTCGACATGAAGGTCCCGGAGGCCCAGCCCGGCGAGCGCGTGCTCTGGGAGGTCGTCGACGGCCCCGAGGAGTGGATCGGCACGCGGATCAGCTTCGAGCTCAAGCGGGAGGACGGCTTCACGATCGTGCTGTTCCGGCACGAGGGATGGAAGGAGCCGGTGGAGTTCATGTACCACTGCAGCACCAAGTGGGCGACCTTCCTGCTGAGCCTCAAGAGGCTGGTCGAGACCGGCGAGCGAACCCGCGCCGCACGACGTCAGGATCAGCAACTGGCACCAGGTCCTGCCTGCCAACGCCCGGCCGTCCGCCTGCCGTTGTGGGCGGCCGCCGATCCGGTGCCGGGGAGCCGTTTTGTAAAAGAGAGGTTTGTACGCGCGCAGACGGTGCACACGATGACCTAACACGTTCTTTACAACGACGGACGGAGACGCACCGTGGGCATCATCGCGTGGATCATCATCGGCCTGCTCGCCGGCGCCATCGCCAAGGCCATCATGCCGGGCAAGGACCCGGGCGGCATCATCATCACCATGCTCATCGGCGTGGCCGGCGGCCTGCTCGGCGGCTGGCTCGGCAAGGTGATCTTCGGCGTCGACTCCGTCGACGGGTTCTTCGAACTCTCCACGTGGATAGCGGCGATCGTGGGCTCCCTCATCCTGCTCGCGCTCTACCGCGTCATCACCGGCAACCGGCACTCGCACCGTCACGCGTAAGTCGCTGACGCCGAACTCCGGAACCGTGGACGGCTCCCACCCTGGATCGCAGGGGGGGAGCCGTCGCCGTGTGCGGGACGTGGGACGGCGGGGGGTTGTGCGTCCGCCCGGTCAAGCGCGGGCGTTCAGCAGGGACCGACTCCAGGCGCTCGCCGTAGCGGTAGGCGACGTCCCGGTGGCCGTGAAGGCCGTAGCGTTCGTTCTGGTGCGCGATGTGCGCCTTGTCCGAGGCGACGTCCACCGCGTCGAAGTAGGCGGCCCACTCGGCGGGCGGCCGGTTGTGGACATTGCGCCCAGGATCGGGTTCCCGGTAGCCGTTCACGTTGCCCACCCCCATGCGGCCCGGGCAGAGGCTCACGGCGGCCCTCCCGAAGCCCCCGTCTGCAAGGCGCGACGTCGGCTGGGATGCGGGGCGACGAGTTGCGCGTGAGGGTGATGCCATGGCGGAACGCCGCGTCACCGTCTGCCCGCGTATGGGACAGCCTGCAAAATGCCGGTCTGACTGGCGGGACGGATCGAGCGGCAGGAGGGCGGGCCGGAGGTATGGGGACACTGAACGCGCGTAACAAGCGTCGGGGCGGCGCAGGGCACGATGGAGAGACTGTCCTCGACGAGCTGTACACCACCCTCCTCCTCCCGGAACTCGCGCCGCGCCGCCTCCCGGCCCGGTTCGTACTCGCCCTTGGGCACCGTTCACGCGCCCGCGTCCTTCCTCCTCGCGTAGTAAGGCCCGCCCATGTGGCCGAGCAGCACCTCCAGGCCCTCACCGGTGCGCCGGAAGAGCAGCAGCCCCGCGCTGCGCCGCGCCGCCCGGGCCGTCACGGGCCGACCTCCGGGTGGGCCGCCGGTACGGCCTCCACGGTGTCGGCCTCCCCGGGCCGCTTGTCCTCCCGGTACCGCATGACGCGCGCGAAGCGCCGGGTGACCCCGGCCGGGTAGTGGGAGGAGTGCTGCAGGCCGTCGTAGGCGATCTCCACGACGAGCTCGGGGCGCACCCGCACGCCCCAGCCGTGCTCCTCGACGGCCAGTTCCGTCAGCCGTCCGGTCTGCCAGGCGAGTATCGCGTCGGTCATGCCCTTGAAGGTCTTGGTGACAAGCCGATGACAGATGGGATGACGCCGCGGGCATCGGGCGGGCCGGCGCAGAATGGCGCCGGGGTCCTGTTCCACCATGCAGGCATGAGCGACGGGAGCCACGACGTGCTGAATCTCTCTCTCACCTTGGCGATCGGCCTGCCCCTGGCGTTCCTGCACGTCTGGTCGCCCTACGTGCACCCCGACAGGTACATCGACTCGAGGTACTGGCGTGCGTTCGCCGACGGCATCTCCATCACCTACATCTTCCTGCAGCTGTTGCCCGAGATCACGCGCCTCGCTGACGAGGAGCTGCACGCGGATGAGCCCTATGTCCTGAGGTTCCCCGGGTGGCTCGGGGCGCTCTCCGCCTGGGGCGAGCAGAACCCCTTTCTTCCCCTGCTGTTGGGGTTCACGCTCTTCTACGGGCTGGAGAGAGGCATCGAACGACCCGTCGACCATGAGTCCAGCGACGGGGCGGGGCGTCCGGTGCACTTCTGGGTGCATATGGTCGGCATGTCGCTGTACAAGATCCTGCTGGGCTACCTGATGGGCCAGATCACCAGTGTGCTCGGCCTCCTCATCTTCGCCTTCGCCATCACGATGCATTTCCTGGTGATCGACTTCCACCTGCTGGAGATGCACCACTCGGCCTACCACCGGATCGGCAGATGGATCCTGACCGGCGCCTTCCTTGTCGGATGGTTCCTCAGCACGCAGGTGACGATCGACCCACCGGTGCTCGCCATGCTGGTCTCGTTCGTCGCGGGCGGCGCCGTGCTGATGATCATCCAGGACGAGTTCTCGGAGAGCGCCGACAACTCCTATGCCGCCTTCCTGATCGCGGTCCTGCTGTACGGCTCGCTGCTGCTGGCGGTGTAGGGGTGGCTCAGGTCGGGTCGTCGGCGGCGCCGGCGGAGTCGAAAAACTGCCGGACGATGCCGATCGTGTCGGCGTCGGCGGCAGTCTTGTCGTCCCGACAGCGAAGCGCCCGGGCGAAGCGCAGCGCCATCCCGCCGGGGTAGCGCGAGGAGCGCTGCACGCCGTCGAAGGCGATCTCACGACCTGCTCCGGGCGCACGGTCACGACGTACGACCTGCGGGACTCCTCGAGCGCGAGGAAGCGCTCGGTCTGCCAGGCCAGCATCTCGTCGGTCATCCCCTTGAAGGTCTTGCCGACCATCGCGAAGCCGCCGTTCTCGCTGCGCGCGCTTCGACAGATCAGCACTCACGGCCGGCATCATGCCGCTCGAACATCAGGCATCAAGTCACTGGGGATAGTTTTCTATGCCTCGATTGATGCGGCCGATCTGGCTGCCTGCTCGATCTTCGCGCAGTAGGCGGTGCGGGCGTCCTCATCGATCTGCATCTCGTGTTCGGGACGCATCCCGGTTCGGCCGTCCACGCCTTCCCGCAGGATGTCGGCGTGCCCGGCATGCCGGTTGGTCTCGCCGAGGACGTGCACCAGGATGGCGAACAGGTTCGTGTTGGCATAAGGCTCTGGCCACCACGGCACGTGGCCCGGGGCATCGAGGGCAAGCTCGTCGATCGTCGCGTCTGAGTGTTCCCACGTGCGCCGGTAGGACTCGATGATCTGGTCGCGCGTCTCGTCCTCAGCCGCCCACAGATCGCTGCCGTCGTGGTCCTGCCACCGGGGCAGCGGCTCTGGGGACGGCCGGTCGAAGACCTCGCCCAGATACCTGGCCTCGACGCTGGCCACGTGTTTGACCAGGCCGAGGAGGTTGGTCCCGGTCACTGTCAAAGGCCGGCGGGCGTCGTATTCGGAGAGACCGTCGAGCTTCCAGAGCAGCGCCTTGCGGTCCCGCCGCAGTCGCCCGTGCAGGGTGCCCTTCGCGAATTCATCGATCATGCGGCATGAGCCTGCCATGGGCTACTCATGGCCTCAAGATCCCGTACGCGGACCGCAACGACCGGCAGTGCTGAAGCCCGGCCATGGCCACCGCCCCGAGCTATTGCTGAAGCTCGCGGAACTTGCCATGTGAGACAGCCTCTAACCAACTGATCGTTTCAGAATGAAGTTCGGAGTCGTCTGAAGCGGATGATGCTGCAGGTTGAGTGGGAGCAGGCTGAGGTGGATGTCGGCGCGTTCGGATGACGCTCGCTCGCGCCGTGCCCGCGCTGATCGACCACGAGCCGCGCTCAAGGCCTCCCTTCTCGAAGGCGCGCCGGCATGAAACACCGGCCACGTCCGCGGCGACGGTGCCCTGCGGCCGCAGCGGGGCAACTGCCACTGTCGGACCCAGGTGGCAGCATCACCGAAGTGAACGCCCTGAGGCGTCCTCAACTCACCTCCGCAGCAAACGAAGAGGAGCATTCCCCTTGCGACTGCATCGCGTAGCGCCCGGCATCGCCGCGGGCATCCTCGCCCCGGCCCTCCTGCTCGCCACCCCGTCCTTCGCCGCCACGGCGGCACCGGCCGCGGTGACGGTGCCCGCGGTGTCCTCATCCGCGGACGAGCCGGACGCCGACGACCTGAGGGTGGCCATAGCCCGGATTCTCGCCGACCCGGACAGCGGCCGTCGTGTGACACGAGAAGCCAACGCCCTCCTGGACACCAACGACCCGGAGGCGATGCGCGCCTGGCTGGAGACCGGCTACCGCATCGCCCAGGCCGAGGACGACCACGTCGCCATCACGCGCCTGCTCGCCGACCCCGACAGCGGCCGGCGCGTCATCGCCGAGGTCAACGCCCTCCTGGACGCCAACGACTCCGACGCGATCCGCGCCTGGCTGGAGACCGGCTACCACATCGCCCAGGCCGAGGACGACCGCGTCGCCATCGCCCGCATCCTCGCCGACCCGTCCATCAGCCCGGCCCTGCGCGCGGCAGCCAACGCCGCCCTCGACGACAACACACCCGAAGCACTGCGCCACTTCCTGGAAGTCGGCAGGTACCAGGTCGCCTGACCGGCACGGCGCCGCACCACAGCGCGTCGCCCGGGTGGCGTCCCCCTGCCGCACGCACGGTCGCCGGAACGCCGAGAATCCGGGCCGGGCCGCCTGCACCTCTGTGTGCCGGCGGCTCCGCCCGGCAGGCCCTGTGCCTTCTCGGCGCCCTCCGCAGAGCTCTGTGGTCTCGCCGCCCGGTGCGGCATGGGCCACTGACACCTTCGACAGCAGAAAGCACCTTCGTCGATGACCACACAACCCCTACGCACCGAGCGCAGCGGTCCGCGGACCGCTTCCGTCGGGACCGGCCTGCCGTTCAAGCCTCAGCTCGTCAAAGCGGTGTTCAGGGACGTGACCTCGTTGCACGTCTCCCGGCCGGCCGCGTGGGCCGCGGCGTCGGTGACGCGGACCGTGCTGACGGAGATCATCGACGGCGCGAGAAGCGCAGCGGCCGAGGAGGCCAGGAAGAGGCTGATTCCCAAGGACCTCATCTCGGCGATCGACCGGAACGTCGAGGTGGAGGTGGGTTCGGCGTGGTACCTGCACAGCCCGACCTTCCACGGCCTGATGGGCGAGGTGCGCAACGCCGATGGTGCGCTCGTGTCTCTTCGCGAGCGCCGCGGGGCGCGTACACCGAGTGGTGTGGCCGGCGCCCACCGGTTCGAGGCCGGGGTGAGAAGGCTGCTGAGGAGCCGGGGGGTGAGGGCGGTCCCGGCGATGGTCCGCGACCTGGACGGAATCGCGAGCGTGTTCCTGACGGCCCTGGCCCGGGACGCGGCCAAGGTCGTCCGCGAGGGCGGGGTCAAGCAGTTCGCGACAGTCAGTCTGGTGGTGCCGGGCGAGCCGGCCCCGGCCCCGCTGCCCAAGGACCCCCTCCTCGCCCTGTCCACCCGCCGCGGGGACGGGCGGACTGTCGGCGGGGAAGACGTCCTGGCCGCCGTCACGATGCAGCTGTTCGGCGATCTCGGACAACGCGCCATCACCGAGGCAGCCGAGATGACACGGAACACGCCGGCCAGGTGATCGGGCCGCCGGCACCGCTGCTTCGCACGTCGCGCGGGCGGGCGTCGGCCGGCGGCTAGCCGGAGGTCAGGCCGGGACGGTGTCGACGAGGGCCGCCAGCGCCGCCGCGAGACGGTCCAGGCCCGGACCCGCCGGGCCGCCCGGCTCGGTCATGTAGGTGTCCCGGCGGATCTCCACCATCAGAGCGGTGACGCGGGGATCCGTGCCGTAGAACTCCAGCGGGACGTAGGTGCCGCCGAACGGGCTGTCCAGCCCGGTCTCCCCGCACTCCGCGAAGGCCTTCCGGGCCGCCTCGGCCAGCTCGCCCGGCGTGTGGAAGGCGTCGGTGCCCAGACACACGGGCGGCCGCGGTCCCTCGCCGTGCAGCTCGTAGGGCAGCGCGGTGGCGGGGTAGGAGTGGACGTCGACGACGACGGCCCGGCCCGTGGCGGCCAGCCGGCCGGCCACCGCCTCGGTCATCGCCCGCGCGTACGGGCGGAAGTAGCGCTCGACGAGCGGCTCCGGGTCGGTGCCGTCGGGCCTGAGCACCTCCCGGTGCGTGGTCCGGGTGTACACCGCGCCCATGCCGACGGCGAGCATCTCCTCGCGCTCGTCGGGGAACCGCTCCGGGTCGACGACCAGCTGCGACAGCCGGTTGACGAACCGCCAGGGGGTGACGCCCGACAGGCCGGCGGCCACGGCCGCGAGCTCCGCGGTGTGCGCGTCGGTGATGTGGTCCAGCTCCCGCTCCAGCGCCGGGTCGTCCAGCACGATGCCCGCGCGCACCGCGGGCGGTATCTCCCGCGCCGAGTGCGGTACGTGCAGGATCACGGGCGACTCCTCCGCACCGGGCAGGAGTTCGAACGAGGGTGGGGACGAGGGTGCGGTGGCGGGCACGGGCTGCTCCGGGTCAGGTCGTCGTGAGTGGGGCGCGGCAGGATCGTGCCACACGGAGATCATCGGCCATCGGCGGGTACGACGGTCTCCGGGCCCCGGGCTCACCCCGCTTCCAGCACCTCCCGCACCAGCGCGCCGACCTGTTCCGTCTCGATGAGGAACCCGTCGTGCCCGTACGGCGACTCGACCACCCGCAGGCGGTCCGCGCCCGGGACGAGCGCGGCGAGCTCCGCCTGCTGGGCGAGCGGGTACAGACGGTCCGAGTCGACCCCGGCCACCAGGGTGCGCGCGGTCACGCGGCGCAGTGCGGCGCGCGTGCCGCCCCGGCCGCGGCCGATGTCGTGGCTGTTCATCGCACGGGTGAGAGTGACGTACGATGCCGCGTCGAACCGCCGGACCAGCTTGTGCGCGTGGTGGTCGAGATAGGACTCCACCTGGTGGCGGCCGCCCCGCCACGGATCCTCCGCGTCCTGCGCCGACCGGCCGAACCGGGCCTCGAGCTCCGGCTCGCTGCGGTAGGTGACGTGGGCGATCCGGCGGGCCAGACCGAGACCGGCGTGCGGCCCGCGCCCGGTGTCGTGGTAGTCGCCGCGCTGCCAGTGCGGGTCGCTGCGGATGGCGTGCAGCTGGACGTTCGCCCAGGCGATCTGCTCGGCGCTCGCCGCCGCCGTCGTGGCGAGGAGCAGCAGCGCGCCCGTGCGCCCGGGATGCCCCACCGCCCATTCCAGGGCTCGCATCCCGCCCATCGAGCCCCCGACGACCAGCGCCCAGCGCTCGATGCCGAGGGCGTCGGCCAGCCGGACCTCGGCCGCGACCTGGTCCCGCTGGGTCAGGAACGGGAACGCCCCGCCCCAGCGCCGCCGCCCCTCGGGGTGCGGCGAGGCCGGGCCCGTGCTGCCCTGGCAGCCGCCCAGCACGTTCGGCGCGACCACGAACCAGCGGTCGGTGTCGAGCGCCCGGCCGGGCCCCACCAGCCCGTCCCACCAGCCCGGCGAGGGATGGCCGGCACCGGCGGGCCCGGCGACATGGCTGTCCCCGGTGAGTGCGTGCAGCACCAGCACGGCGTTGGAGCCGTCCGGTGCCGGCCGCCCCCACGTCTCGAACGCCAGCCGGGCGCCCGGCAGTTCACCGCCCGCCTCCAGCGGCAGCGGCTCGGCCGGCACATGCCACCGGCGGCGCCCGGGCGGGTCCCCCTCCCGCCAGGCCCCGGTGGCCGGCGGGAGGGGGACCGAGGCGTCCGCGGTGGCGAGGACGGCGCTCAGGACGCGCCCTTGGCCGCGCGGAAACCGGCCTCCAGGTCCGCCTTGAGGTCGTCGATTCCCTCCAGCCCCACCGACAGGCGCACCAGGCCCGGCGCGGCGCCCGTCGCCGCCAGCTCCTCCTCGGTCAGCTGGCTGTGTGTCGTGGACGCCGGGTGGATGATCAGGCTGCGTACGTCGCCGATGTTGGCGAGGTGGCTGAACAGCTCCACCGCGTCCACGAACCGCCTGCCCGCCTCGACGCCGTCGCGCAGCTCGAAGGACACCACGGCCCCGGCGCCGCGCGGCAGGTACTTCCGCGCCGCCTCGTGCCAGCGGCTGGACGGCAGCCCCGCGTAGTGCACGGCGGCGACCTCGTCGCGCTGCTCGAGCCACTGGGCGAGCGCCAGCGCGTTGGCGGAGTGCCGTTCGATGCGCAGGCTCAGCGTCTCCACGCCCTGCAGCAGCAGGAACGCGGAGTGCGGCGAGAGCGCCGGGCCGAGGTCGCGCAGCAGCTGCACGCGCAGCTTGGCCGCGAACGCGCCGGGGCCGAGAGCGGGCCAGTAGCGCAGCCCGTGGTAGCTGGGGTCGGGCTCGGTGAAGCCGGGGAACCGCTCGGGGTGCGCCCCGAAGTCGAAGGTGCCGCCGTCCACCACCACACCGGCGATCGTGGTGCCGTGCCCGCCGAGGAACTTGGTCGCCGAGTGCACGACGACGTCCGCGCCGTGCTCGATCGGCCGCAGCAGGTAGGGGGTGGGCACGGTGTTGTCGACGATCAGCGGCACGCCCGCCGCGTGCGCGACGTCCGCGACCGCCCGCACGTCGAGCACGTCGCCGCGCGGGTTGCCCAGCGTCTCCGCGAACAGCGCCTTGGTGTTCGGCCGGACCGCCGCCCGCCAGGCCTCCGGGTCGTCGGGGTCGTCGACGAACGACACCTCGACGCCGAGCCGCGGCAGGGTGTGCCGGAGCAGGTTGTACGTGCCGCCGTACAGGGACGTGCTGGAGACGATGTGGTCCCCGGCGCCCGCCAGCGTGAGGATCGCCAGGGTCTCGGCGGCCTGCCCGGATGCCAGCGCGACGGCCCCGACACCGCCCTCCAGCGCGGCGATCCGCTGCTCGAACACGTCCTGCGTGGGGTTGTGCAGGCGGGTGTAGATGTTGCCGGGCTCCGCCAGCGAGAACAGGTCGGCCGCGTGCTGGGTGTCCCGGAACTCGAACGACGTGGTCTGGTAGATCGGCGTCGCCCGCGCACCCGTCGCCGGGTCGGGGGCGGCGCCGGCGTGGATCTGCCGGGTCTCGAACGACCATGCTCCCGAGCCGGCTCCGGTGGGCGCGTGCTGGGGTGTGTGACCGGCGGTGACGGAGTCGACGGGCTGGCTCATGGTGCGGCTCCTTGAAGGAGGTGCGGAGTGCGGGGTGCGCGCGGCGGACCGCGGGATGCGTGACGGGACGTGCCCCCCGGCCGGCGTGCGGGCGCGCCCGCACGCGGGCACGCCGGTCTGCGGGCACGCGCGGTGCGCGGGCGGAGGGGGAGAGAAGAAGAGTGCCGGGGAAGCCGGAGCGGAGCGTCAGCTCGCGGCGCGACAGCCCATGGTGGTGACACGCGCGTAGTCGACGTGGCGGCGGGTCACGAGCAGGGTCATGCGAGGAGACAACCACGGGGGCGCGGGGCGCACCAGCACCTGGTTGAAGATGACATGAAGCCGTCACACAACGACTGCGCCCCGCCCCCCGGCGGTGTGCCGGGGAGCGGGGCGCAGCGGTCACGGGCCCCGTCGGGCCCGCCGGGTGGTCGCCCGCGTCAGCTCAGGGACGCCAGCGCCTCGTTCCAGGTGGCCGACGGGCGCATGACCTCGGCGGCCTTCGCCGGGTCGGGCTGGTAGTAGCCGCCGATCTCGGCCGGCTTGCCCTGGACGGCGACGAGCTCCTCGACGATCTTCTGCTCGTTGGCGGCGAGCGTCTCGGCGAGCGGCGCGAACGCCTTGGCCAGGTCGGCGTCCTCGGTCTGCCGCGCCAGCTCCTGCGCCCAGTACAGGGACAGGTAGAAGTGGCTGCCGCGGTTGTCGATGCCGCCGACGCGGCGGGTCGGGGACTTGTCCTCGTTCAGGAAGGTCGCCGTGGCCCGGTCGAGGGTGTCGGCGAGGATCTTGGCGCGGGTGTTGCCGGTGGCCTCGGCGTACTGCTCGAAGGACGGCACCAGGGCGAAGAACTCGCCGAGGGAGTCCCAGCGCAGGTAGTTCTCCTTGACCAGCTGCTGGACGTGCTTCGGCGCGGAACCGCCGGCGCCCGTCTCGAACAGGCCGCCGCCCGCCATCAGCGGGACGACCGACAGCATCTTGGCGCTGGTGCCCAGCTCCAGGATCGGGAAGAGGTCGGTCAGGTAGTCGCGGAGCACGTTGCCGGTGACGGAGATGGTGTTCTCGCCGCGGCGGATGCGCTCCACGGACAGCTTGGTGGCCTCGACGGGCGACAGGACGCGGATGTCCAGGCCCTCGGTGTCGTGCTCCGGCAGGTAGGCGTTGACCTTGGCGATCAGGTTGGCGTCGTGGGCGCGGGTCTCGTCCAGCCAGAACACCGCCGGGTCGCCGGTGGCGCGGGCGCGGGTGACGGCGAGCTTGACCCAGTCGCGGATCGGGGCGTCCTTGGTCTGGCAGGCGCGGAAGATGTCGCCCGCGGAGACGGTCTGCTCGATGACGGCATTGCCGTTGCCGTCGACGATGCGGACCGTGCCGGTGACCGGGATCTCGAACGTCTTGTCGTGGCTGCCGTACTCCTCGGCCTTCTGCGCCATCAGGCCCACGTTGGGGACGGAGCCCATGGTGGACGGGTCGTAGGCGCCGTTGGCGCGGCAGTCGTCGAGGACGGCCTGGTAGACGCCCGCGTAGCTGGAGTCCGGCAGGACCGCGAGGGTGTCGTGCTCCTGGCCGTCCGGGCCCCACATGTGGCCGGAGGTGCGGATCATGGCGGGCATGGAGGCGTCGACGATCACGTCGGAGGGCACGTGCAGGTTGGTGATGCCCTTGTCCGAGTCGACCATGGCCAGCTCCGGGCCCTCGGCGAGCTCGGCGTCGAAGGAGGCCTTGATCTCGGCGCCCTCCGGCAGGTTCTCCAGGCCCTTGAAGATGCCGCCCAGACCGTCGTTCGGGGTCAGGCCGGCCGCGGCGAGCACCTCGCCGTACTGTGCGAACGTCTTCGGGAAGAAGGCGCGCACCACGTGACCGAAGATGATCGGGTCGGAGACCTTCATCATCGTGGCCTTCAGGTGCACGGAGAACAGCACGCCCTCCTGCTTGGCCCGGGCGACCTGCGCGGCCAGGAACTCGCGCAGCGCGGCGACGCGCATGACGGAGGCGTCGACGACCTCGCCCTCGAGGACGGGCACGGACTCGCGCAGCACGGTGGTGGAGCCGTCGTCGCCGACCAGCTCGATGCGCAGGGTGCCGTCCTCGGCGACGACGACGGACTTCTCGGTGGAGCGGAAGTCGTTCTGGCCCATGGTCGCCACGTTGGTCCTGGACTCGGGGGTCCAGGCGCCCATGCGGTGCGGGTGGGTCTTGGCGTAGTTCTTGACCGAGGCGGGGGCGCGGCGGTCGGAGTTGCCCTCACGCAGGACCGGGTTCACGGCGGAGCCCTTGACCTTGTCGTAGCGGGCGCGGATCTCGCGCTCCTCGTCGGTCTTCGGGTCGTCCGGGTAGTCCGGCAGCGCGTAGCCCTGGCCCTGGAGCTCGGCGATCGCGGCCTTCAGCTGCGGGATGGACGCCGAGATGTTCGGCAGCTTGATGATGTTGGCCTCGGGCCTCTTGGCCAGCTCACCCAGCTCCGCCAGGGCGTCCGGAATCCGCTGGTCCTCGTTCAGGTACTCCGGGAACAAGGCGATGATGCGCCCGGCCAGCGAGATGTCGCGGGTCTCCACGGCGACGCCCGCCTGCGAGGCGTACGCCTGGACCACCGGCAGGAAGGAATACGTCGCCAGGGCCGGGGCCTCGTCAGTGTGTGTGTAGATGATGGTCGAGTCAGTCACCGGGTGCTCCGCTCCACGTCTGCAACATTGCTCGACATCAAGATATCTCGTGGGCGCCCCCGGCTCGACAGGGGTCCGGGCCGGATCCGCCCGGCCGGTCCGCACCGCCCGCGACCGCGGGCCGCCTCCCCGGCGGCGGCGCCCACCGCCGTCAGCGCGGCCCCGCCGCGGGCGCCTCGCCCGACAGCTCGCGCTGGATCCAGCGGCAGATCACGTCCACCACCCAGGCGCGCTCCGCGCGGCTCAGTTCCCGGCCCTTGGGGATGCCGTGCCAGCGCTGGAGACAGGTGCGGCAGCACGTGGCGGTCGCGTGCTGGGCGACGAAGACAGGGTGCCCCCGGTAGGGCGTCTGCTTGCCGTCCTTGTACGGCTCGGCCGGCGCCAGCCGCCTGGCGATCAGGTCGTAGGCGTGCCACCGCAGGGTGGAGGGGCCGTGCAGTTCGGCGGTGGCCCGGTCCCTTCCGCGCAGGTGGAACTTCGCGCGGAAGGGATGCCGGGCGACCTCGTCCAGCCGCCGGTCGATCGCGGCGACAGGCGCGGGGGGCGTCGTGGGGTCCGGGTCGGAAGTCATGATGGTTCGAGCATACGGACGGCACGGCGCCCGGATCCAAGACGTCGCACCGCCCGGCCCCAAGCACCCGGCTCCGATCACGCCGGCTCCGTTCGCGCCCGGCCCGGGCACCCGGCCCCAAGCACCCGGCTCCGATCACGCCGGCTCCGTTGGGGCCGGCCCCGGGCACCTGGCCCCAAGCACCCGGCTCTGTGCGCGGCGGCCTGCGGCGGTCGGTCCCGTGCGTGCGGGTCCGTGGGAGCCGGCTCCGTGCGTGGCGGTCTGCGGCGGCCGGCCCCGTGCGTGCGGGTCCGTGGGAGCCGGTCCCGTGCGTGGCGGCCTGCGGCGGCCGGCCCCGTGCGTGCCGCGGCCCGTGGCGGCCGCCCCCGTGTGCGTGGGTCCGCGGGCGGCCGGGCCGCGCAGGCCGGCCCGCGCAGGCCGGCGCGCACGGTCCCCGGGTGGGCCGGCGGGAGTCGGCGACTGGCGACGGCCGTCTCCGTCGCCAGTCGCCGACTGACGGCCGTCTCCGCCGCCCGTCAGTCGGCGACGGCCGTCTCCGCCGCCGCGTCGGCGTCGATGCGCTGGTGCGGGATGACGACGGAGCCCTGCTGCAGGGCGACGGTCCGCGTGGGCGCCGGGATGCGGATGCCCTCCTCGCGGTAGCGCCGGTGCAGGCGCTTGATGAACTCGTGCTTGATCCGGTACTGGTCGCTGAACTCGCCGACGCCCAGGATGACCGTGAAGCCGATCCGCGAGTCGCCGAAGGTGTGGAAGCGGATGGCCGGCTCGTGTTCCGGCAGGGCGCCGGTGATCTCGGTCATCACCTCGGCGATCACCTCGGTGGTCACCCGCTCGACGTGGTCGAGGTCGCTCTCGTAGCCGACCCCCACCTGCACCAGGATCGTCAGCTCCTGCTCGGGCCGCGTGTAGTTGGTCATGTTCGTCTTCGCGAGCTGCCCGTTGGGGATGACGACCAGGTTGTTGGACAGCTGGCGGACCGTGGTCTGCCGCCAGTTGATGTCCTCGACGTAGCCCTCCTCGCCGGTGCTCAGCCGGATGTAGTCGCCCGGCTGCACGGTCCGGGAGGCGAGGATGTGGACGCCGGCGAAGAGGTTGGCCAGGGTGTCCTGCAGGGCGAGTGCCACGGCCAGGCCGCCGACACCGAGGGCGGTGAGCAGCGGCGCGATGGAGATGCCGAGCGTCTGCAGCACGATCAGGAAGCCGATCGCCAGCACCAGGACGCGGGTGATGTTGACGAAGATCGTGGCCGACCCGGCCACGCCGGAGCGGGACGTGGTGACCGTCCGCACCAGGCCGGCGATCACCCGGGCCGCCGTCAGCGTCGTCACGAAGATCAGCAGCACGCTCAGCGTCTGGTTCACGTTGTGCTGCACGGTCCGGGTCACCGGCAGCACCGCCGCCGCGGCGGCCGCGCCGCCCGCGACCGCCGCCCACGGGACCACCGTGCGCAGCGCGTCCACGATGACGTCGTCACCGCTCCAGCGGGTGCGGCCGGCGTGCTTGCCCAGCCAGCGCAGCAGCATGCGCAGCAGGAAGGCCGCCACCAGGCCGGCGGCCAGGGCGACGCCGGCGAGGAGGAGGTCGTCGAGGGTCAGTGCGCGGCTCATCGGTCACCTCCGGGAAGACGCGCTGCGGCGCACGGGGCCGCCGACGGCCGGATGTGGAGTTGCGTCACGAGTTGTCACCTGCTCGGTTCCGGGATGTGCGAGCGCGCCGGCCGGCGCTCCCGCTGGGGGAGGCCGGCTCCCGGCGCACTCGCACATCCTGCCGTACCCGGCAGGGCAGTTCGTACCGGGACCGGCGGCTTCCGGTGGACCGGAGGGGTGCCGATCCGACGGACGGAAGCGACCCGTCCGCCTGTTCGGTCCGCACGGCTTCGCCGCGGGACACGGACTCCGGCCACCCTCCGCACCCGGCGCGACGGGCGGACTCCAAGCGGCCCCGCGCGGCCGTGCCCGCGACCTACTGCCCGGTCGCGGCCTACTGGCCGGCCGCGGTGGGCGCGGGAGTCCGCCGCGCCGGCGCCGGCGGGCCGGGCCGCGCCTCAGGTGAGGGAACCGTGCCGTCCCGCGCCCGCGGCGAACCGGGCGGCGCCCTCCGTGGCCCGCGCCAGGACGCCCGCACCGTGGCGCAGCTCGCTCCGCAGGGCGCTCTCCTCGCCGAGGCCCTCCTGGGCGAGGACCGAGGCCCGGTCGGAGCGCAGGCAGTCCTGCGGGAACCGTGCGATCGAGGCGGCGAGTTGCTCGGCCTCGGCACGGGCCCGCCCGGTGGGAACGACCCGGTTCGCCAGCCCCATCTCGTACGCCTCACGCGCCGGGACCGGGCGTCCGGTGAGGATCATGTCCAGCGCCCGGCTCGTGCCGATCAGCCGCGGCAGCCGTACCGTGCCGCCGTCGATCAGCGGCACGCCCCAACGGCGGCAGAACACCCCGAACACGGCGTCCTCCTCGGCGACCCGCAGGTCGCACCACAGGGCCAGTTCCAGTCCGCCGGCCACGGCGTGTCCCGCGACCGCCGCGACGACCGGTTTGGACAGCCGCATGCGCGTCGGCCCCATCGGGCCGTCCCCCTCCTCGGCGACCCGGTTCCCGCGGTCGGTGCCGATCGCCTTCAGGTCCGCGCCCGCGCAGAACGTGCCGCCCTCGCCCCACAGCACCGCCACCCGGGCGTCCTCGTCGGCCTCGAAGTCAGTGAAGGCGGCGGCGAGTTCGGCCGCGGTCGGGCCGTCCACCGCGTTGCGTGCCTCGGGGCGGGAGAGGATCACGGTGGTGACGTGACCCCGGTGCTCGATCCTGACCGGCATGGCGGCGGCCTCCTCCTGCGCGTGACGGGACGGGCAGGCTACTCCCCGGTCACCCCGCCGGACATCGGCGCCACGGGTTCCCCGGCCCGGCGCATTGACCTCAACGTTGCTCCAGGTTCTAGGTTCGTCCCATGAGTATGGAGACCACCGCCTGGACGCAGCTGCACAGCGTCATGACCGCCGAGCAGGAGCGCCGCCCGTTCGCCCGCGCGACCCTGCGCCGCATCGGCGCCTTCGCCCGGCCGCACCGCCGCCGCATCGTGTACTTCGTCGCCCTCGGGGTGGTGACCGCCCTGCTCGCCGTGGCGACGCCGCTGCTCGCGGGCCGCGTCGTCGACGCCATCGTCTCGGGCGGCGACGAGGGCACGGTCGTACGCCTGGCCCTGCTGATCGCCCTGCTCGCGGTGGCCGAGGGAGTCCTCGGCATCCTCGGGCGGCGGCTGTCGGCGACGCTCGGGGAGGGGCTCATCCTCGACCTGCGGACGGCCGTGTTCGACCATGTGCAGCGCATGCCGGTCGCGTTCTTCACGCGGACACGCACGGGAGCGCTCGTCTCCCGGCTGAACAACGACGTCATCGGCGCCCAGCGCGCGTTCAGCAACACCCTGTCCGGTGTGGTGAGCAACATCGTCACGCTCGTGCTCACGCTCGCCGTCATGCTCACCCTGTCCTGGCAGATCACGCTGCTGGCGCTGGTGCTGCTGCCGGTGTTCGTGGTGCCGGCCCGGCGGATGGGCAGCCGGATGGCCCGCATGCAGAGGGAGGCGGCCACGCTCAACGCGGCGATGGGCACCCGGATGACCGAGCGCTTCTCGGCCCCCGGCGCCACCCTGGTCAAGCTGTTCGGCCGCCCCGAGGAGGAGTCGGTGGAGTTCGCGGCCCGGGCCCGCCGGGTGCGCGACATCGGCATCCGCACGGCGACCGCCCAGTCGGCGTTCATCACCGCGCTCACGCTGGTGTCCTCCCTGGCGCTGGCCCTCGTCTACGGTCTCGGCGGGTTCTTCGCGCTGCGCGGCACCCTGGACGCGGGCGCCGTCGTGTCCCTGGCCCTGCTGCTGACGCGCCTGTACGCGCCGCTCACCGCGCTGGCCGGCGCGCGCGTGGAGGTGATGAGCGCCCTGGTCAGCTTCGAGCGGGTCTTCGAGGTGCTGGACCTGAAGCCGCTGATCGAGGAGAAGCCGGACGCCCGCGAGGTGCCCGAGGGGCCGGTCGCCGTGGAGTTCGACGACGTCCGCTTCGGCTACCCGTCCGCCGACAAGGTGTCCCTGGCCTCGCTGGAGGAGGTGGCGACCCTCGACACCCGCGGCGGCGCCGAGGTGCTGCACGGGGTCTCCTTCCGCGCGGAAGCAGGCCAGACGGTCGCGCTCGTCGGCTCCTCCGGCGCCGGCAAGTCGACCGTCGCCCAGCTGCTGCCGCGGCTGTACGACGTCGACGCGGGCGCCGTGCGCGTCGGCGGTGTCGACGTCCGCGACCTGAGCTCCGCCTCCCTGCGGGCGACCCTCGGCATGGTCACCCAGGACGGGCACCTCTTCCACGACACGGTGCGCGCCAACCTGCTGCTGGCCCGGCCGACGGCGACCGAGGAGGAGCTGTGGGACGCCCTGCGCCGGGCCCGCCTGGACGACCTCGTCCGCTCCCTGCCCGACGGCCTCGACACCGTCGTCGGCGAACGCGGCTACCGCCTGTCCGGCGGCGAGCGCCAGCGCATGACCATCGCCCGGCTGCTGCTGGCCCGCCAGCGCGTGGTCATCCTCGACGAGGCGACCGCCCACCTCGACAACACCTCGGAGGCGGCGGTCCAGGAAGCGCTCACCGAGGCGCTGGAGGGCCGGACCGCGGTGGTGATCGCCCACCGGCTGTCCACGGTGCGCACCGCCGACCTGATCCTCGTCGTGGAGGGCGGCCGCATCGTCGAGCGGGGCACGCACAGCGAACTCCTCGCGGCCGGCGGCCGGTACGCGGAGCTGTACCGGACGCAGTTCGAGCAGCAGCGCGACGAGGTGGCGGGCGCCGAGCCGGCGGGGGAGGCGGTCGCCTGAGGGCCCGTACCCCGCACACGGGCCCTGCCCCGCGACGCACGCCCGGCACGCTCCGCCGGGCTCTTCGAGCAGGGGCCCCACCCCCGGCCCACCGCACGCCCGGATGCCCGAGTACTCCGGTACCCGGGCATCCGGGCGTTCCGCCAGGAGTACGCACCGGCCGCCCCACGGACGCCGGTGTCGCCGCCCCGGCGTCCCCGGCGGGACCGGACTGCCGGGGGCAACCGCCCGCGCCGCGGGGTGACGTGCGCGACGGAATGTGCGGCGGCGCCTCTTGACGCCGAAAAGAGCCTCCGGACGCTCGCGCGGGGCGGGCGGGCGGGAGGCGACGCGGGGCGGGACAGCAGCCGTTGCCCCGCCTCCGCAGCCGGGCGGGAATGCCACGGCCGGGGACATGGTTGAACCGGACGTAGCTGACATGCGCGGACCAGAAGTCCGTGATGTGGGCGAAAGGAGAGGCATCGTGGCACGCAACACCACCCGTCCGGTCGTCACCCTGAAGTCGACGGCCGGCACCGGCGTCACCTACGTGACGCGCAAGAACCGTCTCAACGACCCCGACCGGCTGGTCCTGCGCAAGTACGACCCGGTGGCGGGGGAGCACGTCCCGTTCCGCGAGGTGCGGTGATCCGGACGGTAAGGGCCGCCGCCGCCCGGTGGCCGGCCGCCGCCGGGCAGAACCGAGCCGGGCATCCGTCCCGAGTCCCGCGCCGCCGGTGACCGGGGGCCCGTCCGGCGCCCAGTACGGGAAGGACGTGTCATGAAGGTCCGCAACTCACTGCGTTCGCTGAAGTCCAGGCCCGGCGCGCAGGTGGTACGCCGCCGGGGTGTGACGTTCGTGATCAACAAGAAGGACCCGCGCTTCAAGGCCCGCCAGGGCTGAGCCGGGCGCGCGTCCCCGACAGGCCCGGTCCCCGCGACCCGCGGGGGCCGGGCCTGTCGTTGCCCGCCCCCGGCCCGCCGGCCGCCGAGCACCGCGCCGGTCGTGGGGCACCGCGGTGAGGGAGGGTACCGGGCCGGCCCGTGGAACGTTCCGGCTGCGTCGTGAGCGCGAGCGTACGTGCCGCAAAGGCGGGTCGGGCGGCCCCGCCGCGCGCACAGCAGGGCAACGCGGCGGTGGCGCCCGGCTCGCCGGCCGGCTCGTACGCCGGGACGCCGGGGCCGCGGAACGGAGCGGGACTCCACCGGCGCGCACAGGGCCGGGCGCATGGCTACCGCAGGTGCGTGCGTTCCCTGCGGACGGTGGGTCTCCTGCCCTTGATGGTGGTGCCCCGCAGCGCGCGGATGACGTCGTCGGCGGCCGACTCGGGGACCTCGACCAGGGAGAACCGGTCGGCGATCTCTATGCCGCCGATGTCCCGGCTCTCCAGGGCCGTCTCCCCGACAACGGCGCCGAACAGGTCCTGCGGACGGATGCCGGAGGTGCGTCCGGCACCGACGAACAGACGCGTCATGCCTTGCGTCGGGACCCGGCCGCCGCGGGAGGCGGGCCTGTCCCGCCGGTCACGGCCGCCGACGGCGCGCTGCTGCGGCCGGAAGGAGGCCTGGGGGATCTCCTCCTCGTCCCCGCCGTCCATCTCACCGGCTTCGTGGGCGAGCTTGACCGCGGCCAGGGCCACGTCCATCACGTCGAACTCCTCGGTGAGCGGTTCGACCACCCCGCGGAAGGGTTCGTAGCCGTCCTCCACGAGGGTCTCGCGCAGCGCGGCCCGGGTGAGCTCCATGCGGTGGGCCCGGAGATCGGCGACGGTGGGCAGCGCCTGCACGTCGATGGTCCGCCGGGTGGCCCGCTCGATCGTCTTGAGCGTGCGGTGCTCACGGGGCTCGACGAGGGTGACGGCGACGCCGGCCCGGCCGGCACGGCCGACCCGGCCGATGCGGTGCACATACGATTCGGGCGCGCTGGGGAGGTCGTAGTTGACCACGTGGCTGAGGTTCTCGATGTCCAGGCCGCGCGCGGCGACGTCGGTGGCCACCAGCAGGTCGGCCGTCCCGGCGCGCAGCCGGCCCATCACGCGGTCGCGCTGCTCCTGGCTCATGCCGCCGTGCAGCGGCTCGGCCCGGTAGCCGCGGCCGTTGAGTGTGTCGGCGAGGTGGTCGACCTGGTCCCGGGTGCGGCAGAACACCAGGGCCGCCGTGGGCGTCTCGATGTCCAGGATCCGCCCGAGCGCCGCGGGCTTGTGCGAGCGGGGGACGACATACGCGGTCTGCCGCACCAGCGGTGCCTCGCCCTCGGCCGGCGCCGGGCGCTCGATGCGGATGCGCACCGGATCCTGGAGGTGGCGGCGGGCCATCTTCTCGATCCGCGCCGGCATCGTGGCGGAGAACAGCACCGTCTGGCGGTTCTCCGGCGTGTCGTCCAGGATCGCCTCGATGTCCTCGGCGAATCCCATGTCCAGCATCTCGTCGGCCTCGTCGAGCACCACGGTGCCCAGGTGGTCCAGGCGCAGGCTGCCGCGGCCGATGTGGTCCAGCGCGCGTCCGGGGGTGGCGACGACGACGTCGACGCCCCGGTCCAGTGCCCGCAGCTGGTGCGCCATCGACTGCCCGCCGTAGACGGGCAGCACCCGGGTGCCCAGCTCCTGGCCGTAGCGGTGGATCGCCTCAGAGGTCTGAACGGCCAGCTCCCGGGTGGGGACGAGCACCAGTGCGGCCGGGGACGCTCCCCGTCCGTCGGGCGGGGTGCGGTCGAGCAGGGGCAGGGCGAAGGCCGCGGTCTTGCCTGTCCCGGTCGCCGCCTGGCCGATGAGGTCCTGGCCCTCCAGCAGCGGCGGGATGGCCTCCCGCTGGATCGGCGTGGGCTCCTCGTACCCCAGGCCGGACAACGCGTGCAGCAGTTCGTCCCGCAGACGCAGATCGGGGAAACCAGCCGGCTCTTCGGAGGACTGTCCCTGGTAGGCCTGTCCTTCGGACGCCGGTTCCATGGATGCCTGGGAGGCCATGTCCGCACTCCTTCGGTGGCCGGGCCCAGATCCACCGGCGACAGCGTCCGCCCTTCCGGGGAGCGCTCCACCGGCCTGGGACCCTTCCAGCGTAGGGCACCGCCCCGCCCCACGGCGGGGCCGCACACTCCCGCCCGCGCCGGGGCGGCGCGACGCCGCGCACAGGCTCCAGGGGCTGTGGTCCGTACGGAACCGAGCCGGCTGGGTGCCTGCGAGGAAACGTGCACCGGTTGGGGTCTGCGGCCGGGGGGACTCGGGCTTGGCAGACACCGGAGGGAGGGCCCGTGAGACTGTCTTTCCTCGATCCCCTCTACGCCGCCGAAGGCCCCGTCGCGAGCGTCTGCCTGGACACCTCGCGCGACATCGACGATCCGGACCGGGCCATCGAGCTGCGGTGGAGGCACGCACGGGAGAAGCTGGCCGCCGAGGGAGCGGACCGGGCGACGCTGTCCGCGCTGGGCGGCGGGGTCGGCGCGGACCGGGACGTGGACGGCCCGCACGGCCAGGCGCTGTTCGCCGCCGACGGGCAGGTGCTCCTGGCCCAGGAACTTCCCCGCCCGCCCGAGCGCGACACCGCCCGCTACAGCCGGCTCCCCGACGCCATGCCGCTGGCCGTGCAGCGCGCGCCCGACATCTCCTACCTGGCGGTGGTCATCAGCCGGGAGGGGCCGGCCGACGCCGGCCCCGGCGCCGGTCCCTCGGGGGAAGCCGACTCCGTCGTGGCCTCCCTGCAGGCGGGCCGCTGGCCGGCCAGCACGGTCGCGCCGCAGCCGGTCTCCTCCTACGCGATGCCCGCCGCACAGTGGCAGCAGGGCGCGGTGCGCGTCACGGAGGCGGCGGAGCGGGCGGTCCGCGACCACGGCAGCGAAGTGATCGTGGTGTGGGCCCAGCAGGGCGACCCGTGGCCCAGGGGCGTGTTCGTCAACCGACTGCCCCCCGAACTGCACGAACGCGTGATCACCGTGGACGGCGAGGAGCCGCCCCGGGCCGCGCCGGGGCGCGCCCTGCTGGAGCAGGACCTCGCGAACCTGCTCGATGGCCGGCTCGGCGACCGGGACCGCACCCACTTCGACCGGTACCTGGCGCAACGCTCCCGTCACCGGGCCTCGTGCGAGGGCATGGCCGCGGCTGTGCGCGCGTTGCAGCGCGGCCAGGTGCAGGCGCTGTTCGTCAACGATCAGCCCGGTCCGTCTCCGGCGCGGCTGTGGACGGGACCGGAGCCGACGCACATCGCCCTGTCCGCGGAGGAACTCGAGGCGTTCGGGGCTCCCGCAGTGGCCCAGGAGCCGGCCGACGCGCTGCTGATCCGGGCGGCCGCTCACACCGGCGCCGAGTTGGTGGTGGTGCCGTACGAGGAACTGGCCCTCGACGACGGCGTCGGAGCACTCCTGCGCTACACCACGCCCGCGCCTTAGGCGGGATGGCTACCGGGCGATCCTGTTCACGCCCTGCCCGGCCCCCGGACCCGTGCTGCTGCGGTCACGGCGGGGCAACCTGGTGCAGTCGCGATCCCCGGATCTGGTGCGCGCGGCCTACAGCCTGCCCGACGGCCTGGTCGTCGACGGCGAGCTGGTGATCCGGTCTGGTGGGCGACTCTCCTTCGAGGCGCTCCAGCGGCGGGCGGCTTCCGGCGGCCGGACCGCGGCCCGGCTCGCCGAGGAGACGCCGGCAACGTGGCCGTCGAGTGCGTCGGCCGGGCGAGCACGATCCGCACCGCCTGGGACTCCACACGGCGCGGTGGCCGCACCACCGTCGTCGGCATCGGGGCAAGGACCAGGAGGCCGCCTTCAGCGCCCTGGAGATCTTCCACTGGGGCCGGACCCTCTCCGGCTGCGTCTACGGCACCTCCGATCCGGCCCGGGAGCTGCCGGTGCCGGCCGAGCACTTCGGGGCGGGCCGCCTCGACCTGGGCGCGCTGGTGACGGAGCGCATCGCCCTGGGCGGCATCCAAGGCCGTCTTCGACAACATGCTGGCCGGCAAGGGAGGACGGGCCCTGGTGGTCTTCCAGGGCCCGTCGGGGCACTGGCCCCGGCCCGCCGAGCACCCCGGCCTCCCCGCGAGGCCGGGGCCCGTGTCATGCCCGCGCCCCTGTGGACGCACAGCCCGGCGCCCTGTGCAGGTAAAACTCGCGGCGCTCAACCCGTTGACGTACATACCGTCCGGTCAGTACGTTCCCCGGAACCCGGGCCACCGTTTCACCGTTCCCTCTGATTCGCCCTGTTCCGCCTGTTCCGTCCCCGCACCCATCGGAGCGTGCACCGCATGGACACCGCGCCTTCCGCCCAGCCGCTCACCTCCACCACTCCCGCGGCCCCCAACCGCCGCCGGGTCGCCACGGCAGCCGCCCTGGCCTCGGCCGTCGAGTGGTACGACTACTTCGTCTTCGGTATCGCCGCGGCCCTGGCCCTCGGCGATCTGTACTTCCCGGCCGGGAGCCCCACCGCCGGGGTCCTCGCGTCCTTCGCCACCTTCGCCGTCGGCTTCCTCGCCCGTCCGCTCGGCGGCATCATCGCCGGTCAGCTCGGCGACAAGCGCGGCCGCAAGCCCATGCTGGTGCTCGCGCTCACCCTGATGGGCGTGGCCACCACCGGCATCGGCCTGCTCCCGACGTACGAGACGATCGGGGTCGCCGCCCCGATCCTGCTCGTCCTGCTCCGCATCGTGCAGGGCGTCGCCGTCGGCGCGCAGTGGGGCGGCGCGATGCTGCTGGCCACCGAGTACGCCCCCGAGGGCAAGCGCGGCGTCTACGGCAGCGTCGTCCAGCTCGGCGTCCCCATCGGCGTGGTGACCGCCAACAGCGTGTTCCTGCTGGCCGGCGCCTTCACCTCGGACAGCGCGTTCGCCTCCTGGGGCTGGCGCGTGCCCTTCCTGGTCGGGCTGCTCGTGCTCGCCCTCGCCTGGTACATCCACACCCGGGTGGAGGAGACCCCGGAGTTCCGGGAGGCCGAGCGGGCGCTGGCCGAGAAGGAGAAGGGCGAGAAGAACTCCCCCCTGCGCACCATCCTGCGCGGTCACCTCGGCACCGTGCTGCTGGCCGGCGGCTCCTTCGCGGTGAACACCGCGACGTTCTACATCATCATCACCGGCGTCCTGGACTACACGACCCGTGAACTGGGCATGGACAAGGGCGCTGTCCTCACCGTCTCCCTGTGCGTCAGCCTCACCCAGCTGGTGCTGATCCCCGCCTCCGCCGCCCTGTCCGACCGGCTCGGCCGGATCAGGATCTACGCGATCGGCGCGGTCGGCATCGCGCTGTGGGCCGTGCCGATGTTCCTGCTGATCGACACCGGGTCGCTGCTGTGGCTCGCGGTCAGCACGTTCGTCGCGAGCTGCTTCCTCAGCATCATGTACGGCCCTCAGGCGGCGCTGTTCGCCGAGCTGTTCACCCCGGAGATGCGCTACACCGGAGCCTCCCTCGGCTACCAGATCGCCGCTGTCGCCGGCGGCGGGCTGGCACCGTTCGTCATGGTGCTGCTGCTGGAGGCGACGGGCACCTCGATGGCCGTCTCCGGCTACATCATCGGGCTGTCGCTGATCGCCCTGGTCTCCATCAAGGTCCTCGCGGACCGGGCCCGCTCACACTGAGCCGGGCGTCCGGCCGGGCCGCGGTTCCCCTGCCTCCGTCTGCTCCGGAGCCGGGACCGCGGCCGTCCGGGCCGTCGTCCCCGACCGGGCCCGGGACCGCGACACCGCCACACCCGCCGGGCACGGGGCGCCGCCCACCAGCGTGAGCGGTCCCGGCACCTCGCCGAGCGCCGGCCACGACATCAGCACGACCAGCGCGGGCACCGCGTAGGTGGTCGCAACCGTCCGGCCGGCGGTCGTCCGGGGCAGCGCGTGGGCCCACGTGGTGAAGGCCCGGCGCATCGAGTCGGAGGAAACCGGCGGCACCTCGCAGCCCGGGTGTGCGGAGTCCGGTGCGTGCCGCTGCGGGGCAAAGGGGGCGTCGACGCGGCCGGCAGCCGACGCCAACGCCGCGGACGGGCGTGCCGGACCCCGCGTCGGCGGCACGATCCGCCGGACCGCCCCGCACCGGTCCTGCCCGGCTGCCGGGCGGAGGCGACACCGCCGCGTCGCCCCACCCGCCGGCCGTCCACCCGTGGTCGCTCACGGCATGGTGCTGGCATCGATCATCATGGCGACGACGGCGTCGACGCCCCCTTCCGCCAGGCTCTGGCGCTGACGGTCCGCGCCGGTGCCCTGCTGCAGCAGGCGGTGGACGAGTGAGGTGACCTCGCGGGTGTCACCGGCCGCGTCGAGCGCGGGAGCGATGTGCGCCAGGAGCTGACTGACGGCGTCACCCGCGCGGACGCGCCGGCCGGCGGGGTCGACGAGGTCCTCGCTCAGGCCGTGGCGGGCGGCCTGCCACATCGCGATCTGGAGCAGCTCGGGGTCGGGGACCGTCAGCGGGACACCGGCCGTGAGCTCGCGCAGCGCGGTGTCGACCAGCGCGCGCACCAGGCCGGTGAACATCACGGCCTCGTCCGAGCGCAGCTGCACGTCCAGGCAGCGGACCTCGAGGGTGGGGTAGCGCTCGGACAGGCGGGCCTGCCAGTAGAGCTGTCCCCTGTCGCCGATCACGCCGGTGGACAGCAGCCGCTGGATCCGCCGCTCGTAGTCGGCCGCGTCGGCGAAGTGGGGCGGGAGGCCGCTGACGGGCCAACGGCCGAAGACGATGGTGCGCCAGCTGGCGAAACCGGTGTCCTGTCCGTCCCACAGCGGGGAGTTGGCCGCCATCGCGGTGAGGACCGGCAGCCACCCCCGGACGCGGTTGAGCACCTGCACGCCCGCCTGCCGGCTGGGGATGGCGGCGTGGACGTGCATGCCGTTGACCACCTGCTCGGCCACCAGTTGCGGGGCCTGCCGCTGCATCGCCCGGTAGCGGACCTGGTCGGTGACGGGCAGCGGCAGACCCTGCCGCAGCGGCGAGGTGGCGCCGGCCACGATGCGGCAGCCGTGGGCCTCCGCGGCGCCGGCCACGGCGTGGCGCAGCCGCAGCAGGTGCCCGCCGACCTCCTCCAGCGTGGCGCACACCGGTGTGGCCACCTCGATCTGCGCCTGCAGCAGTTCCGGCTGGATCTCGTGCGCGGTGACGAAGGGCTCCAGGTCGGCCGACGTGCGTACCTTCTCCGCCAGGGACACCGGCCGGCCCGTGACCGGCTCGACCAGCAGGTACTCCTCCTCGACACCAACGGTGATCATCAGCGGCCTTTCGCTCGCCGCGCGCCGCCCCGGCGGGGAACGGGCGCGTTCCGGCCCGGGCGGTCACGGCTGGTCGCGCCCGCCCGGCGTCGCCCCCGTCTGCTTCAGGGTGCCCCACGCAGCAAGTCCCGCGACCCGGCTCACTCAAACACTGCGGCGCCGTTCGGCTCCGCGCGTGGCGGCACCCGGGACCGGCCGCAGCGCCGCGGCGTCCGTCCCGACCGCAGCGCCGGGGGAGCGGGGGAGCCACCGGTGGGTGGGGGAGTCACTGGTCACGGCCGTCGCCTTCCGCGGGACCGGCCGGGCCGGCGGGGTCAGGGGGTGGCTTGTCCTGGTGGCCGGCACGCCACTCGGCCGGCAGGACGCTGGCGTCGTCGCCGAGGCGGCCCGCGTGGTGTTCCACGCCCCCGCGTGGTGTTCCACGACGGCGCGCAGCAGACGGCGCAGGGCCTCGTGCAGGGTCTGGCGGTCGGAGTGGTGGCGGACGTCCACGATGCGCGGTGCGGCACGACGGCGACACCGTCACCGGCCGCGAGCCCCCACCCACCGGCGCCGCCGCTGCCGCCCTTCGCGTACCGGCTCGGGGAGGACGTCCACCCGCTGGTACGCCGGCCCGGCCAGGTTGCCGTCGATCCTCAGCCGCTCACCGCCGTCGGCCGCGTCCACACCGCGACCGGTGATCTGCGTCAGGACCGTCTCCTGGACGTCGACGGCGAAGACCGCCACAGCGTGCGGCCCGGCGCCGACGGCGTGCTCGGCGACGAGCCCGGGCAGCCGCTCCAAGGTCACCGTGTGGCCGGCCTGCATCAACCGGCGCAGCATCTCGCCGGCGTCCGCGCGGCCCATCACGCCGCCACCGTGCGTCAGGTCACCGACGGGGTGGCACCGGAAGGCCCGGAGCCGGAGCCGAGCTGACGGCGGGCAGCGGCCAGGGCGTCGTCCACGTCCCGCGTCCCGGTCGAGACGCACAGCGTGTAGGCCACGTCCTCCATCCGCTGCTGCGCCTGCACACCGCCCCGCTCGGCATGCAGGACGACCAGGGCCTCGTACTGCTCCACCAGATTCCGCAACACCACAGGGCTCGCCATCAGCATCGCTTCACTCCCCAGCCGTAGCGCATCCGCTGCCACCCGCGTACCCGGGCCCACCTCTTCGACACGCGGCCCGGCGGCACCCGCCCCACGGTCACCGGACCACCGGCCGGCCGCACAGCGCCCCCGGTGCTCGCCGCCCGGGCACGGCCGCGCCGGACTCGGGATCGGCGCACGGCCCGTGACCGGCGCTCGGCGGTTCGGCGGAGCCGGGACGCTCGGCCCGGGCCCCGTTTCCCGACACGGGGAACGCGATACCTGGAACCACGGACACATGACGCAGGAGGAGGGCGGATGAGCCGCACGACGGGACAGCAGACGGTGGTCGTGACCGGGGCCAGCGCCGGCATCGGACGGGCGACGGCCAGGATGTTCGCCGCCCGCGGGGCGCGGGTGGCGCTGCTCGCGCGGGGACGGGCGGGCCTGGACGCGGCGGCGGCCGAGGTGCGGGAGGCGGGCGGGCAGGCGCTGCCCGTCGTCACCGACATGGCCGAGCCGGACCAGGTGCGGGAGGCGGCCCGCCGCGTCGAGGAGGAACTCGGCCCGGTCGACGTCTGGGTCAACAACGCCTTCACCGCGGCCTTCGGCCGGTTCATGGACCTGTCGGCGGAGGAGTTCCTCCAGGCCACGAAGTCGACCTACCTCGGCTACGTCCACGGCACCCGGGCCGCACTGACGTACATGCTGCCGCGCGACCGCGGCACCGTCGTGCAGGTCGGGTCCGCCCTCGCCTACCGCGGCATCCCGCTGCAGAGCGCGTACTGCGGCGCCAAGCACGCCATCCAGGGCTTCACCGAGTCCCTGCGCTGCGAACTCCTGCACGACAGGTCCGCGGTGCGGGTCACCATGGTCCAGATGCCGGCCGTCAACACGCCGCAGTTCACCTGGCTGCGTACGCACCTGCCCCGGCACGCCCAGCCGGTGCCCCCGATCTACCAGCCGGAGGTCGCGGCGCGCGCCGTGCTGCGCGCCGCCGACCACCCGCGGCGGCGCGAGTACTGGGTCGGGGCCTCGACGGTGGCGACACTCCTGGCCAACGCCGTCGTGCCGGGGCTGCTGGACCGCTACCTCGCCCGCACCGGATTCGACTCCCAGCAGACCGACGCCTTCCCGCCCACCCAGGGTGACGGCAACCTCTTCGAGCCGGCGGACGCGAAGGAGGACCGCGGCACGCACGGTGTCTTCGACGACCGGGCACACGCCTCCAGCCCGCAGCAGTGGGCGAGCCGGCACCACGTGGCGCAGGCGGCCGCGGCCGCGGGGCTCGCCGGCGCGGGATATGCCCTGCTGCGCCGCGCCAGGTCCTGACCCGCCGCGCTCCCCGGCCGCCCGGCCCGCTCCCTCGGGCCGGGCAGGACCGGGCGGTCCCCGGTCCTCACCGGACGCCCTCCGCCGAAGCGTGGCTGCGGCAGCGTGCCGGATTCCCCGCCCTCACCCGGTTTGTGAGCGACCGGCATGCTTCGCGCGGGGCGGGGGTACTTGCGGCCGAGTACGACGCACACGTATCGCCGGGAGGTAGCTCATGGGCAAGCTGGGAGACATGGCGAACAAGGCCAAGGAGATGGCCAAGGGCCACCCGGACCAGGCCGACAGGGGCGTCGAGAGCGCCGAGCGGATGGTCGACGAGCGTACGGGGAACAGGTACGACGCGCAGACCGACAAGACCGCCGACGCGGTGCGCCGCTCCTACGGGAGCGACGGCACGACGGAGCGCTGACTCCGCGGCTCGTGGAACCGGGCCCCCGGCGCCGAGCGCCGGGGGCCCGGTCGTGCTTTGAGCGGGAGGCGTGGCGTCGCCCCGGACAGGCCTTCTTCCCGTGGCCGCTGGGCGGATGTCGCCCTGGGGGAGGGGCGGCGTGTCTCATGGGGCGGTGTGACGCACGGCAGTCGTGCCGGGACGTGAAGCCGGAGAACGTGCTGCTGGACATGCGGGGCCCGCTGGGCCCGGGCGGCGCAGGCGGACGCGGATGCGACGGCCGGCCGGACGTGCCGCCTGCCGCAGGCGCGTCGGACCGGCCCGCCTGCCGAGCCGTCACCGGGGCGGAGGCCGCTCGGCGGGGCGAGCCACCTCCGCCGAGCCGGTGGGGCGGGCCCCCTCCGCCCGTCCGGCGGCCCGTCAGTCGCCCCGGCGGAAGGCCGGGTTGCCCGTGACGACGCGGGCGTGGTCGAGCAGGCGGTCCTCGATGTCCTGGGCGGTCGCGTTGCCGACCAGCAGGTCCATCGCGTACCCGTCCTCCAGCGCCACGAAGGAGCGCCCCAAGGCCCAGGCGTCCCCGGTCAGCGTGAACTCCCCGCTCTCCTGCCCGAGTTCGAGCACCTGACGGTAGAGCTCGGTCTGCTGGTGCGCGAAGGTGCGCTGCCGGCCGGCGGCGCCCTCGTTGCGCAGCGCCACCGGGAACAGTTCGAAGAGCAGCCGGGTGCTGGTCTCGCCCTCCCCGGGCCAGGGCACGCCGCTGCGGACGCAGGCGCGCAGTCGCGCCACCGGACCCTCCGCCGCCGCGATGGCCTCCTGCCGGCTGACGAAGTACGTCGCGGCGCTACGCTCGAACACGGCGGCGAACAGTTCCTGGATGTCGGCGTAGTAGTAGAGCACCGAGGCGGGAGTGACGCCGGCCACCCTGGCGACGTCCCGCAGCTTGGTGGCCGTGGCCCCGAGCTCCACCACGGTCCTGGCGGTCGCGTCGATCAGCTGGGCGCGGCGTTCCGCCTGGTTCCTGGGTCGGGCCATGGTCGACATGCTCGCACACCGCCGGAAGCCGTCCGTATCTCACCTGCGGCGATCCATTGACCGGCCACCATTCGTTAACTAAATTTCGTTTAACTAATCCCGAGCAGGACCTGGTGTCCCATGTCCCGACCCCTCCCTCTCGTGCTGGCCCAGGCAGCCCAGCGCGCCGCCGACGACCTGGACGGCCTGGCCGCCGACGTGCGAAAGCGCACGACGGGGCTCTCCGCCGCACCCCTGGTCGTCTATCCCGAGCTGCACCTGGGCGGCCCGGTCGGCGGAGCCATGCTCACGCCCGCCGAGCTGCCCGAAGCCCTCGCCGAACCCCTGGACGGCCCGCGGGACCGCGCCCTCGCCGAAATCGCCGGCGACCTCGGCGTCTGGCTCGCCCCGGGCAGCGTCTACGAGCGCGGAGCCGACGGACGCGTGTACAACACCGCCCCCGTGTACTCCCCGCGCGGCGAGCGGATCGCGACCTATCGCAAGGTCTTCCCCTGGCGGCCCTACGAGACCGTCACCCCCGGCGCCGAGTTCACCGTCTTCGACCTCGACGGCATCGGCCGCGTGGGACTGTCGATCTGCTACGACGCCTGGTTCCCCGAGACCACCCGCCACCTGGCCTGGATGGGCGCCGAGCTGGTGCTGAACTTCGTCCTGACCTCCGGCAGCGACCGGGCTCAGGAAACCGTGCTGGCCCGCGCCAACGCCATCGTCAACCAGGTGTTCGTCGCCAGCGTCAACTGCGCCGCGCCCGCCGGCACCGGCCGCAGCCTGCTCGTGGACCCGCAGGGCAACGTGCGCTCCGAGGCCGCGGCCGACAGCGACACCACCCTCACCGACGTGATCGACCTCGACGAGGTCGCCAACGTCCGCCGGCTCGGCACCGCCGCGCTGAACCGGCCGTGGCAGCAGTTCCGCCCCGACGACCAGCCCCTCGCCCTGCCGCTCTACCAGGGCCGGATCGACCCCGCCGCCTGGGCCGGCGCCACCGCCCCGGCCGCCTCCCCGCACGACCGAACCGCGGCCCGCGGTGCACTCGGAGAAGAGAGAATGCCGTGACGAACCAGCCCAGCCGCATGCGGGGAGACCTCGGACCGGTCTCCGTCGTCGCCTTCGGCGTCGCCTACATGGCCCCCGCCGTCGTCACCTCGATCTTCGGCGTCATCGCCGCCGCCAGCAAGGGCGCAGCGGCCACCGCCTACGTGATCGCCACCGGCGCCATGCTGCTGACCGGCCTCAGCTACGCCAAGATGGCCAAGGTCCACCCCAGCTCCGGCTCCGTGTACACCTACGCCCGCAAGGAGCTCGACTCCCGCGTCGGCTTCCTGGCCGGATGGGCGCTGCTGCTCGACTACCTCTTCCTGCCGATGGTCGCCTGGCTGCTCCAGGCCATCTACCTCCACGCCCAGTTCCCGGCCGTCCCGGAGTGGGCCTGGCTGGTGATCAACGTGGTCCTCGCCACCGCCATCAACGTCATCGGCCTCAAGGTCGCCGACCGGGTCAACCGGGTGCTGCTGCTCGGCGTCACCGCCGTCCTCGTCGTGCTCGCGGTGCTCTGCGTCCACCACGGCCTCGGCCACGGCGGCGCCCCTGCGGCCGGCCACGCCTTCTGGAACGGCGCCACCAGCCTGTCCGCCGTCACCGCCGCCGCCGCGGTCGCCGCCTACGCCTTCCTCGGCTTCGACGCGGTGAGCACCCTCAGCGAGGAGGTGCGCGACCCCAAGCGCACCATCCCGCGGGCGATCGTCCTCACCGTGCTGACCGGCGGCACCATCTTCGTGGTGATCTCCTTCCTGATGCAGTGGGCCCACCCGGGCGGTTCCTTCCCCGACGAGAACTCCGCCGGATACCTCGTGTCCACCACCGTCGGCGGGAAGACCTTCGCGGACGTCGCCAACATCGTCGGCATGCTGGGCGGATTCGCCTCCTGCGTCGCCATCCAGGCCAGTACCAGCCGCCTGATGTTCGTCATGGGCCGCGACGGCGCCCTGCCGCGCCGGGTCTTCGGACGGCTGCACCGCAAGCTGCTCACCCCGGTCACCAATGTCCTGGTCATCGGCGCCGTCGGCCTGCTGGCCATGAACCTCTCACTCGCCGACGCCACCTCGTTGATCAACTTCGGCGCGTTCCTCGGCTTCAGCCTCGTGAACGTCTGCGTGATCGCCTACGCCGTGCGGCAGTGGCGCTCCGGCACCCGGCACTCGCCCGTGCGGTACCTGCTCCTGCCGGCCGCCGGTGCCGCGGTCGACGTCTACCTGATCACCCAGCTCGGCGGCACCGCCGTCAAGCTCGGCCTCGGCTGGCTGGTCATCGGCATCGTCTGGCTCGCCGTGATCACCAGGGGCTTCCGCCGCCCCGCCCCCGAGATGCGGCTGGAGTCCGACGAGGCCTCCGGCTCCGCGGAACCGGAAGCCTCCGGCCCCCTTCTCCCCACGGCGTGAACCACCCCCGGGGCTCCCGGCTGCCGACGGCAACCGGGGGCCCCGTCCCGTGTCCGCCCACCTGCCGCCCCTCGCGAGCGGGCCGCGCGGCATCCCCGAGCCGTCGCACGGGGTCCTGCGCACCGCCGGCGTGGCGAGGGATGTGCGCAGCCGGACGACGGTACCTAGGGTGGGGGGTGAAGGTCTGTGACACAGCCTGGAACGAGTGACGACGCAGGAAGACGCGCGACGCGGTGCCCGGTCCGCCGCAGGCCCGGCCGCGACGAGCGGTGACCGGCGGGACCGCGCGCACGCCGTCGGGCGTCGGGGATGAACCAAGGGCGGTTCTGAACCATGAGGGATGCACATCGGCTCGAGCCCGTCTCGGCGGACCTGGACAGCGGCACTGTGCTCGCGGCGTGGGAGCGGTTCGTGCAGGGCGAGGACCACGTCCCGGGTGTCCGGCCTCTGGTGGCGATCTCCTGGCATCGCTGCCGCGAGCAGTACCGGGTCGATCCCCACCTCAGGGAGGCCCCGGTGGCCGTCGTGGGGCCCGACCACACGCCCGAGCACGACGTCGTGTTCGCCGAGCTGGGTTTCCGTGCCGCCTCCGTGGCACATGAAATGGGCAACCTCGGTGGCGTCGTCACCGTCACCGATGCCACCGGCCGGATCCTGGCCGAGTGGGGTGATCAGGCGACGCTCGTCAGAGCGGGCGACTCCCATCTGGCGCCCTGGTTCTGCTGGTCGGAGTGCGCGGCCGGCACGAACGGCATGGGCACGGCGCTCGAGGCGCACGGGCCGGTACCGATCAGGGGCGCGGAGCACTGGTGTCAGGCGTTCCACAACTGGGCCGGCGCGGGCATCGCGGTGCGTGACGTGGTGACGAGGGAACCGATCGCGGTCCTGAACCTCTGCTGCTGGCGCAGCCGGCTTCCCGCGTCCGCGGAAAGCTGGCTGGCGAACGCGGCCGCCATGAGCCAGTACCCGCTGAAGAGGCGCGCCCGGCACAGTGGCGCCGAACTGGTCGCGGCGTACAGCCAGGCCAGGGCGCGCTCCAGTGCGGCGCTCGCCGCGGTGGACACCGCGGGCAAGGTGGTGATCGCCGACGACACGGCAAGCGTGCTCCTGGGCGTCCCGGCGAGCACCCCGGCGGTCGACCCCACGCTGCGATGGAGCTCCGGGCTGCCGGAACTGATCGCAGCCGCCCAGTACGCCACGAGGCAGGCAGCCCACAATCCCGACTGGGTCGGCTCGACGCAGATCTTCGCCCACCTCGCGGACGAGCCGACATCGATCAGCATCCGGCCTGTCTTCTCGTCCAGACACCTGATCGGGAGCCTGATCTCGTTCGATCGCTCCGACGGGGCGCAGTTCCCCCGGGCGGAGGAACCCGTGCGCCCTCGGGTACAGCCGCGCCGGCTGGTCGCGATGCGCGACAACCGGATGGTGCTGCTGCGGCTGCCGGAAGTCTCCTTCGCCGAATCACAGGGAAAGGACGTGTGGCTCTCCACCGATCAGGGGCGAGTGCGAGCCGCCTCTCCCAGCCTGGACAAGCTCGACAGTGAACTGGCCGATGCCGGCTTCCTGCGGGTGCACCGCCGGTATGTCGTCAACCTCAGCCGCGTCCGGGAGATCGAGCGCGGGCTCAAGGGCGAGCTGTCCCTGGTCATGGACGACCGGACGCACGAGATGGTGCCGGTCTCCCGGCGGAACGTGCCGGGCGTGCGTCGCGCGCTGGACATCTGAGTACCCCGGCACGACCATGGTTCCCGGAAGGGCAATCCCGTGACTGACAGCCCGGACGCCGGTGTCGGCGAGAGGAACGAGGTGAGCGCGGGCGGCCTCGGCATCTCCTGCCCGGCCGGGCACCGCGGTCAGCCGGTCGGCGCTGCGAGCAACCACGACTGGTGGCCGGACCGGCTCGACCTGACGATCCTCCGGAAACACCCCGTCACGTGCGACCCCATGGGCGAGGACTTCGACTACGCCGCGGAGTTCCGGACGCTCGACCTGGACGCCCTGGCGCGGGACGTCGACGAGGTGCTGACGACGTCGCAGGAGTGGTGGCCGGCCGACTTCGGCCACTACGGGCCGCTCGTGATCCGCATGGTGTGGCACTGCGCCGGGACGTACCGCGTCGACGACGGTCGCGGTGGCGCGAGCACCGGCATGCAGCGTTTCGCGCCGCTGAACAGCTGGCCGGACAATCGCAACCTCGACAAGGCGCGCCGGCTGCTCTGGCCGGTGAAGAAGAAGTACGGCCGCAAGATCTCGTGGGCCGACCTGATGATCTTCGCGGGCAACCGCGCCCTGGAGACGATGGGCTTCACGACCTTCGGCTTCGCCGGCGGCCGGCCGGACGTCTGGGAGCCGGAAGAGGACGTCTACTGGGGCCCCGAGCGCGCCTGGCTCGGCAACGAACGTCACGGCGGCGTCCGGGAGCTGGACAACCCGCTGGCCGCCGTCCAGATGGGTCTCATCTACGTCAACCCGGAGGGACCGAACACCGTCCCGGACCCGCTCACCGCGGCCCGGGACATCCGCCAGACGTTCCGGCGCATGGGGATGAACGACGAGGAGACCGTCGCGCTGATCGCGGGCGGCCACACCTTCGGCAAGACCCACGGCGCGGCCGCCCCGGACGCCCACCTCGGCCCGGAACCCGAAGGCGCCGCCCTGGAGGAGCAGGGCCTGGGCTGGAGGAGCAGCTACGGCACCGGGAAGGGCGCGGACGCCATCTCCAGCGGGCTCGAGGGCACATGGACACCCACCCCTACGAGGTGGGACAACAGCTTCCTCGAGACCCTGTTCGGCTTCGAGTGGGATCTGGGGCTGAGCCCCGCGGGTCTGTGGCAGTGGACCCCGAGGGACGGCGGCGGGGCCGGCACCGTGCCCGACGCCCACGACCCGTCGACGACCCACGCCCCGACCATGCTGACCACCGACCTCGCGCTGCGGCTGGACCCGGTCTACGAGCCGGTCGCGCGGCGCTTCCTGGAGAATCCGGGCCGGCTCGCGGACGCGTTCGCCCGGGCCTGGTTCAAGCTGACCCACCTCGACATGGGCCCGGTCCAGCGCTACCTCGGACCGCTGGTCCCCCGGGAGACGCTGCGCTGGCAGGACCCGGTCCCCGCCGTGGACCACGAGCTCGTCGGGGCGGCGGACATCGCCGCGCTGAAGAGCCGGATCCTCGCCTCCGGGCTGTCGGTCTCCCAGCTCGTCTCGACCGCGTGGGCGTCGGCCTCGACGTTCCGCGTCAGCGACAAGCGCGGCGGGGCGAACGGCGCGCGCATCCGCCTCGAGCCGCAGCGGGGCTGGGAGGTCAACGACCCCGGCACGCTGGCACAGGTGCTGCGCACCCTGGAGCAGATCCAGATGTCCTTCAACAGCTCCTCCCGGACCGGAGGCAAGAAGATCTCGCTGGCCGACCTCATCGTGCTCGGCGGGGCCGCCGCCGTCGAGCAGGCCGCCAGGACCGCCGGCTACGACGTCCGGGTCCCCTTCGCTCCGGGACGCACGGACGCCACGCAGGAGTGGACCGACCCGGATTCCTTCACCCCGCTCGAGCCGGCAGCGGACGGCTTCCGCAACTACCACCGCGGCAAGGGCGACCGGCTGCGGCCGGAGCACCTGCTGGTCGACCGCGCGAACCTGCTGAACCTGAGCGTGCCCGAGATGACGGTCCTCGTGGGTGGCCTGCGGGTGCTGGGCGCCAACCACCAGCAGTCGCCGCTGGGTGTCTTCACCTCGGCGCCCGGGTCGCTGACCAACGACTTCTTCGTGAACCTGCTCGACATGGGCACGGAATGGACGCCGGCGTCCGCGGACGCCGAGACCTTCGAGGGCCGCGACCGCGCCACCGGCGAGGTCAAGTGGACCGGTAGCCGCGTCGACCTCGTCTTCGGCTCGAACTCCGAGTTGCGTGCCGTCGCGGAGGTCTATGCCGGCGACGACGCACGGGAGAAGTTCGTGCACGACTTCGTCGCCGCCTGGGACAAGGTCATGAACCTCGACCGGTACGACCTCGCCCGATCGCCTGTCGGGGCCCGGATGCCGGGAGCGGCGTCGTGACCGGCCAGCCGTGGTCGACCGGCGGCGCTTGACCGGATCTGCCGCCGGCCCCGGCGCCACGCGGTGCAGCCCGGCTCCTCCCAGCGGCGGCACATCGGGTACGAACGGTGCCTGAGCGCGGACGAACGGCATGAGGGGGCCCGAACCGGAGCTCACCCTTGTCGGTGTGATTCATCCGGCGTAGCGTGCCTATTGAGTGCCAATTCGCCACCCTTTTGCAGAGTGATTCACCCGGCGTGGCGCGGGTCCTTGACCGTCGATACGGCCGGGCAATCGGCGACGTGAAGAAATATCGAGGTCAATTCGGAGAACATTTTCGCCGGGCGGAGGTGTGCAACCGGCTGCGAGGTGCCCCCGTCAGCGCCACCGATGCGAAACGGACATGAGTTCCGGGACGAGGAGAGTGAAGCCCGATGACGACTGCGCAGGAGCGATCCGACCTGCTGGACAAAGTCGGGTTGAACGTACAGAACAAAGCAACGCTGGGTCAAGTGCTGGGATGCGGGACCATAGGGCAGGCCGCCGAGAAGCCGGATGGCCGTATGCAGGCCACCATTCGCATCCACCCGGACGAGCTGACCTGGGATCCCTCGATTCTGGTCATGCCCCATGGAGGCGATATCGAGCTCGAAATCGTCAATGACGACCTGAACACGCACTGCGCGCTCCTGCCGAGCAATGGTGACCGGAAGTTCATCTGGCTGGTGAACCATTCGCGAGGGCGGGCGACCCTCAACCTCGACGGGCCGGGCTACTACTGGTTCAGCTCGCCCACGGGCAATGACGAGGGCCGGGGGCTGACCGGGGCCATCGTCGTCCTGGGGGAGGCTCCGCCGGAGGCCCGCCTCGACCGTCCCGAACAGCCGCGGCCGTAGAGAGGAGGAGGCAATGACCGTCGCATACGTGGACGCGGGTGAGGCTGTCGACCAGGGAACCCTCAACTACAAGACCCCCGGGGGAGACATCGCGCCGCCGGTGGTGGCCGACGTCAACTACGAACGCATACTCAACGCCCGCGAGGAACCCCAGAACTGGCTCACCTACTACGGCGCCTACAACGGGCAGCGGTACAGCCCGCTGGACCAGATCAACACGGAGAACGTCAAGCGCATCGGCCCCGCATGGGTCTTCCAGGCCGGCACGACCGGCCTGATCGCCGGTGCGTCGACCTACTCGTTCGAGGCCGCCCCGGTCGTCGTCGACGGGGTCATGTTCCTCTCCGGCTGGGACGGCTGGCTCTGGGCCCTCGACGCGAAGACGGGTGTGGAGATCTGGCGGTACAAGCACGCGGTCCCCTTCGACGTGTCCTTGTGCTGCGGAAACGTGAACCGCGGGGTCGCCGTGGCCCGGGGGAAGGTCTTCTTCGTCACGGCGAACGCCCGTGTGATCGCGCTCGACGCCACCGACGGCAAGCGTGTCTGGGACAAGACCTACGGGGACGTCCGGGCCGGGGAGAGCGCCACGCTCGCTCCGCTGGTCGTGAAGAACATGGTCATCGTCGGCAGTTCCGGCGGCGAGTTCGGCGTACGCGGCCACCTCGACGCGTTCGACCTCGAGACCGGCGAGCACCAGTGGCGCTGCTACACGGTGCCGAAGCCGGGGGAGCCCGGCTCGGAGACCTGGCCCGCCGGCGGCGAGGCCTGGGCACGGGGCGGGGCGAACTGCTGGGTCACCGGTACCTTCGATCCGGAGACGAACCTGCTGTACGTCGGCACCGGCAACCCGGCGCCCGACTTCGACGGAGGCGTCCGCGAGGGCGACAACCTCTTCACCGACAGCATCATCGCCGTCGACGTGGACAGCGGCCAGATCCGCTGGCACTACCAGTGCACCCCGCACGACGTGTGGGACTACGACAGCATCGCCGAGTGCATCCTGTTCGAGCACGACGGGCGCAAGCTGCTCGGGCACTTCGACAAGAACGGCTACTTCTTCGTCCTTGACCGCACGAACGGCGAGAGGGTCCAGATCACGCCCTTCGTGGACCGCATCACGTGGGGGGCGATCACGAGGGACGGCCGGGTCACGCCCAAGGTGTACCCGGACCAGGAGGGCGTACCGGTCCACTTCTACCCGGGTCCGGCCGGCGCCAAGGAATGGACCCACGCGGCCTACAGCCCGAAGACCGGGCTCTTCTACGTCCCGGTCCAGGACACCGGCGCCACGGCCACCCGGCGGCGCAGGGAGTTCAAGGAGAGCATCCCGTACTGGGGCGCGGGCGTTCAGGTGGACATCGATGACATGGCGGGGTCCATCAGCGCCTTCGACGCAGGAGGCGAGGAGAAGTGGCGCTGGCGGAACGAACTCCCGATGTGCGCGTCGGTGCTGGCCACCGGCGGTGACCTGGTGTTCGCCGGTGAACCCTCCGGGGAGTTCGACGCGTTCGACGCCCGCACCGGGGAGCTGCTGTGGCACTTCCAGTGCGGCAGCGGCCACCACAGCAGCCCGACCACCTACATGGTCGACGGCAGGCAGTACATCGCCGTGCCGGTCGGCTGGGGCGGGTGGGCCGAGGGGTTCCTCCCCGGCATGCTCGGCGCGGGGCACGGAAGCGCCCTGATCGCCTTCGCCCTCCCGGAACCGGCGTAGCAACGCGTGACCCGGAGCCTGCCCCCATCCGGACGGAGAGGAGGTGAACCATGGAGTCTCAGCTCGCTGTATGGGAGACGCCCGAGTTCGACGAGATCACAGTCGCGGCCGAAGTGACCATGTACCTCGATCGGATGGAGGAGGAGTAGCGGACGTGGACGGGCGCCGGACCCGGTCCGGCGCCCTCCGGCGGCTCGGGACGGCGACAGACGGGCCGGGCCGGCGACGGACCCCGATCCTCACTGAACGGAGTACGGGCGTGTTGCTGCGAGTGCTGGGTTCGGCGGCGGGGGGCGGCTCCCCCCAGTGGAACTGCGGCTGCCCGGTGTGCGCCGCGGTCCGCTCCCGGGCCGGTCTCGCGCGCACCCAGTCGTCGGTCGCGGTCAGCGCCGACCGCCGCCGGTGGTTCCTCATCAACGCCTCGCCCGACGTCCGCACCCAGATCGAGGCCTTCTCCGGCCTGCACCCGCACGACGACCGGGCGACGCCGCTGGAGGCGGTGCTGCTCACCGACGCCGAGCTGGACCACACGCTGGGCCTGCTTCTGCTGCGCGAGACCCGCGCCCTGCGGCTGTACGCCACACCGGCGGTGCACAGGACCCTGTGCGACGGCTCGGGGATCCTGCGCACGCTCGAACGCTACTGCCCGGTCGAGTGGCGGGCCGTGACCCCGGGCGCCGGCCTCGCCCTGGCGGACGGGCTGTCCTGCCGGGCGTTCGACGTGCCCACCACCAAGCGCGACCGGTTCGGAGGCGGTACGGACCACGGCCGCGTCGTGGGCTACCGGCTCACCGACGAGCGCAGCGGCGGGACGCTGGTGTACCTGCCAGGGGTGCAAGCGCTGACGCCGGCGCTGCGCGTGGAGATCGAGGGCTGCGCATGCCTGCTCATCGACGGGACCTGCTGGCGCGACGACGAGCTCGTACGGCTCGGCCTGGCCGGCAGGACGTCCCGGGAGATGGGCCATCTGCCCATCGACGGTCCGCACGGCAGCCTGGAGCAGCTCCCGTCGCTCGGCGTGGAACGGACGGTCTTCGTGCACATGAACAACACCAACCCGGTCCTCCTGGAGGACACGCCCGAGCGGCGTACCGTGGAGGAGAGCGGCATGGAAGTGGCCATGGACGGCCTCGAGGTCCAGGTGTAGAGCCGTGACGACAACGACCACGAACATCGGCGCCGACGGCTTCGTCGAGGCGCTGCGGGACCATGCGCGGCGGTACCACGACCAGCACCCGTTCCACGTCCGGATGAACGCCGGCCGGCTGAGCCGCCGCCAGGTCCGCGGCTGGGTGGCCAACCGCTTCTACTACCAGGAGAACATCCCCCGCAAGGACGCCGCGATCCTTTCCAACTGCCCCGACCTGGAGGTCCGCCGCCGCTGGATCCGGCGGATCGTCGACCACGACGGCCGCACCGCCGGCGAGGGCGGCATCGAGGCGTGGCTGCGCCTCGGCGAGGCCGCGGGGCTGACACGCGAGGAGATCCTGGACCACCGGCACCTGGTACCCGGGGTGCGGTTCGCCGTCGACGCCTACGTGAACTTCGCCCGGACCCGCCCGTGGGTGGAGGCGGTGGCCTCCTCGCTGACCGAGCTGTTCGCGCCCGACCTGATGGCGGCGCGGCTGGCCGCGTTCGAGCGGTGGTACCCGTGGATCGACCCCGAGGGCCTCGCCTACTTCCGCGCCCGCCTGGAGCAGGCCCCCCGTGACTGCGAGCACGCCCTCGAGGTGGTCACCGAGCGCTGCCTCTCCACCGAGTCCCAGGTGTGCGCCGTCGACGCGCTGTCGTTCAAGTGCGACGTCCTGTGGAGCCTCATGGACGGCATCGACCAGGCCTACCCGGAGTGAGCACCATGGACCCGACCCCTACCGGAACGACCCGGACCAGCACCAGGACCCGACCCGGCGTCGCGGTGTCCGGCTCGGACCGGCCCCGGCTGGCGCGCCACGTCAGGCTGGCCTTCTGCCGGACCAGGCAGCGCCGGATCCTGCTGCACCCCGAGACGGTGGTGGTTCTGAACGGCAGCGGCGCGGCCGTCCTAGAGCTGTGCGACGGGCGGCACACCGTGGCCGAGATCGTGACCGAGCTGGGCGCCCGCTACCAGACGGTTCCCGAGGACGAGGTGCGGCAGTTCCTGTCCCGCCTGGTCGCCCGGCGCTGGGTGGAGCTCGACGATGGATAGCCCCTTCGGACTGCTCGCCGAGCTCACCTATCGCTGCCCGCTGGCCTGCGCGTACTGCTCCAACCCGCTGAACATGGCCGACTACCGGGACGAGCTGGCCACCGACGAGTGGCGGCGGGTACTGGCCGAGGCCGGCGACCTGGGGGTTCTGCAGTGCCACCTGTCCGGCGGGGAGCCGCTGCTGCGGCGCGACCTGGTGGAGATCGTGGCGCACGCCCACGACCTGGGCCTCTACACCAACCTCGTGACCAGTGCCATCGGCCTCTCGCGTCCGAGAGCCGAGCAGCTGCGGGCTGCCGGCCTGGACCATGTGCAGATCAGCATCCAGGCCGACGAAGCCGCCGCGTCCGACCGGATCGCCGGGACCCCGTCCTTCCGACGCAAGATCGAGGCGATGGGCGTGGTCAAGGAACTGGGCTGGCCGCTCACCATGAACGTGGTGCTGCACCGGTACAACATCGACCGTGTCGCCGACATACTCGGGCTGGCCGAGGAGGTGGGCGCCGACCGGGTGGAGCTGGCCAACACCCAGTACTACGGCTGGGCCTGGCGGAACCGTGACGCGCTGCTGCCGAGCCGGATGCAGCTCGAGGCGGCCGAGGTCGTCGTGCGGGCCGCCCGCGAGCGGTTGCGGGACCGCATGGACATCATCTACGTCATCCCCGACTACTACAGCCGCTACCCGAAGCCCTGCATGGGAGGCTGGGCCTCCCGGCAGCTGACCGTGACGCCGAACGGCGACGTCCTGCCCTGCCCGGCCGCCCAGTCCCTGCCGTTGCCGCGGGCCAGCGTGCGGGAGGACCCGCTGGAGTGGATCTGGGCCGAGTCCCCGGTGATGACCGCGTTCCGGGGAACCGACTGGATGCCGGAGCCCTGCCGGAGCTGCCCCCGGCGGGAGCTCGACTTCGGCGGATGCCGCTGCCAGGCGTTCCTGCTCACCGGCGACGCCGCCCGCACCGACCCGGTCTGCTACCTGTCGCCCGACCACGAGCTGGTCACCCGGGTGGTCGAGGCCGCCAACGCCGGCTCGCGGGCCGCCGGTCCCCGGCTGGTCCCACGCCCGCACCGACCGGGTCCTGGTCGAGTGAGCGAACGCTAGCCCCCGAACCACAACGGCAGCGCCGCAGCGGCGATGATCAAGGTGACCCCGCTCAGCAGGTCCGAGCGGATCCGGATGAGGCGCGCCGCTGCCCGTCCGAGCTGCAGCCCGACCAGCGACAACGCTGCCGTCATGACACCGAAGACGGCGGCCGAGAACCACGGCGAGACCCCAAGGAGCCCCAGGCTCGCCCCGGCGAACAAGTTGTCCAGGCTCAGCGTCAACGGAATTCCGAACAATGCCCACGGATGGTCCAGCTCATCGGGCTCGGGGTTCCGAAGAGCCGAGATGACGAGGTAGAGACCGTACCCGCCGAGCGCGGCCGCGCCCACCACATCGGCGATGTCCCCGACGGACTCCCCGATCTGGTGACCGATCAACATTCCGGCCAGGGGCATGACCGCGTCCCACAGGCCGAAGGTCAGCGCGACCTGCACCGCGCGCTTCAGACCGAATGGGACGGTGCCGAGCGCGATCGACACCCGGAAATTGTCGAGACTGAGCACACATCCCAGGACGAGTATTTCCCAGATCATGGCGACGCCGCTGCCGGATGACGACCGACGTCGACAGAAACTCTGCCTCGGCTGGTATCCACCATTCTTATATGTTATCTCAGATGGTTCCTGAGAAAAGCCGGCAAGCAGATTCCCGGAGGTTTTTCGGCACGCCCCCGAGGTGACCGTCGTTCAGTTGGGCTCACTGATTGCACCTACGCGCATCAATTCGAACAAGCGCGCGCCGCAATGTCCGAGCCCAATTCCCGGCCACGGGATCCTTCTCTTTACGGCATGAACGGCAGCCGGGGCTCCCGGCTGCCGACGGCAACCGGGAGCCGGCCGTGTCCGCCCCACCTGCCGTCCGCCGTCGAGCGGGCGCTTTCCGTGTGTCGGGCCGCCAGCCGTCGAACGCCCGACGCCGCCGGCTTCACCCGCGAGGTCGAGGCGCGGTGCCCGGCCGGCAGAGACGGGCTCGGGACGCGGCGGGTCAGACCCGATTCCGTCCCAGGCCCGCGACGAATCCGGCCCACGCGCCCCGCGCGAACGCGAGCCGGGGTCCACCGCGCTCCTTGGAGTCCCGTACGTGTACGGCGGTCGCGCCGGCGGCGACCTCTACGCACTCGCCTCCCTCGTCACCGCTGTAACTGCTCTTGAACCAGTGAAGCCGCGCGGACTGTTCGGTGTTCATAGGTCTCCCAGCATCTTCTCGAGCAGGCACAAGGACTCGCGTGGGGCAAGTGCCTGCCCTCGGATGCTGCCATGCTTCGCGGCCAGGACGCGTACCTCTTCCGGGTCGGTGACCAGGCGGCTGAAGTGCTGGACCTCCAGATAGGCGACCTGCGGCCTGCCCTTCGGGGTGAGCAGCGTGAACGGGCCGCCCATGCCTGCATGGTCCTCGCTCGCGGTCGGCATGACCTGAATCTCGACGTGCCGCAACCGGCCGATGCGGACGAGCTGTTCCACCTGCCCACGCTGCACCACTGGGCCGCCGAACGGCTGGCGCAGGACGCTCTCCTGGATGATGGCGCTCACGGTCGGCGCCGGCCATCGGGTCATCAGTGCCTGCCGGGCCATCCTCGCGGCGACGCGTTGCTCGATGGTGTCCTCGTCGAAGAGGGGCTGCCGACTGGCGAACACGGCACGTGCGTACTCCTGGGTCTGGAACAGGCCCGGTACCGCCTGGTTGGCGAAGTAGCAGAGCTCGACCGCCTCCGCCTCCAACCGCGCATAGTCCCGGAACCACTCCGGATGCCGCACCCTGCGCCGGGTCTTCGCCCGTTCCACGTCCTCCGCGGCCGACGCCAGCAGACCGCCGCAGTCCAGCAACCGGTCCACCGCGGCCAGCAGTTCGGGCTGGGGCGTCCGCCGTGCCCGCTCGACCGAGGAGATCATCTCCTCGCCGTACCCGATCCGGTCGCCCAGTTCCTTCTGGCTCAGCCCGGCCCGCTCCCGGGCGACCTTGATCTGCCGGCCCAGGGCGCGGAACAGGTCCGCCACCTCGTCCGTACCGTCCGCCTCGCCGCCCGTGGGAACCCCCGTACCCGACTGCGCCGCCATGCCGCACCACCACCCTGTTTCCTGTGCAGGGACGAACCGGCGCAAGCCCGTCCGGGTCACGCCGTACACCCCGTACATCACACCGTCCGCGCCGGGACAGTCACCCTGCGTACTGCCCGGAGTGCGCCACACGGTAGGACGTCCCGTGACCGTCAGTGATGGGAAGCAGGAGGCAGTCACCGCACTCAGCGAACCGATCACCGCTTCAAGGCCCTGTTCCCCTTCTCGTTTCCATCACCGCGCAAGGCGCGCGCACGAGTGCAGAATGAGGCCCGGTGCCCGAAGGACGGCAGGCGGCGGGGTCCTTGACCGTATGGCGGACCCGGGCTTCAAGATGCAGGGACGGACATTGGCTGGCTACCCTATTCGTTGGACGGGGCGGTGACGGGGCCCGTATCAGGGCGTGCCCCCGGTCGAGTGGAGACGATGTATTCCGCCTCGCAGACTCGTGCAGCGTTCACGCCTCACGGAGGAAACTCGCTATGGGGTTCACTGCTACACGTACGGCAAAAGCGGCCACGGCAACTGCGATCGCCATTCCCCTCACGCTTGGCGGCCTGACCTCCCAAGGCCACGCGCAGAGTCCGTCCCCCAGCCCGTCGGGGACGTTCGGCCCAGCCTGTTCGGCGCTCAACCAGAAGGCCGACACGTCGAAGGACAGGGTCACGGAAGCCGCGGCCGCGTATCCGCAACTCAGCCAGCTGGTCTCCGCCGTGGTCAGGGCGCGGCTGAACGGCACCCTCGACCGGAGGCCCCACATCACCGTCTTCGCGCCCAACAACCAGGCTTTCCAGAAGGTCACGGTGTCGCAGCTCAACTCGCTGCTGGGCAATCGGGAACAGCTCAAGGAGGTGCTGGCCTACCACGTCGTGGACAAGCAGATCGCCCCGGGCCAGCTCTCCAACGGTTCCTTCAAGACGGTGGAAGGCAGCACGCTGACCACGTCGGGATCGGGCACCAACTTCAAGGTGAACGGGAAAGCGAGCATCGTCTGCGGCAACATCAAGGTCGCGAACGCCACCATATACGTCATCGACTCGGTGCTCATGCCACCGTCCTGAGTCCTGACGCATCCGGGCTGCACAGGGACACGGCATGACGCCGAGGCCCGGAAAGAAGGTCCCTGAGAGGCGCGTCGTCGCGGGCACTTCTTGTCGGCCGCAGCCATCACATCACCGCTCTGCCCAAATGCGCCTGAGGGCCCGTCAGCAAGCTGACGGGCCCTCAGGCCGGTTTCGGGGCCAGTCAGCGTTCGGATGGGCAGCCTCGCAATTTCGGATGGGCAGCCTCGCAATGAGGGATGTCAGGCACTCGCTGACGCAGCCTGCGGCCGACTCCCAAGCCACGTGGATGCTTGAAGCGGCGGTGCGAAGGCACGCTCCCACGCACCCGGACCGGGCCTCATCCATGGGTTCGTTCAGAGAGGGCGCGAAGGTCGGCGTCCAGCATGCGGATCAACTCGGCAACGCGTCCGCCGCCATCCGGCGCTCTCGGGAAGCGTTTGAGCACGTCGATGACGACCGGTGTCGCACGGTGCGTCATCCGCTCGAGGTGTTCAGCACCGACGCTCCGATCGTCGTCGGCGACGATTTCGGCCGCTCTGGCTGCGTAAGCGCCGGCCCCGAGAATGTGCTTGACCTGGGTGGCCTTGGCCAGCGGATGCAGATAGGCGGCGCCTGCCGCGGACATCGCTGCCCACGCTGCCTCGCGCGCAGCCGCCGTGTGCGCGCTCTTGGCTGCCTTGAGGGCTGCCGACGCCGCGTCGCGCAAAGATTTCCCGCGCTCGCCGCCCCGGGCGAATGCCCACGCGGCACTGATGGCGTCCCGAGGCCGCGAGTCGTCCGGCTGATCAACCTCGAATATCTCCAGGACGCCCTCCGCGCACGCCGCAGCGAACGCGGTGACCTCACGAAGATCCTGCTTGCTCAGAACGATCTCGCCGGCTTCCCCTGCCATGCTGCCCTCCTCGGTCATGCCCACCGGACAGCGCGGCGGGAAGGCGGTCCTGGCCGCTTCCGGCCATCCTGAACCCCTTCATTTCGACCCCCGCGTTGCGTCGAGCTGACGCCACGTCACGTCCGACAGGAAGATGCCGCTCGAGCGGCCGGCAGCTTCATGCGGTGACCCTGGCGATGAACACGGCGAGGTTCGCAACGGTGCGCTGGATCCTCTCCTCCAGGGTGAGCGATTCGGGGAGGCGTGCGCCGATGCCCGCGTCCTTCTTGCCGCGAACGTACAGCGGGCAGGCGAGGTCGCTGCACATGTAGGCGCCCACGGAGTTCCCCTGCTGCCCGGCCCTGCCGGCTTTCGCGGCGACCATGAGGGAGACGCCTCCGGTGTGGCTGGTCATGCACATCGAGCACATGCTGCGCCGCGTCTGCCAGGAGGCGGCGCCGGAGCCGCGCAGGGCGAGGGCCACCGGGCGGCCGTCCAGCTCGGTGACGAGGTAGGCCCGGTCGGGGGCCTGCGGGTCGCGCCAGCCGAGGAAGTCCAGGTCGTCCCACGGCCGCTCGGCCAGGTCGTGGGGGACGGGCAGACGCTTGGCCTGGCCTTTGGTGCAGTTCACGAAGGCGGTGCGGATCTCCCGCTCGGTCAGTGGTCTCACGAGCGGCAGGGTAGGTTGCCTAAAAGCTTTAGGCAAATGCGATACTCTTGTCGCTGGACGGGAGGATGATGATGGCTAGAGCAGGGCTGACTCCGGAGCGGCTGACCCGGGCGGGAGCGGAACTGGCCGACGAGGTCGGCTTCGACCAGGTCACGGTCTCCGCGCTCGCCCGGCGGTTCGACGTGAAGGTCGCGAGTCTGTACTCGCACCTGAAGAACTCCCAGGAACTCAAAACGCGGATCGCCCTGTTCGCCTTGGAGGAACTCGCCGACCGGGTAGCCGACGCCCTGGCCGGGCGGGCGGGCAAGGACGCCCTGGCCGCCTTCGCGGACGCCTACCGGGACTACGCCCGGGAGCACCCCGGTCGCTACGCCGCCGCACGGCTCCGGCTCGATCCCGAGACGGCGGCCGCCAGTGCCGGGGTGCGGCACGCACAGATGACGCGGGCGATCCTGCGCGGCTACGACCTGACGGAGCCGGACCAGACGCACGCGGTGCGGATGCTGGGCAGTGTCTTCCACGGCTTCGTCAGTCTGGAGCTGGCCGGAGGGTTCGAGCACAGCGCCCCCGACGCGCGGGAATCCTGGGCCTGGATCGTGGACTCCCTCGACGCTCTGCTGCGGAACCGGGCCACGGCCTGACCGAGTGGGAGCCGCGCCGTATCCGGCGCGGCGCACTGGCGCACCGGCGCACACGAGCAATCCGGAATGACCGTCAAAAGGTTGAGGCAATGAGCACCGAACGCGACTGGATCACCACACCTGTCACCGTGGACCTCCTGCGCGGCTTCCTCGATGCGGAGGCGACCGCGCACGGCCTGCTGCCGCACCGGCTGCCCGCCCGGGCGCGCCGGCAGATCCCCGACGACCAGCTCGCCGTGGCCGAGGCCCAGCCCTCCGGTGTGCGGTTGGCCTTCCGCACCCGCGCCACCGTCGTCGAACTGGACACGCTGCCCACCAAGCGGGTCTACCGAGGGTTCCCCGCCCCGGCGGACGGCGTGTACGACCTTCTGGTCGACGGCCGTCTGGCGGCCCAGGCCACGGTGGCCGGCGGCAACGTGCGCACGATCACCGACATGTTCACCCAGTCCTCAGAGCTGTCGGAGGGCCCGGCCGGCACCGCCCGGTTCGCCGATCTGCCGGCGGGCGACAAGGACGTCGAGATCTGGCTCCCGCACACGGAGATCACCGAGTTGATCGCGCTGCGCACCGACGCCCCCGTCGAGCGCGCGTCCGACAGTGGGCGCAGGGTGTGGCTGCACCACGGCAGCTCGATCAGCCACGGCTCCAACGCCACGCATCCGACGGCGGTCTGGCCGGCTCTGGCCGCCGCCCTGGGCGGAGTGGAACTGATCAATCTGGGGTTCGGCGGCAGCGCGCTGCTGGATCCGTTCACCGCCCGCGCGATGCGGGACACACCCGCCGACCTGATCAGCGTCAAGGTCGGCATCAACGTCGTCAACGCCGACGTCATGCGCCTGCGCGCCTTCACCCCCGCGGTCCACGGCTTCCTCGACACCATCCGCGAAGGGCATCCGGCCACGCCGCTGCTGGTCGTGTCCCCCATCCTGTGCCCGGTGCAGGAGGACACCCCCGGCCCGCTCGCGCCGGACTTCGACGGCGGCACGTTGCGGTTCAAGGCGACGGGCGATCCGGCCGAAGTGGCCGCCGGACGTCTGACGCTCAACGTCATCCGTGACGAACTCGCCCGGATCGTCGAGCAGCGCAAGGCCGACGACCCGAACCTCCACTACCTCGACGGCCGTGACCTCTACGGCGAGCGGGACTACGCGGAACTCCCGCTGCCCGACGAGGTCCACCCCGATCAGGCGGGACACCGCCGCATCGGCGAGAACTTCGGGCGGCTCGCGTTCGGCGAGGGCGGCCCCTTCGCCGCCGTGCGCGGCTGACGGGGTCCCGGTCACCCGGTCCGCCCGGACCTCACAGCCGGCCGAGCGACACCGCCCTGGACCCGTCGCCCGGCCGGGATGCCGCACACGGCCTCGCTCCTGCGCCGTGACGAGGCCATCCGCGAGGAGATCACCGGGGACGTGCTGCGGCACACGATGGGCCTCGAACCGCCGGACGTGACGGTCGAGGTGCGCGAGGGGCGGGTCACCCTCGGCGGCACCGTGGAGTACGGCAGCCTGGTCCCCGTCATCGAGCGGCTGTGCCGCGGCGTCGACGGCGTGGTCTCGGTCAGCGCACACATCGCGTACCGAAGGGACGACGCTCGCCGTTCCCCCACCGATGTGTGACGGCAACCGCTCGTGACGGCCGCCGCGGGCGCGGAGGGACCCGGGGGCCGAGGCGGCGCCGGGGACCACGCTCCTGACGGACCCAGCAGCAGCCGGTCGGCCGCCGTGAGGCGGCGCGCTCCCGCGGCACCGTCCGTGGCCCTGTGGTCGGCGGCCAGGGTATGCCGTCCACGGCCCAGGAAGGCATGCCGTACCCGGTGGCACGCAGCGCGAGGCCGGTGCGGGCCCGGTGGTCCACGGTCACCCCCTGACCCCCGGCACCGGTGGTGGGTCCCCGCCGCTGGGCCGCGTGGCCCCGCGGCTCGCGGCCGCCGAGCGCACGGGTCGCCGTGGCGCCGCCCCGGCGCCTGCCCGGAGCCACGGCGGCCGGCTCGGGCCGGGGGACCAATGGGCCCCCGCCCTGCCCGTACGGCTCTACCAGCCCGCCGTCGCACCGGAGACGCTGCGGACGTGGGCCCGGAAGGACGGCAGGGCACCCACGTGCCGTCCGTCTGCTGGAGGAGGCCGGTCATGAGTGCCGACGCCGAGGTGACCCCGAGCCCGGCCGCGTCGGACGGGCTCGTCATGGGCAAGGACGGGATGGCCGCGCTCGTGGACGTGCTGGTGCGGCGCGGGTTCACCGTGGTCGGGCCGACGGTACGGGACGGCGCGATCGTGCTGGCGGAGCTTCAGTCGGCCGAGGAGCTGCCGTACGGCTGGGGCGTGGAGCTGGAGGCCGGACGGTACCGGCTGCGGGAGCGGACGGACGGCGCGGCCTTCGCGAACGCGGCGGGCCCGCAGTCGTGGAAGCCGTTCCTGCACCCGCCGCGCGTGCGGGAGTGGAGCGCCGACCGGGTGGAAGGGCAGTTGGTCTTCACGGGCGACCGCACCGCGCCCGGTCGGTACGCCTTCCTGGGCGTGCGCCCCTGCGACCTGCGGGCCATCGCCGTCCAGGACCGGGTGCTGACCGGCGGGGCCCACCGCGACCCCGTCTACGAGGGGCGGCGCTCCGGGGCGCTGCTGATCGTGGTCGAGTGCACGGAACCCGGCGCCACGTGCTTCTGCGTGTCGATGGGCACCGGACCCGCCGCCGGCTCCGGCTGCGACCTGGTGATGACCGAAGTGGTCGATGAGGACGGGCACCGGTTCTGGGTCCGCGAGGGCAGCCGGGAAGGAGCGGAGATCCTGGCCGAACTTCCCGCTCGCCCGGCCCGCCCGGAAACCCGGGAGGCCGCCCGCGCGGCCGTCACCGCCGCCGCGGGCCGGATGGGACGGACCATGCCCGAGGCCGACCTGCGGGAGCTGATGGCCGGAACCCTCGACGCGCCCCGCTGGGACGACGTCGCCGGACGGTGCCTGACCTGCGGTAACTGCACCATGGTGTGCCCCACCTGCTTCTGCACCACCACCGAGGACGTCACCGATCTCACCGGCGACCACGCGGAGCGGTGGCGGCTGTGGGACTCGTGCTTCGACCTGGACTTCTCCCACCTGCACGGCGGCCCGGTCCGCGCCTCCGCGCGCAGCCGCTACCGGCAGTGGATGACCCACAAGCTCGGCACCTGGTACGACCAGTTCGGCTCGTCCGGCTGCGTGGGCTGCGGACGCTGCATCGTGTGGTGCCCGGTCGGCATCGACATCACCGAGGAAGCCGCCGCCCTGCACGACTGGACGCAGTCCGCAGCGGGGGAGGGAACGGCGTCGTGACAGGGCTTCCCGCGCTGCCGGCCGCTCCCGCGGCCACACGGCTGCCGGAGAGCGGGCGGCCATGACCACCGTGCCGCCCCCGCTGCCGTACCGCGTGGCGGACACCCGGGCCGAGACCGCCGACACGCGGTCGATCGAACTGGTACCGGCCGGACGGGAACTCCCGCCGTTCGCACCGGGCCAGTTCGCGATGATCTACGCGTTCGGGGTCGGCGAGGCGCCCATCTCGGCCAGCGCCCTGCGCGGCCGCCACGGGGGCCTCGTGCACACGGTGCGCGCGGTGGGTGCGGTCTCGACCGCGCTGTACCGGCTGCGGCCGGGCGACGCCGTCGGGCTCGGCGGCCCGTACGGCACCGGCTGGAACCTCGACGCGGCAGCCGGCCACGACGTGCTGGTGATCGCGGGCGGCATCGGCCTGGCTCCGTTGCGGCCGGTCGTGCACGCCGTCCTGGACCGGCCGGCCGCCTACGGCCGGCTCACGGTCCTGGTGGGCGCCCGCACCCCCGCCGACCTGCTGTACCGGGACGAGATCGAGAGCTGGCGCGGGCCCGCCCGCGTGGAGGTGACCGCCGACCGGCCCGGCCCCGGCTGGGAGGGCTCGGTGGGCGTGGTCACCACGCTCCTCAACCGCCTCGACCTGCGTCCCGAACGGACCTGCGCGCTGGTGTGCGGGCCCGAGGTCATGATGCGCCAGACCGCCCGTGACCTGCTGGTCCGCGGCCTGGCCCCGCACCGAGTCCAGGTGTCCCTGGAACGCAACATGCGCTGCGCCACCGGCCACTGCGGCCACTGCCAGCTCGGACCGCTCCTGCTGTGCCGCGACGGGCCGGTCGTCGGTTACGACCGTGTGGCGGACCTGCTGCTCGTGAGGGAGTTGTGACATGGTCACCGACCTCGGCCCGGTCATTCGCACCCGGCCGGCGCTCGCCGTGTGGAAGTTCGCCTCCTGCGACGGCTGCCAGCTGACCCTGCTGGACTGCGAGGACGAGCTCCTCGGCCTCACCGGGCGCGTACGGATCGACCACTTCATCGAGATGACCCCGGTCGAGGGCGCCGATGGAGAGCGTGCGCGGCTGGACGGCCGGGGGCCGTACGACCTCTCCCTGGTCGAAGGCTCGATCACCACCGCGGAGGACGCCGAGCGCATCCGTCACGTCCGACGCATCTCCCGGCGTCTGGTGACCATCGGAGCCTGCGCCACCGCGGGCGGCGTCCAGGCACTGCGCAACTTCGCCGACGTAGACGACTTCCTCGCCGCGGTCTACGCCGAGCCGGAGTACATCGCCACGCTGGAGACCTCGACGCCGGTCTCGGCCCACGTCCCGGTCGACTTCGAACTGCGCGGCTGCCCGATCGACCGCCGCCAGCTCCTGGAAGTCGTCACCGCCTATCTGGCCGGACGCAAACCCCAGATCTCGGACCACAGCGTCTGCTTCGAGTGCAAGCGACGCGGCACCACCTGTATCACCGTGGCCCACGGCACCCCCTGCCTGGGCCCGGTCACGCACGCCGGATGCGGCGCCCTGTGCCCCGCCTACGGACGCGGGTGCTACGGCTGCTTCGGACCTTCGAACGGGCCGAACCTGCGCTCCATGGTCGCGCAGCTGCGCCGCGACGGGATGAGCGAGCGGGACATCCGGCGTGTCTTCCACACCTTCAACGCCGCGTCGCCCGAGTATGCCCCCGTACCCGACCTCGCGGCCGAGGAGCGGCACAGCCCTCCGGCCGGCACGGAAACCCGCCCGGAAAGGCCCGCATGAGCCATCGCGGAACCCGCGTCCTGCGACTGGACGCGCTGGCCAGGGTGGAAGGCGAGGCCGCTCTCCACCTGCGCGTCGAGCGTGGCACGGTCGCCGAGACGCGGCTGCGCATCTACGAACCACCGCGATTCTTCGAGGCCTTCCTGACCGGCCGGGGCCACACCGAGCCTCCCGACATCACCGCCCGTATCTGCGGCATCTGCCCGGTCGCGTATCAGATGAGCGCCTGCCGGGCCGTCGAGGACGCCTGCGGGGTCACGGTGGACGGACCTCTCGCGGACCTGCGCCGCCTGCTGTACTGCGGCGAGTGGATCGAGAGCCACACCCTGCACATCTACCTGCTGCACGCCCCCGACTTCCTCGGGCGGGCGGACGTCGTGGAACTCGCCCGCGACCAGCGGGCCGCGGTCGAGCGGGGCCTGAGGCTCAAACAGGCCGGCAACGCGGTGCTCGAACAGCTCGGCGGCCGCCCCATCCACCCGGTCAACGTCCGGATCGGCGGCTTCTACCGGACACCGTCACCGCAGGACCTGCGTCCACTGGCGGAACGGCTGCGGCAGGCCCGCGAGGAGGCCCTGGAGACCGTCCACTGGGTGGCGGGGTTCGACTTCCCCGACGCCGTGTGCGACCACGACCTGTTCGCGCTGCGCGACCCCGGCCGCTACGCCATCGACTCCGGGACACCCGCGGTCACCACCGCTCACGGACAAAGCCCCGGGTTGCGCGAGTTCCCCCTGCGCCACTTCGAAGAGCACGTCCGCGAAGAACAGGTACCGCACTCCACCGCCCTGACCGCCACTCTCGACGGCCGCCGCTACCTGACCGGCCCACTGGCCCGCTACGCGATCAGCGGCCGGTGGCTTCACCCCGTGGCCGCCGAGGCGGCGCGGGACGCCGGGCTGGGCGACCCGGTGACCGGCGCCGTCTGCGACAACCCGTTCCGGAGCATCGTCGTACGCGCCGTGGAGGTGGTGCACGCCGTCGAGGAAGCCCTGCGGATCATCGACGGATACGAACGGCCTTCCCGGCCGGCCGTCGAGGTCCCGCCGCGCCGGGGGACCGGCAGCGGGGCCACCGAGGCGCCCCGGGGGCTGCTGTACCACCGCTACGCCCTCGCGGAGGACGGCACGCTCACCGCGGCCCGCATCGTGCCTCCCACGGCCCAGAACCAGACGGCCATCGAGGAGGACGTGCGCAGGGTGGTCCAGGCGCGTCTGGGCCGGACCGGGCCGGCCGCCGACGACGAGGAGCTCACCCACTTGTGCGAACGGGCCATCCGCAACCATGACCCCTGCATCTCCTGCGCCGCCCACTTCCTCGACGTCACCGTGGAACGTCCTTGAGCGGCCGGGTGGTCGTGATCGGCGTGGGCAACCCCCTGCGCGGCGACGACGGGGTCGGTCCGGCGGTGGTGGAGGCTCTGCGCAGCCGTGTGCCCGACGGCACCGTCCTGGCCGTCAGCGACGGTGAACCCGCACGCATGCTCGACCTGTGGCACGGCGCGGACACGGTGGTCGTGGTGGAGGCTCTCCGTGCCCGGCCGGCCCGGCCGGGTGAGCTGCACACTCTGACGGCTGCGGAGGCGGCCGACCGCTGCGCGGGCACCGCGAGTACGCACGCGCTCGGGCTGGGGGAGTGCCTCGCACTGGCGGAGGCCCTGGGCCGCCTGCCCCGCACGCTCGTGGTGCACGCCGTCGAAGTGGCCGGCACCGAGCTCGGCGCGGGCCTGAGCGAAGCGGTGCGCTCGGCGCTCCCCGAGCTGGTCGACCGTGCCGTCGCCTCCCTGCGGCAGGCACACGAGCACGACCGCTGACGGCGGCGCGCGCGGGCACGCGTGTCGTGGAGTCCCCGCTGTGGTGACCGTCACGCAGGTCTTCGGTGACTGTTGCGTACGCTGGCCCAAGTCGCTTGTGCGGGCGGCCCGGAGAAGGCGAGGGCGACCTCGGGTTGCCTCTTCCGGTGTCCGACGCCCCGTCAGGAAACACGGCGCCGGGCCGGCGCGGGTCCGGGGGAACTCGGGGACGGCTGCCCGGGCAAGCGGCTCGTTGTAGGGTGAGAAAACAGCCCTTGACCTGCGAAGACGCAGGCAGGGAGCCTACTTCTGGGAGTGCCCCGATGTTCCGTACCATGTTCAAGTCCAAGATCCACCGCGCCACCGTCACCCAGGCCGACCTGCACTACGTGGGATCCGTGACCATCGACGCGGACCTGCTCGACGCCGCCGATCTGCTGCCCGGCGAACTCGTCCACATCGTCGACATCACCAACGGCGCCCGGCTGGAGACGTACGTCATCGAGGGCGAGCGCGGTTCCGGTGTCGTCGGCATCAACGGGGCCGCCGCGCACCTCGTCCACCCCGGTGATCTGGTGATCATCATCAGTTACGCTCAGGTGACCGACGCCGAGGCGCGGGCGCTGGAGCCCCGGGTCGTGCACGTGGACCGCGACAACCGGATCGTGGCGCTGGGTGACGACCCGTCCGCACCGGTGCCGGGCTCGGACCAGGAACGCAGCCCGCAGGCGGTCACGGCCCAGCGGTAGCCCCACCGGACCAGGAGCGTGCCCATGAGCGACATCGAGATCGGCGATGACCGCGCCGCCGGACGGCTGGAAGCGGTCGGCGACGGCGAAGTGGTGGGCCACATCGAGTACTTCGTCCTCGACAGCGCCGGGCACGCCCTGGTCCCGGTCCACGCGATCGTGGAACCGGCCCACGAGGGGAAGGGCATCGCGGGCTCACTGGCGCGCGAGCTGTACGGCATCGCCCGGCGCGAGGGCGTCGCCGTGGCTCCGCTGTGCCCGTATGTGGCCAAGTGGGCCGAACGGCACCCCGACGAGGCCCCGGCGGCCGACCCGGGGCTGCTGCTCGCAGCGAAGGACTGGCTCAGGGCCCACCCGGAGCGCTTCTGAGCCGGTCCACCGCTTCCGCGCTCGCCCGCCCGGACCCTCTCGCGCCCCGTCCACGCCGTGGCCTTCGACGCCCTGCGTGACGAGGCGCGGCCAGGCGCGGAACCGGGGACGGAGTGACCCGTGGGGTGGGTGTTCTGCCACACGCCACGCCACGGGTCGGGAGTGCTTCCGCCCCACCGCGTGGGTCCGGCCGGGCCCTCGCGGTGGCGCCGCCGGGTGACCGCCGGTGACTGGGCGCGCCGACGTCGGGTAGGCGGGGGATGAGTCCAGAGCCGATCTCCACCGACTGGCGGGAGGACGCCATGACCAACCCGTACCCCGATCCCGTCCCGCCCTCGCCCACACCGGGGCCCGGGCCGGAACCGCTGCCGGGCCCGGACCCCGAGCCCCCGCAGCCGCACCCGGTCCCGACACCGGAACCGCCGCCGGGCCCGGAACCGACCCCACCGCCGCCGGGGCCGCACCCCGGCCCGCCTCCGGAACCCTCTCCGTCCCCCATTCCACCAGGACCGGAGCCGGTGCCGAACCCTGAGCCGGGACCGCCGCTGTCCTGAGCCGGCACCGGGACCGAGCCGTGCGGCAGCGCACGTGGGACGGGCCGGCCGTCCGCGCCTGGTTCACGGGTGGACGGGCAGGCCGTCCGCCCCTGGTTTACGGGTGGACGGGCAGGCCGGCGGCCCCCGGTTCACGGGTGGACGGGCAGGCCGGCGGCCCCCGGTTCACGGGCGGACGGGCACACCGGCCGCCCCCGGCTCACCGGCGGACCTTCAGGCCGCCCGCCCTCGGCTGCCGCCCCCGGGCACAGCGGCCCTCCGGCACACCTCACCTCATACAAGGAGACGGTGGGCGCCCTCATGGGGCGCCCACCGTCTTCGCGTACCGGCGTACCGGCGCGCAGAGGTCGATCGGCCTAAGGGCGGCGCGTCACCGCCCGCGGCCACGGCTCACGCCGGCACCTCGGACCGGTCGCCGCCCCACAGCGTGTGGAAGGAGCCGTCGCGGTCGACACGGCGGTAGGTGTGCGCGCCGAAGAAGTCACGCTGCCCCTGGGTGAGGGCGGCCGGCAGGCGCTCGGCGCGCAGGGCGTCGTAGTACGCGAGGGCCGCGGCGAAGCCGGGCGTCGGCACGCCCTGGCGGGTCGCGGCGACCAGCACCTCGCGCCAGTCGTCCTGCGCCGCGGCGATCTCCCGGGCGAACGTCTCGTCGGACAGCAGGCTCGGCAGGTCCGGCCGGGCGTCGTACGCGGCGCGGATGCGGTCCAGGAAGGCCGCGCGGATGATGCAGCCGCCCCGCCAGATCGCGGAGACGGCGCCGAGGTCGATGTCCCAGCCGTACTCCTCGCTGCCCGCGGCGATCTCGTGGAAGCCCTGTGTGTAGGAGACGATCTTCGAGGCGTACAGCGCCTGCTCGACCCGGTCGGCGAACGCGGAGGCCTCCGCCTCGCCGAGCGGTGCGGCCTTCGGGCCGGCCAGGTACCGTGAGGCCGCCCGCAGCGCGGCGTGCCCGGACAGGGAACGGGCGAAGACCGCCTCGGCGATCCCGGACACCGGCACGCCGAGGTCGAGCGCGATCTGCACCGTCCAGCGGCCGGTGCCCTTCTGCTCGGCCTGGTCCACCACCACGTCCACGAACGGCCTGCCCGTCTCCGCGTCCACGTGGGACAGCACCTCGGCCGTGATCTCGATCAGGTAGGAGTCCAGCCGGCCGGTGTTCCAGGTGCGGAAGATCTCGGCGATCTGCGCGGGGGAGTACCCGGCGACGTCGCGCAGCAACTGGTACGCCTCACCGATCAGCTGCATGTCGGCGTACTCGATGCCGTTGTGCACCATCTTCACGAAGTGCCCCGCGCCGTCCGGGCCGACGTGCGTGACGCACGGCGCACCGTCCGCCGCCTTCGCGGCGATCTTCTCCAGCATGGGGCCCAGCGACTCGTACGACTCCGCCGAGCCGCCCGGCATGATGCTCGGCCCGTGCAGCGCCCCCTCCTCGCCGCCCGAGATGCCCGTGCCGACGAAGTGGATGCCCTGCTCGCGCAGCTCGCGCTCCCGGCGCCGGGTGTCCGCGAAGTGCGCGTTGCCACCGTCGATGATCATGTCCCCGGCCTCGAGGAGCGGGGCGAACTCCTGGATCACCGCGTCGGTCGGGTCGCCGGCCTTGACCATGACGACCAGGCGGCGCGGCCGCTCCAGCGCCGCCACGAACTCCTTGGCGGTCTCGGCCGCGACGAAGTCGCCCTCGTGCCCGAACCCCTCCACCAGGGCGTGCGTCCGCGACGCCGTCCGGTTGTGCACGGCGACCGTGTAGCCGTTGCGCGCGAAGTTGCGGGCGAGGTTGCGGCCCATGACCGCGAGTCCCGTGACGCCGATCTGGGCTGTAGTGCTCATACCGCCTGCTCCCTTGAAGATCCGGTCCATCGCCTGCGTCCTGCCGGGGTGCCGGTCGTGCCCGCCAGGACCGCCTTCGACCATCCTGACGTGCCGCGACGGCGACCGCACTCCGCCACCCCGTGGACTCCAATACGCGCGGAAGGCGGTGCACAGCTCAGCGCGGGCGCCACCGATCCGGTCAAGGGAAGCCCCATACCGGCCACTTGGGGCGGCCAGGCGGCGAAAACCCGTCTTGTGGTGGCCTGTTCGACGCGTTTACTTTTGCCGCTCCTGACGCACGCCGAGGGGGCTTCAGACATGGCCGCACGCGGCCGGCACCGCCGGTACCAGCCCAACAGGATCAACCGCGCCTCGCTCACCGTGACGGCGAGCGGCGCGGGCATGGCACTCCCGCTCATCGGCGCCGGCGCAGCCCAGGCGGCCGACGCGGCCACCTGGAACAAGGTGGCGGCCTGCGAGTCGAGCGGCAACTGGGGCATCAACACCGGCAACGGCTACTACGGCGGGCTCCAGTTCACCCGGTCCACCTGGGAGGCGTACGGCGGCACCAGGTACGCCCCGCGCGCCGACCTGGCCACCAGGGACCAGCAGATCGCCGTGGCCGAGAGGGTGCTCGACGGGCAAGGCCCCGGCGCCTGGCCGGTGTGCTCGGCACGCGCCGGGCTCACCCCCGGCGTGGACACCGGCACCCACCCGGACGGCGGGACGGCCCGCAGCGCGAGAAGCGCGACGGACGCCCGGCACGCCGACCACGCCGATCGCACCAGGGCCCCGCGGACGTCCGTCCGGGACGTGCAGCCGCAGAACACGCCCCAGTCCCGGGCCGGGACCGCGCAGATGTACACGGTGGTCCGCGGCGACACCCTCTCCGGCATCGCCGATGAGCGGGACGTCGACGGCGGCTGGCGGCGGCTGTACGAGACGAATCGCCGGGTGATCGGCGGGGACCCGGACCTGATCGTGCCGGGGCAGCGGCTCGCCCTGCACGAGACCTCGGCCGTGCCGGGTGCGCCGCGCGCGGCGCACCAGGAGAGCAAGGCGCCCTCCGCGCACCCGCCCAAGACGGAGCGGCGGGCCGCCCCGCCGAAGAAGAGCGGGAAGCACACCGCGCCGAAGACGGAGAGACACACCACCCCGTCGAAGACGAGCCGGTCCCACTCCCACTCCGCCTCGCACGCGCGCGTCGCCCCTGTGAGCGGCCCGCTCGGCACGTCGTACCACGCGTCGGGGTCGCACTGGTCGAAGGGCTACCACACCGGCGTGGACTTCGCCGTGGCCACCGGCACCTCGGTGCGGGCGATCGCCGGCGGCCACGTGGTCGCCGCCGGCTGGGGCGGCGCCTACGGCTACCAGGTCGTCATACGGCACACCGACGGCCGCTACAGCCAGTACGGGCACCTGTCCGCGATCGCCGTGCGCGACGGCCAGACGGTGACCGGCGGGCAGCGCATCGGCCGCTCGGGCGCCACCGGGAACGTCACCGGCCCGCACCTGCACTTCGAGGTGCGCACGGGGCCCGGATTCGGTACGGACATCGACCCGGTCGCCTACCTCCGGGCCGGGGGCGTCACGATGTGACCCGGGCGCGGACCCGGGCGCGGGCGCAGTGCCCTTCGCCGGGGACGGGCACCGGGACGTACGGACCGCCGTGGAAGGGGCCGAGCGTAAGGGCCCCCGCCACCGGCTGGGGCTCCCGCGGCGGTGCCGGCAGGAAGACCGCCGGGATGGGGGTCCCGGGCCGCTCGCCGGAGGGGGCGGGAAGGACGGCCGACGGCTTCCGCGCGGGCACCGGCTCGGCGGGCCGCGCCGGATGCGCCGCCGCCACGGGCCCCCTCACGTGCGCGGACTCCAGCACGTCCGCGATCTCGGCCATGGACAGCGGGTCCAGCACGCCCGCGATCTCCGCCACGGATGCTGGCTGCAGCACGTCGGCGGGTTCCGCCCCGAAGGGTGGATCCGGCACGTCGGCGGGCTCCGCCACGGATACTGGCTCCAGCCCGGCCGCGGGCTGTGCCACGAATGCTGGACCCAGCCCGGCCGCGGGCTCCGCCACGCATGGTTGAGCCGGGCCGGCCGCGGGCTCCGCCACGCACGGGTGATCCAGCACGCCCGTGGGCTCGACCGGGACCGGGGGCTCAACCGCGTCGGCAGCCGCGTCCGCCTCCGTCCGGCTGAGGCGTTCGGTGGTGAGCAGGATCAGCCCGCCCGCCGCCACCGCACCGCAGCCGAGGGCCAGCACGGTGCCCGTGGTGCCGTGGCGGAAGGTCTCCCCGAACATCGTGATGCCGACCGCGGCGGCCGCCACCGGGTTGACCACGGTCAGCGTGGCCAGGGGCGCCGCGAGGCCGCCGCCGCGGTAGGCGGCCTGCGACAGCAGCATGCCCGCCGTGGCGAGCACGCCTATCACCGCCAGGGAGGGCAGCTCGGCCACCGTCAGGCCGCCGGTGACGTCGACCGCGACGGTCTTGGTGAACACCGAGGACATGCCGAACGCGATGCCTGCCGCGGTGGCGAGGAGCATGCTGCGCACCGCCGGATGCCGGTGGGCGGCGCGGCCCGCGACCGTCAGGGCCACCACCGCACCGGCGGTGACCGCCGCCACGGACACGCGCTGGGCCCCGGTCAGCGACTGGGCGCCGGAGGCGCCCACCACGGACAGCAGGCCCGCGAGCCCCACCGTCGCCATGACCGCGCCCCGCCACGCCGTCGCCCCCGCCCGGCGGCCGACGAACAAGGCCGCCATGGGCAGCGCACAGACGATGGTCAGGGCGCCCAGGGGCTGCACCAGACTCAGGGGACCGCAGGCCAGGGCCACCACGTGCAGCAGACCGCCGAGGCCGTTCAGCGCGACCGCCGCCCACCAGCCGGGACGGCGCAGCGGCGCGTACCGTTCGCCGGGGGAGGACACCGCCACCTGCTCCTGCACGATCGCTCCGCCGGCGTAGGCGACGGCGGAGACGAGCGACAGCAGCACGGACAACGCGAGGGCGCTCATGCGCGGCTCCTCTGCGTGGGGCGGGGGCGGTGACCCCTGCGCGACGAACGCTCGGCTTCCATGGGCAACACCCTGCCGTGCCGGGCTCTTCCCGTCGTCGTCCCTGAGCACCCAATGGGTCATACTGCCGATGGAGTACGGCCCCGGTGGCGTCCTCCCTCAGATGGGGGACAGGGGCCGCCGACCCTGGGGAACACCGGTGTCCCGCGGCGGGCACAGGACGCACGACGTCCTCCGCAGCACTCCCGCGGCGGCCGGGCGCACGCCTCGCCGGCCGGCACCGCAAGGCCCTCCGCGGCGCCCCGGGGCGACCGGCACCGCAAGGTCCTCCGCGGCGCCCCCGGGCGACCGGCGCCGCGTGCCCCGCGGACGGGTTCTGGTACTACTGCCCGTCGTGGACCTCGACCCTGATCTCGCGGCGCTGGCGCCCCTCGGCGGTTTCTTCGTCCTGCGCACCGGCCGCGCCCCCGGTCCGCTGCCCACGCTCGCCCGCGCCTACGGCCCCCCGCCGGACCGTGCCGGCGCCCGGACCGGGGAGGACCCGGACGTCCACGACGACCCCCTGACCTTTCGCGTGCGCAAGGTGGCCGGAGCCCTCCGCGCCGCCGAACCGCGCGTCGCCGCCTCCGTGGCGCACCAGGGGCTGGCGGCGCGGCTGTGGTCGGCCGCGCTGGGCTGCGCCGCGCTGTACGGCCGGGTCCCCGACCTCGACGCCGGCCTGCTCGGCTGGGACCCCGACGGCAGCGCCCCGGACGACCTGTGGCTCGCCGAGGTGCGCCCGCTGCCCGCCGACGCCGGGACGCTCGCACGGGTCGTCCTCGACGGTCACCTCGAGCCGCTGACGGCGGCCGTCCGCGCCCGCCACCGGATCGCGCCCGCCCTGCTGTGGGGCAACGCGGCCTCCGCGCTGGCGGCCGCCGCACGCCTGCTGGAGCGGTGGGCGCGCGGCAGCGGCGACGCGCGGGCGGGCGCACACGCCCGCGACCTGTCCGCCCGGCTCCTCGCCGACCCCCGCCTCGCCTCGGCCGGCACACTCACCCGGGGTGGGTTCCGGCGCCGCAGCTGCTGCCTCTACTACCGGGTCCCCGGGGGCGGGGTCTGCGGTGACTGCTGTTTCCCACGGGCCCCGCGCTCTTCCCCGCACGCCGCATCTGGGCGATCATGAGGACCGTGAAGTGACCCGGCCGGTCGGACAGGGGGCGTTGCGGTGCGAGTGGGACTGCTGACCCGTGAGTACCCGCCGGACGTGTACGGCGGGGCGGGTGTCCACGTCGAGTTCCTGGCGCGCGAGCTCAGAGCGCTCGTCGACCTGGAGGTGCACTGCTGGGGCGAGCCGACGGCGGCGGAGCGGGCGGCCGGCGTGGTGCGCCACCGCCCCTGGCCCGCCCTGGACAGCGCCAACGACGCGCTGCGCACCTTCTCCGTGGACCTGTCCGTCACCGCCGCGCTCCAGGGCCGCGAGCTGCTCCACTCCCACACCTGGTACGCCAACCTCGCCGGCCACCTCGGCAAGCTGCTGTACGGCGTCCCGCACGTGATGACCGCCCACTCCCTGGAGCCGCTGCGCCCCTGGAAGGCCGAGCAGCTCGGCGGCGGCTACGCCCTGTCCAGCTGGGCCGAGCGCACCGCGATCGAGGCCGCCGACGCCGTGATCGCCGTCTCCGGCGCGATGCGCGAGGACATCCTCGGCTGTTACCCCGCCCTGGACCCGGACCGCGTGCACGTCGTCCACAACGGCATCGACACCTCCCTGTACCGCCCCGACCACGGCACCGACGCCCTCACCCGCGCCGGCGTGGACCCCGACCGTCCCTACGTGCTCTTCGTCGGCCGCATCACCCGCCAGAAGGGCGTGCCGCACCTGCTGCGCGCGGTGCGCGGCATCGACCCCTCGGCGCAGGTCGTGCTGTGCGCCGGCGCCCCCGACACGCCGGAGATCGACCGGGAGTTCCGCGAGCTGTACGACGAGCTGAGCCGGGTGCGCGAGGGCGTCCACTGGATCCCGCAGATGCTGCCCCGCCCGGACGTGATCCAGCTGCTCACCCACGCCGCCGTCTTCGTGTGCCCCTCGGTGTACGAGCCGCTCGGCATCGTCAACCTCGAGGCGATGGCCTGCGGCACCCCCGTGGTCGCCTCCCGGGTCGGCGGCATCCCGGAGGTGGTCGAGGACGGCCGTACCGGGGTGCTCGTGCCGCTGGACGGCGGTGACGAGGCGTTCGAGAGGGGACTGGCCCAGGCGCTCGACCGGGTGCTCGGGGACCCGGAGGCCGCCCGCCGGATGGGCGAGGCCGGGCGGCGGCGCGCGGTCGAGGAGTTCGGCTGGGACGCGGTGGCCCGGCGCACGGCACGGCTGTACGAGGAGATCGTCGGAAAGGCTTAGTCCTCCCGGCCCAGGGGCACTAGTTGGTTCAAACAGGGTGAGGGGAGCGGCCATGCGTCGTGGTGGACCTTCGGTCCTCGGGATCGTCCTCGCGGGCGGAGAGGGCAAGCGTCTGATGCCCCTGACCGCGGACCGCGCCAAACCGGCGGTCACCTTCGGCGGCACCTACCGGCTCGTCGACTTCGTGCTGTCCAACCTCGTCAACGGCGACATCCTGCGCATCTGCGTGCTGACCCAGTACAAGTCGCACTCCCTGGACCGGCACATCACCACCACCTGGCGCATGTCCAGCCTGCTGGGCAACTACGTCACGCCGGTGCCGGCGCAGCAGCGGCTCGGACCCCGCTGGTACCTCGGCAGCGCCGACGCGATTCTGCAGTCGCTCAACCTGATCTACGACGAACAGCCCGAGTACGTGGCCGTGTTCGGCGCCGACCACGTGTACCGCATGGACCCGCGGCAGATGCTCCAGCAGCACATCGAGGGCGGCGCGGGCGTCACGGTCGCCGGTATCCGGGTGCCGCGCGCCGAGTCGTCGTCCTTCGGGGTGATCACCCCGGCGTCCGACGGGCAGACGGTCGAGCGGTTCCTGGAGAAGCCGGCCGACCCGCCGGGGCTCGCCGACGACCCGGAGTGCGTCTTCGCCTCCATGGGCAACTACATCTTCACCACCAAGGCGCTCGTCGAGGCGCTGCACCGGGACGCCGAGGACCCGCACTCCGTCCACGACATGGGCGGCTCGATCCTGCCCCAGCTCACCGACCGCGGCGAGGCGCAGCTGTACGACTTCAGCGCCAACCACGTGCCCGGCGAGACCTCGCGGGACCAGGGCTACTGGCGCGACGTCGGCACGCTCGACGCCTACTACGACGCCCACATGGACCTGGTCGCCGAGCGGCCCGCCTTCAACCTGTACAACCGTGACTGGCCCATCTACACCCACTCCGCGCAGCTCTCGCCGGCCCGCTTCAACGCCGGTGGCATCGCCGGCGAGTCGATCATCAGCGCCGGCTGCCTGATCCGGGGCCAGGTGACGCGGTCCGTGCTCTCGCCGGGCGTGGTCGTCGACCCCGGAGCGGTGGTGCAGGGCTCGGTGCTGCACGACAACGTGCACATCGGCCGGGGCGCGATCGTCCGCGGGGCCGTCCTGGACAAGAACGTCGAGGTTCCGCCCGGTGCGACGATCGGGGTCAACCCGGAGCGCGACGCGGAGCTGTACACCGTCTCCAAGGGCGGGGTGATCGCGCTGGGGAAGGGACAGCGGGTGCCGTAGCCCGGCCCCCCGCCGATCTGCCCTCCGCACCTCTCCGCCGCCGTGCCCGCCCGGCCGCCGGTGAAGGCGACCGCGCCGGGTCCGCCGGCCAGGTCCTCGCCGGCGTCGCCGGCCCCGGCTCCGGGTGCACGCCGCGCTGTTCGGCAGCGGCGTGTGCCCGGCGTACCCGAATCCGGGGCGCGAGGAGCCGCTGACCGGGACGCCGGAGCAGCTCGACCCGCCACCGCTGCTCGCCGAGCAGGGCCCGCGCGTCCCCGGTGCCGCCATGTTCAGGCCAGGCCGCGCACCCGCAGGCGGGCACGGCCCGGCCGGCCCCGGCCGTCCCGTCCCGGCCCCTCCGGTCCGGTTCCCCGCGCCGTGGCGCTCGGCCCACCGACGGCGGGCCGAGTGAGGCCCGGGCGGTACGGCGAAGGGGCGGATCCGCGGGGCCCAGCGGCCGCGCGGCGGAGGCGGCGGCGTCCCGCCGTCCCGTCACCGTCCCGCCGACTGGCGCACGTCCTCGCTCGCGGCCATGACGTCGCCGCGGGCCACATGGCGCGGAAGCGATGCCGGGCGGGGCGCGCCGTCCGCGGTCGCGCGGCCCGGTCGCGGTGAGGAAGGCGCCCGAGAACGCGCCCGTTCCGGCGCCGGCTGCCCGATCACCGGCTGTCCTGTCATGGCTCTGGACGGTGAGCGGAATCCGTGTTGTCATGCCCACTGCTGCCCATGACAACGTTGCCGGGACCCGGTCCCGGCTGCCAGGGCACGAGCAAGAGCCGCCCGTTCCTTCCGTCCAGGAGGATGTGTGCGCACTCAGCGCCTCAGAAACCGACTCGTGCTGCTGCTCGCCGGGGCCCTCGGCCTCGCCGGACTCACCGCGTCGCCGCCCGCCTCGGCGGCCGCCGGCGATCCGGCCGAGGTCCACGGCCTGAAGGGCGAGTACTACACCCAGTCCGCCCCCGGCGCCTTCGACTTCCACACCCGCAAGGCCACCGCTGTCGACCCGGACCTCGACTTCGACAACCTGGAGCCGCGTCTTTCGTTCACCACCGGGCAGTCGGACGACGTGAGCGTCCGCTGGACCGGGCGGCTCGTCCCGGAGGAGACCGGCCCCCACACCTTCTCGATCACCGGCGACAACGGCTTCCGCCTGCTGGTCGACGGCCGCACCGTCATCGACCACTGGGTCGACGACTGGGACCGCGAGCAGACGTCCGCGCCCGTCGAGCTGACCGCCGGCCGGGCCTACGACATCAAGGTCGAGTACTTCGAGCACTACGGCGGTTCCCACCTGCACGTCCGCTGGACCCCGCCCGGCGGGAGCACGGAGCCCGTCCCCCAGTCGGCCTTCCGGCTGCCCGAGGGCTTCGGCTACGACGGCGCGACCACGACAGCCGTCCTCGGCGACGGCCGCACCCTGAGGCTCGGCTTCGCGCAGCGGCTCGCGCCGCCGCCCGCCGGCCTCGACGGCCACCTCCAGGCGGTGATCGGCGGCGCCGCCTGGCCGCTGGGCGCGGCCCGTCTCGACCCGGCCGACCCGCACGCCCTGCTCGTCGCCCTGAAGGAACCCGTCGTCGGCAACAGGACCGGCACCGCCCGCGGCACGGCGGACGTCCGCTACGACGGGAAGGGCGGCCTGAGCGCGGCCGACGGAAAGGCCGTCGGCGACTTCGTCAGCAGCGGGCCCAACCGGTCCACCCACGAACTGCGCACCCGCTGGGCCGGAGAGGTCGGCCCGGACAACGCCCTGCCCGAGTACCCGCGCCCGCAGCTCACCCGCACCGCCTGGCGCAACCTCGACGGACGCTGGGAGTTCGCCGCCGCCCGGGCGGGCGAGCGGCCGCCCGTGGGCCGGACGCTGCCCGAGCGCATCCTCGTGCCCTATCCGGTGGAGTCGCAGCTCTCCGGCATCGAACGCCACGAGGACCGCATGTGGTACCGCCGCACCTTCACCGTCCCCGCCGGCTGGCACATCGGCGCGGGCAAGCGGCTGCGGCTCAACTTCGGCGCCGTCGACTGGCAGGCTGTGGTGTACGTCAACGGCGTCGAGGTCGCCCGGCACCAGGGCGGCTACGACAAGTTCAGCGCCGACGTCACCGACGCGCTGAAGCCCGGCCGCACCCAGGAACTCATCGTCGGCGTGTACGACCCGACCGACGCGGCCGGCGGCGAGAACCCGCCGCTGGGCAAGCAGCGCCTGGATCCGAGCGGCATCTGGTACACGCCCAGCTCCGGTATCTGGCAGACCGTCTGGATGGAGCCCGTCGCACCCGATCACGTCGACTCGCTCAAGCTCGTGCCGGACGTGGCGCACGGCCGGCTCACCGTGGAGGCCCGGGGCGTCCGGGACGGCGTACCCGTCACGGCGACGGCGTACGACGGCCGGCGCCCGGTCGCCACCGCGCGCGGACGCACCGGCGGCCCGCTCACCCTGGTGCTCGACGACCCGCACCCGTGGTCGCCCGACGACCCGTTCCTGTACGGCCTGAAGGTGCGCGTCGGAGCCGACGAGGTGGGCAGCTACTTCGGCATGCGCTCCATCGCCGTCGAACAGGTGAACGGCGTGCCGCGCACCGTGCTGAACGGCGAGCCGGTCTTCATGATGGCCACCCTCGACCAGGGCTTCTGGCCCGACGGCCTCTACACGGCGCCGACGGACGAGGCCCTGGCCTACGACCTGCGGGTCCACAAGCAACTCGGCTTCAACGCCGTGCGCAAGCACATCAAGGTCGAGCCGGACCGCTGGTTCTACTGGGCCGACCGGCTCGGTCTGATGGTGTGGCAGGACATGCCGGCGACGACCGCCGGGGTGAACCCGTCCGCCGCCGCCCGCGCCGAGTACGAGCGGGAGATGAAGGAGATGATCGACGAGCACGTCAGCAGCCCGTCGGTCGTCATGTGGGTGACCTTCAACGAGGGCTGGGGCCAGTACGACGTGGGCCGTGTCGCCGAGCAGGCGGCGGCCTGGGACCCGACCCGCCTCGTCAACAACCAGTCCGGCCTGAACCTCGGGGCCGACGGCGGCGCCGGCGACATCATGGACGAGCACGGCTATCCCAGTCCGGCCCTGCCGCCCCACCCGGACGGGCGGCGCGCCCTGGTCAGCGGCGAGTACGGCGGCCTCGGCCTCGCGGTGCCCGGCCACGCCTGGCCGGTGCAGCAGTCGTACGTCGACGTCGACCCGGCGACGTACACCGACGACTACCTGGCGAAGCTGGACGAGGTGCGGGCGCTGGTGTGCCGGGGCAGCAACGGCGCGGTCTACACCCAGATCAGCGACGTCGAGGGCGAGCTCAACGGCCTGCTGACCTACGACCGCACGGTGCTCAAGCCGGACGCGGCCCGGCTGAGCGAGGCTCACCGGGCGCTGATCCGCGACGCGTCGCGGGCAACACCCGCGGGCTGCCCGGCTGACTGACCCTCAGGCCTGATCACGCAGAACCGACGTCAGGCTCCGGAGGTCCCCTGCGTGAGAGGGAACCGGCGCCCGCGCCTGTGCGTGGCGGGGGCGGTGGCAGCGTCCGCGCTGACCACCGCCCCCGTCAACCGCACGGGCCGCCGAACCGCGTGACGGCCGGCCGGCGTCGGCTGCCGTCTCGGGGGCGACCTGCCGGCGCTGCCCACCACGGGCGAGGTCACGGGGACGGACTGCACGAGGAGTGCGTCGGCCTGTGGACCGCCGCCCCTTCCCGCGCGGCGGCCTGACCGTCACCGCCCCGGGCACCTCGGACGGCGCCCGCTCCATCCGGACGGCCCGCACCGACGGGGTGACGCTCGACCGGACGTATCCGACCACCGGCCGCGCGGCGCTCCCCGGACACGCTCGCCCACACCGTCGGCCCGCGCCCGTCGGCGTGGGGGACGTCCGCGCAGGCCGCGCCCCCGGCACTCCGATGAGACCCGCCTGCCCGGCCGTCCCGCCGACGCCGCCGCGGTGATGCCGGACGCGCGTCCGGCATGGCGCGCCACGGCGGCGAGGAGCCCCCTCCGCCGGGGAAAATGGCACCATCTGCCCCATCCGCCCTGTTCTTTCCCGCGGGGCGGGACGTAGTCTGCTGTTAACCGAGCGTATCGTCTCCGTGCTTGACCGTAATCGGACAAGAGCGGTTGACTGCTGGCTCACCCACCGTCGACGCGAGGCAAGGACATTGACTTCCGACCTGCTGGCTCCCCTCGACCTGGCGTTCTGGAACATCGAGTCCGCCGACCACCCGATGCACCTCGGCGCGCTCGGGGTGTTCTCGGCCCACTCGCCGACCGCCGGCGCCCACGCGGCCGATCTGCTCGCCGCCCGCGCGGCCGCCGTCCCCGGCCTGCGCATGCGCATCCGCGACGTCTGGCGACCGCTCGACCTGCGGCAGCCGCTGACGCGCGGGCTCAGGCAGCCGCTGTCCTTCGGCGGCGCGGCGCGCGAGCCCGACCCGGGCTTCGACCCCCTGCACCACGTCCGGCTGCACGCCCCGACCGGCGACTTCCAGGCCGTGGCCGGCCGGCTCATGCAGCGGCCGCTGCAGCGCAACCGGCCGCCGTGGGAGGCGCACGTGCTGCCCGGCGAGGACGGGGTGTCCTTCGCCGTGCTCTTCAAGTTCCACCACGCCCTGGCCGACGGCCTGCGCGCGCTGACCCTCGCCGCGGCGATCCTCGACCCGATGGACTGGCCCACGCCGCGCCCCCGCCCCGCCGAGCCCCCGCGCGGCCTGCTGTCCGACGTGCGCAGGCTGCCCGGACTGCTGCCCGGGCTGCTGCGCGGCGCGCTGTCCGACGTGGCCCGCGCCCTCGACATCGGCGCCTCCGTCGCCCGCTCCACCTTCGGCACGCGCTCCACGCCCGCCCTGACCGCGGAGCCGACCGGCACCCGCCGCACCGCCGGGGTGGTCGTCGACATCGACGACGTGCACCTGGTGCGCAAGGCCGTCGGCGGCACCGTCAACGACGTGCTGATCGCGGTCGTCGCGGGGGCCCTGCGCCGCTGGCTCGACGAGCGCGGCGACGGCAGCGAGGGCGTCGCGCCCCGCGCCCTCATCCCCGTCTCCCGGCGCCGCCCGCGCACCGCCCACCCGCAGGGCAACCGCCTGTCCGGCTACCTGATGGAGCTGCCCGTCGGCGACCCCGACCCGCTGCGCCGCCTCGACGCCGTCCGCACGGCCATGGACCGCAACAAGGACGCCGGCCCCGACCGGGGCGCGGGCGCCGTCGCGCTGCTCGCCGACCACGTGCCCGCGCTCGGCCACCGGCTCGGCGGACCGCTGGTCGGCCAGGCGGCCCGGCTCTGGTTCGACATCCTGGTCACCAGCGTGCCGCTGCCCGGCCTCGGCCTGCGGCTCGGCGGCCACCCGCTCACGGCCGTCTACCCCTTCGCGCCGCTCGCCCCCGGCCAGTCCCTGGCCGTCGCCGTCTCGACGTACCGCGGGGCCGTCCACTACGGCCTGGTCGCCGACGCCAAGGCCGTGCCGGACCTCCACCGGCTCGCCGGCGCCGTGGCCGAGGAGGTGGAGACCCTGATCACCGTCTGCGGCCCCTGAACGCCGGCTCCCCGTGCCGCTCGGCGGCGTCGCGGCCGGTGACCGGCGCGGCCGCGCCCGGCCTCCCGGGTGGGCCGCGCCCGCCCGGCCGGCCCCGGGTCACCGCGATCGGGTTTGGCGGTGCGGGCCGGCGCTCCGTACAATCCCCGGTTCGAAAGCGGGCGCGAGTCGGAGCGCTGCGCGGGTGATCAGGAACGGCAGCGCGATGACGGTGACAGAGGACGGCCCGGCGACCACGGCGGACGTGGTGACGCCCGCGCCGGGCGACGAGACGGCGTACGGGCCGGGCATCGATCCCGAACGCCTCGCCGTGTGCCTCAGCGTGCTGGAGGAGCTCGACCGGCTCGACGTCGACCACCCCGACGCGGTCAAGGTGCGCCGGGCCACCTCGCACATCTACCGGACGGTCAAGCAGCGCCGCCGCCAGGAGCGCCGGGCCGCCAAGACCGCGCACGACCGGACGGTCACGGAGGCCACGGCCACCGGCTCCGCCCAGCGCATCGACGACGAGACGGAGGGCATCCTGCCCTCGTCGACGACGCGCGAGGGCCGGATCGCGGGCATACTCCAGCGCCCGCGCTCCTGCTACATCTGCAAGCAGCGCTACGTCGAGGTCGACTACTTCTACCACCAGCTGTGCCCGGCCTGCGCCGACGAGAACCGCGCCCGGCGCGACGCCCGCGCCGACCTGACGGGCAAGCGCGCCCTGCTCACCGGCGGCCGCGCCAAGATCGGCATGTACATCGCGCTGCGGCTGCTGCGCGACGGTGCGCACACCACGGTGACCACCCGCTTCCCCAACGACGCGATCCGCCGCTTCAAGGCCCAGCCGGACAGCGACGAGTGGATCCACCGGCTGAAGATCGTCGGCATCGACCTGCGGGACCCGGCCCAGGTGGTCGCGCTCGCCGACTCGGTGGCCGCCGAGGGCCCGCTGGACATCCTGATCAACAACGCCGCCCAGACCGTACGGCGTTCCCCGCAGGCCTACAGCGAACTGGTCGCCGCCGAGTCGGCCCCGCTGCCCGCCGGTGAGCTGCCGGCCGCCGAGGTGATCGGCACCTTCGGCTCCGGCGCCGTGGCGGCGCTGCCGGTCGCGGGAGGCGGCGCGCTGACCGCGCAGGACGTCACCGACCTCGCGCTGGTCTCCGGCTCCGCGTCCCTGGAGCGCATCGCGGCCGGCACGGCGATCGACGCGGGCGGCCTGGTCCCGGACCTGCACGACACCAACAGCTGGATCCAGACGGTGGAGGAGGTCACGCCCGTCGAACTGCTGGAGGTCCAGCTGTGCAACTCGACGGCGCCGTTCATCCTCATCAGCCGGCTGCGCCCGGCCATGGCGGCCTCGCCGGCCCGCCGCACGTACATCGTCAACGTCTCCGCCATGGAGGGCGTCTTCGACCGCGGCTACAAGGGCGCCGGGCACCCGCACACCAACATGGCCAAGGCCGCGCTGAACATGCTCACGCGCACCAGCGCGCAGGAGATGTTCGACAAGGACCGCATCCTCATGACGGCCGTCGACACCGGCTGGATCACGGACGAGCGCCCGCACCCGGACAAGGTCCGCCTCGCCGAGGCCGGCTTCCACGCCCCGCTCGACCTGATCGACGGCGCGGCCCGCGTCTACGACCCGATCGTGCGAGGCGAGGCGGGCGAGGACCTGTACGGCGTCTTCCTGAAGGACTACGCGCCGGGCAAGTGGTGAGTCCGGGCGGCGGGCCGGCCCGCCGCGGGACGCGGACAGGGCCCGGCCGGCTGCGTGGCCCCGTCCCCCGGGCGCGGCGGACGTCGGGCGGCGGGCCGCCCCGCCGCCGGACGCGGGCAGGGCCCGGCCGGCCGCACGGCCCCCGCGGCGGAGGGTCAGTCGACCGCGCCCAGCCGGGCGCTGCCGGCCGCCACCAGCTCCAGGACCGTCCGCCAGTCCTCCAGGACCCCCGCGTCGAGCCCGGCCGTCCGGGCCTCCTCGCTCGCCTGGCGCAGGCTCTGCACGTCGTCGTCCGCCGGGCCGTCGTTCCCGTTCGCCGGGTACGCGCGCACGAGCCGGGCCACGCGGTCGCCGAGCAGGGCGCGCACCGCGGCGGCGGCCCGGTCCGCGCCCCGCTCGATCCCCGCGCCCGGCCGCAGCAGCCGTCCGAGACCGTGCACCAGTCCCGCGACCTGGAGCTCCTTGTCGGCGGGGCGGCGCCGGCGCAGCAGCGCCGCGGTCCGCAGGGCGTGGTCGTGCAGGTCGGCGCCCCGGTCCCCGCGGTCCGGCGTCAGGGCGGCGCCCCGGCAGGCGTACAGCAGGTCCATCAGCTCCTCGACGCCGCGCAGCTCCATGCGTCAGTCCTCCCGCGGGACAGGCGTTGTGGTGGGTCAGCAGAACATGGCGAGCTTGCGGCGCGGCCAACGGCACGCTAACGGCCCGCCCTTCGCGGTGTTCCGCGCGACAACCGCCCTCACATAGCCCGGACGAGTGAATCCCGGACAACTTGTCACGGGACGGAACGGCCCGGAACAGCCCGTAAGGGGTCCAATGAACACGGTTGACTTCGGATAGTTACCCATTGTTTGCAGCCCCATCGAGCGCCGGGGTGCTCATTTGGTTAATCTGGAGTAGACGGGCAGCACCAAAAGGGTTCCATCCACACCCGTGGCCCGTCCCGGGGCAAGCCGGTACACAGCGGCCTGCTCGGACCCGAGTTGCCGGCGCCACCGCGTCCGACCTGCCTTGACCAAGACCCGAGCGGGCGTCATGGGCCGGACAGTGAACTGGCCCTCCCGCCCCGAGGGTGACCGACACATAAGGAGTGCGCGGTGACACCGGAAAAGACCAATCGCGAACAGCGCCCCAAGGACCGCGCGGAGCGGGCGGGCCGCCGGCCCGGAGAGCTCGGCAGCCTGGACGTGTGGGCCCGGTCCGCCCCCATCCGCCTGGCCGGATACGAGGACGACCTGGCCGAACCGCACATCCTGCCCAGCGTGGACTGACGGGCGGGACGCCGCGATCGCCGGTCGCATGGGTCGTGCGACACTCACGCCCATGCTGATCAGGCAAGCCACGGCCGGCGACTGGCCCCGGATCTGGCCCTTCTGGCACCGCATCGTCGCCGCCGCCGAGACCTACACCTGGGACCCGGCCACCTCCGAGGAGGACGCGCGCGCCCTCTGGATGAGCCCCGCCAAGGAGGTCTACGTCGCCGAGGACGACAGCGGAGCGGTCGTCGGCTCGGCGTACGTCGCGCCCAACTACGGCGGTCCCGCGTCCCGCATCGCCAACGCCGGCTTCATGGTCGACCCCGACCACGCCGGCCGCGGCACGGGCCGCGCCCTCGCCGAGCACGTCCTGGCCGCGGCCAGGGCCGCCGGCTACCGCGGCATGGTCTTCAACGCCGTCGTCGAGACCAACCCCGCCGTCGGCCTGTGGACCTCGCTCGGCTTCCGCATCCTCGGCACGGTACCCGCGGCCTACGAGCACCCCCGGCACGGCCTGGTCGGACTGCACGTCATGTACCGGAGCCTCTGAGGACGCCTTCCCAACAGGCCGAACCGGCCCGCTGATCCGGCTTTCCCCGGGACGTCAGGTGTGCCGGGGGCCGAACGACCCGGGCCAAGTCCCCGTATCCCGGCGTCACCCGTCCAGTGGTGCCGTGCGCTGCCACGGGTGGAGGCGCTCGAGCTGTTCCGCCAGGTGCAGCAGGGTCGCCTCCGAGCCGGGGCGGCCCACGAGTTGGACGGCGCACGGCGCCCCCGAGGGCAGCGTGCCGAAGGGGACGGCCATCCCGGGCCAGCCGGTCAGGTTCCACGGCGGTGTCATCGGGGAGTAGGCCGTGTTCGCCAGGAGGTTGCGCAGCCAGCCCCGCTCGTGCCAGGGCCCGGCCTGCGGGGCGCGGCGGGCCAGCGCCGGGGTCAGCAGCACCTCGTGCTCCGCGAAGAACGGCTCCAGGCGCCGCCGCAGCCGCTCCCGCGCCGTGCCGGTGCGGACCCCGCTCAGGAACCGGCGGCCGACGGCGGCGTGGACCCGTGTGCGCCGGGTCAGCCGCCGCGGGTCCAGGGGAGCGGCGTCCACCGCCGTGCCCGCCGTCCAGTGCCGCACGGCCGTGACGCCGAGGTCCGCCGGGAAGGGCGGGTCGGCGCGGCGCACCCGGTGGCCCGCCCGGGCCAGCGACCGGGCCGCCTCCCGGGCGGCGTCGGCGTAGGGCCGGCCGACCGTGACCCCGGCCAGGGGGCTGCGCACGGACACGGCGATCGACCGAACGGCAGGCTCCTCGCCTGCCGGCTCGGTGTCCGCGAGGACCGAGAGCATCAGCCGGACGTCCGCGACCGTCGTGGCCAGCGGGCCGTTCTCGGACATGCCGAACCAGTCGCCCTCGCCGATGCCCGCCGGTACGACGCCGTGGCCCGGCTTGATGGTCACCAGGCCGCAGTTGGCGGCCGGGATGCGCAGCGATCCCATGCCGTCGTTGCCGAGGGCGAGCGGCACCATCCCGGCGGCGACGGCCGCGGCGCTGCCGCCCGACGAGCCGCCCGCCGTGCGCCTGGTGTCCCACGGGTTGCGGGCGGTGCCGTGCACGCCCTCGGTGGTGCCGAAGACGCACAGCTCGGGCACGTTGGTCAGCCCGACGACCACCGCGCCCGCCGCCCGCAGCCGCGCCACGGTGACGTGGTCGTCCGCGGCGGGCGTGTCCGGGGTCGCGACCGAACCGACCCGCGAGGACTCGCCGCGGACCGCCAGGTTGTCCTTGACGGCCACCGGTACCCCCGCAAGGGGCAGTCCGTCCAGGTCCGGCCGGGCCGCCACCTCGTCGGCCTCGGCGAGGGCCGCCTCCGGGCGGACGGTCCGGAAGGCGCCGATCCGGCCGTCGAGCCGCGCGATCCGGTCGAGGTGCTCGGCCACCACCTCGCGTGGTGCGGCCCGCTTCTCGCGTACGGCGGCGGCGATCTCGGCGGCACTCCGGCCGACCCAGCTGGTCACGGGCGCTCCTCGGAAGGGGACGGGCAGGTCAGTAGGCCGCGAGGCCAGGATCGTACTCGCGAGTACGTAGGAGAACTCTGCCCCGTCGCGGACGCCGCGTCGAGAGCTGCCGCACCGCCGCGTGCGGCGTTTCAGCCGGGCGGTCACGGTGCCGGCCGTCCGTCGGCGACCCCGAGGGCTGTCCGGCGGATCCTGCCGGAGACGCGCGGGCCGGCGCGCCCGTCCGCGGCGTTGTCGTCGGCGCTGCCCTCCTCCGCGTCCACGCCCCGCTCCGCCGTGCCGCCGCACGCACCGGACGCCGCTCGCCCGGGCTGCGAGGTGCCGCCGGTTTTCCTGCGGCCTGATCCGCCTCACCGGCACCGCGGGAGCCCCTGGCACAGGCGTCACGGTCGTACGGCGTGCCTCACTCCTGCGGCGGCCGGAGCGTCGTCGTCATCGGCGCACCGCGGCGGCCGGTCCGGGCCCGGGTGTCCGTCCGCCCACGAGTCCCCGGTGCCGCCCGCGGCCGTCCCCCGGTGGCTTCGGCCGTCTGTCCGTACGGGGCGGCCGTCAGCCGGCCTCGTCGAGCCGTGCCCTGACGGGAGCACCTTCACGAGGAGGTGTGCCTCCCCGGGGCCGGAAGCGGCTGGGTGCCGTGCTTCGGGACCGGCTGGAAATAGTGGTCCAGCGCCCAGGCGGCCACCTGGGCGCCGGCCCGGTGACCGGCCACGTCCGCCGTGCGGGAGTGGACACCGCCCCACACGCGGGCGTCGACGACGTCCCGGTCGAGGTCTGCGGCGGACCCGTAGAACCGCGTGGTGCCGGTGACCTCGGACGGGACACGCAGGTCGATGCGCGAGGTGCCGAGCACACCGGTCAGGGCGCGTACCACGGCAGCGGTGACGGTCGTGTGGCCGGCGACGTGGTCCGGATGTGGTGGGGTGAGGAGCAGGGGCTCCCAGGCCGGGTCCGCCGTCGTCGCGGGATTGCCGTCGGTGTCGGCGAGGCGGATGGCGGTGATCGGCCGCCAGGAACCGTAGTGGAGCTTGGCGTCCCACGCCGTGACGACGGCGTCGGTCGCCGAGGCGTTCACCGCGGCGAACAGCCGGGCCGTCCCGGCAATGCCCAGCCGGTGCCGGGCGGCGTGGTCCCGTACGGCGGTCTGCACCTGTTCGACCAGGTTGCCGCTGAAGAAGAGGGCGGTCTCGGTCTGCCGCGCGCTCCTGCCCGAGCCGGTCCTCGCGCCCATGACCTTCAGCTCCTGGACATCCCTGGCGTAGGCGGCCGAGGAGAGGGCGGGCGGTCCGCCGGGGCGGAACTGCCGAGGGGAGGCGAGCAGGAGGGGGCGGAGCCTGGCCAGCCAGGTGTCGATGAAGGGCTGGAACGCGGGCGGGGTGGGACGCCAGACCCCCGGTGCCGGCGCAAGGGTGAACGGAACGTCCGCGAACCTGCCGTCCCCCTCCCGGAGTTCGATGACGCGGGCGGCAGCGCGCTTTCCGTAGGCGACGCCCCGGTCCCTGGCACGACCGGACGGAAGGGCGGCGAGCGAGTCGGCGTAGGAGGCGTCGATCCGCTCCTTGGAGGCGGGGAAGTAAGTGAGCAGCACGTCGTGGGCCGCGGTGGCCGCGGCCGCCGCCGAGGACGCCCCGGCCGGACCGCGCTCGCGCCATTTGTACAGGGCGTAGCCGCCCTCGATCCCCACCACGGCGTTGTACACGGCGACGGATACGAACCCGTGCCAGATCGCCGCCTGCCCGGAGGGGCGTGGGCCGAGACTGGTCTTGATCGTGTCGGTGGCGATGGCGTTCCACTCGCGGACCACGGCTGCCGGGTCCGCCACGGTCCGGGCATCCGCGTCGGGGGCACTCGTCGCGGCGGTGAGCGCCGTCAGGGCGGTCGCCGCGACAGCGCAGAGCAACACGCGGACACGTGAACGCGGAGGAACGGCAAGAGGGCGCTTCAGATGCACGGCGTGCTCCCTTGGGTCGAGTGCCCAAGGCATAGCAACGGCCCGCCGCACGAGCAAGACAACTCGCCGCGAAGGGGACAGGGCTGACTTCTCCCCATCTCACCGCCCGATACCGCGGACTGACATGCCGTCACCTGCCAAGGAGTCCCCTCTCGTAGGTGCGGGAGGGGACTCCTTGGCCACGCGGTCGGCCCGGGCCTGGATCGGGCTTCACCCGATCGAGTGCCTCGCTCACGTCAGTGAGAGCGACCAGTCGATGCGGGCGCCCGAGTGTCCTTCGCCTGACCCTGCCGCACCCACCTGCACACCGGCCCCGGCGCCGTCCGGCGCGCACGAGCCCCCACCACGGGAGCGCTGCCCGCGCCGGGCGGTGCCGGGGGAGCGGGGGCCCGGGGGGCCAGGGGGCTGGCGAAAGCCCCCGGCAGCCACCGGTCCCAGCCACTGGCCCCGCACCGAAGGGGACGCACGCATCGTGTACAGCCCCCGTCCATCCGATCCAGTCCCATTGGCCGAGGCCCTGGCCGTAGGGGGACGGGCCATCGAGCACGGCGGCATCCCGCTCGACTACGCCGCCGCCGTCCTCGCCGACCACCCCTCGTACACGGAACACTCGGGGTGCCCGATCCCACCCGGTCGAGCGCCGCACATGGGCCGCCGAGGACCTGGCCGACGGGGAGGATGTCATCGCCCGGATGGATGGGCCGGGCGACCACGCGGTCCCGGCCCCCCGAGGTGTACGCGCTCAGGGCCGGTCGGTCGCCGCCGTCAGCCGGGTCGGTGGCAGGAACTCCCGTACGTACGTCCGGTCCCACCAGGCTCCCGTCTCGCGCCGTTCCTTCCAGGTGGTGAAGCGGTACCGGAAGAGGCGGGCGCGGATGTGGCGCGGTGGTTCACCGGGCGGGAAGGGGGAGCGGCGCAGCAGCCGGAGGGTGTCGCGGTCCTCTTCCAGCAGCCGCTCCACCAGGGCGCCGAACCAGGCGCCCGCGTACGCCGGGGACAGGGCGGCGAACCACATCATCCAGTCCAGCCGCAGGTGGTAGGGCGCGAACTGGCGCGGGCGGCGCCGCGGGTCCCCGGGCTTGCCCTTGAACTCGTACTCCCGCCAGTCCGAGTCCTCGCGGGGCACCTCGTCGAGCGTTCCCTCGATCACCACCTCGTAGCGGACGCGGCTGATGCTGCCGAACGCCCCGTAGGTGTTCACCAGGTGCAGCGGGTCGAAGGAGCGGTTCATGACCTGCCGGCGGGAGACCAGGTTCAGCGCGGGCCGGTAGCTGAGGAACAGCACCAGGGCGGCGACCGCGAGCACCACGGCCTCGTACCACGGCGGGGGGCCGGCCACGGACGGCGGCCGCGCCGGGAACCGGACCGCCGACAGCGCCAGCACGATGGTGATCCAGTTCAGCCAGGAGAAGTTGCCGGAGAGCACCAGCCACAGCTGGGTGAGGATCATCAGCGCGGCGGCGACCGTGGCGACGGGCTGGGGCGTGAACAGCAGCACCGGCACGACGAGTTGCGTCACGTGGTTGGCGGCGACCTCCACGCGGTGCAGCGGCCTCGGCAGCCGGTGGAAGAACCAGCTCAGCGGGCCGGGCATCGGCTGGGTCTCGTGGTGGTAGTACAGGCAGGTCAGCTGCCGCCAGCAGGTGTCACCGCGCAGCTTGATCAGGCCCGCGCCGAACTCGACGCGGAACAGGATCCAGCGCAGCAGGAACAGCACGACGACGGGCGGGGCCACCTCGTCGTTGCCGAGGAACACGGCGAGGAAGCCGGTCTCCAGCAGCAGCGACTCCCAGCCGAAGCCGTACCAGGTCTGGCCGACGTTCACGATCGACAGGTACAGGGCCCACGGGACGAGCCACAGCAGCATGGCGCCCCACAGCGGCAGCCAGGAGTCCAGCCCCGCCAGCAGTGCCGCCGACACGGCGCACCCGGTCCACGCGCAGAGGGCGAAGAACCGGTCCGAGTAGTGCAGGTGGAACAGGCTCGGCGCCCGCCTGAACGGCACCCGCGCCACGAAGCGGGGCACCGGCAGCATGCCGCGCTCGCCCAGCAGCGCCCGGAACTGCAGGGCCGCCGTCAGGAACGCGACGAGATACACCGCCGCCAGGGCCCGCTGGAAGACCAGCCGGGTCAGCCAGTAGTCGGGTGCGGTGAACCACTCCACGGCCGTGCGCTCCTTTCCCGGCCGGCCCCGGCCGGTCCGCCCGCCTCGTCCGGTGGGGCACGAGTGCCCGTCCCGGCGTCACTCGTACCCCGTCGCGCGCGCTCTCCCGGTATGCCGTAGGCCGCAGGCTGTAAGAGACGCCGAACGCCGTACGCAGGCACGCCGTACGCAGGCACGCCGTGCGCAGGCACGCCGTGCGCAGGCACGCCGTGCGCGGCGGGCGCTGCGTGGCGTCGCCGGCGCCGGGTGGCACTCTGGACGTATGCCGGAGCTGCCCGAGGTCGAAGCGCTGAAGGACTTCCTGGCCGAGCACCTGGCCGGCCACCAGGTGGTCCGCGTGCTGCCCGTCGCCATCAGCGTCCTGAAGACGTACGACCCGCCCGTGACGGCCCTGGAGGGGCATGAGGTCACCGCGGTGGCCCGGCACGGCAAGTTCCTGGACATCGGCACGGACGGCGGCCTGCACCTGGTGACGCACCTGGCCCGCGCGGGCTGGCTGCAGTGGAGGGACCGGCTGCCGGACGGCCCGCCCCGGCCCGGTGGCCGGAGCCCGCTCGCCCTGCGGGTCGCCCTGGAGACCGGCGCCGGCTTCGACCTCACCGAGGCCGGCACCCAGAAGCGGCTCGCGGTGTACGTCGTCCGGGACCCGCAGGAGGTGCCGGGCGTGGCCGGCCTCGGCCCCGATCCGCTCGCCGACGGCTTCGACGAGGCACGCCTCGCGGAGCTGCTCGCGGGGGAGCGGCGCCGGATCAAGGGCGCGCTGCGCGACCAGAGCCTGATCGCCGGTGTGGGCAACGCCTACAGCGACGAGATCCTGCACGCGGCGGGGATGTCCCCGTTCAAGCTGGCCGCGTCGCTGACCCCGGAGGAGATCCGCCGGCTGCACGAGGCGCTGCGCACCACCCTCACGGAGGCGGTCGAGCGCTCGCGCGGCCTGGCCGCCGGACGGCTGAAGTCGGAGAAGAAGAGCGGTCTGCGGGTGCACGGCCGCACCGGCGAGCCCTGCCCGGTGTGCGGCGACACCATCCGCGAGGTCTCCTTCAGCGACTCCTCGCTGCAGTACTGCCCCACCTGCCAGACGGGCGGCCGGCCGCTGGCGGACCGCAGGCTGTCCCGGCTGCTCAAGTGACCGCCTCCGCTCAGCGGGAGGTGAGCGTCACCAGGGAGTGCCCGTCCTCGGTGCGGACCTCGAAGCGGGCGATCTGGTCGGGGTGCATCGCCGCGCCGCCGGCCATCGTGTTCGGCCGGGTGTCGTGCGAGGGCACGGTCCAGCTGGTCACCGTCTGCTCCGAGCCGTCCCGGCCGACGGCGACGAGCCGGCAGGGGCGGGGGCCGGCCCCGTCCTTCACCTGAACCTCCACCGAGCTGCCCCAGTCCGCGTCCACGGCCCTGACCCGCGCCCACACCCCCGTCTTCGCGTCGGTCGCCGCGACCTGGACCGGGCCGTCCCCGTGCCCGGCGGTGACCGCGATCGCGGGTCCGCCGACGGCGAGCACCACGCAGGCGGCCAGGGCGCACAGCAGGCGCCGGCGGCCGGTCCGGTGCTGCCGGGCCACTTCGCCGACCAGCCGTTCCAGCAGCCGCGGACCGGGCTGGGCCATGGGGTGCACGGAGCGCGGCGTCGCCCGCCGGTACAGCAGCAACTGCCGTGTGGCGGGACCGAATTCGGTCACGTGCGCCGCGCAGCGAGGGCACTCCATGAGGTGGTCCTCGAAGCGGAAGGCCTCCGCCTCGTCCAGCACGCCGAGCGCGTACGCGCCGACGTCGCGATGCCTTTCCAGGGACCTCATGCCGAATCCTCGTGCCTATGGGTGCGGGTGGGGTTACTCCTTGCTCCCACCCGTACGCAGCCGACGGCCGAATCACTCAAGGGCGCACGGAATCGCGGCCAAGATGTTCGGAGCGGCCCGGCCCGCGGATTGGTCGGGTTCTAGAAAAGGTGGATGGCGAGGTGACCGAGGGGCAGTCCGAGCTGCCACGCGGGGGTCCAGACCTTCGGTCCCTCGTCCTCGCCGGCCGGGCCGGCGCCGCCGGGGACCGCGTTCAGGTCGGGGGCCAGCAGTTCGGTCTCCTCCAGCCAGCGCCGGGCCGCCTCGGCCAGCGTCAGGTCCGGCGACGGCCCGCCGCCGGCGCGCGCGTCGGCCATGAGCCGGTCCATGCGCTCGGCCACCCAGTCCTGCCACGGCTCCTCGTACGCGGTCAGCGACAGCCAGGTGTCCAGCTGCGAGACCACCCGGATGCCGGGCAGCTCGCCCCCGGTGTCGGACAGGAAGATCGTCAGCGCCAGGGCGTCCCGCCCCGCGCGGAACTCGAAGGACGTCGGCGGCATGAGATCGCCGGTGCGCAGCAGCTCGTCGGCGATGTACTCGGCGTAGAACCACGCCATGGGGACGGCCGGTCCGCCGTCACCGGCGCCGTCCGTGCTCTCTTGCCCTCTGTGCAGCATCCCTTCCTGCCTTCCTCCGGTGCGCGCGTCGCCCGACTCCGGGACCCTGGGGAGCAGGGCCCCGTCCGGAACACCGATGAGGACAGCCGATTACCCGACGGCGGTCCTCGGCAAGGCGCTTTACGAAGACTTGACCCGAGGGCCGGTTTCACCGCAGGTCGGTCGCGTATCCCGGAAGGCCCCGGCGCAGGGCGCGCAGCGCGTAGTACGCGCGGGACTTCACGGTACCGGGCGGGATGCCGAGGGTCTCGGCCGCTTCCGCCACACTCGCCCCCTGGAAGTACACCAGCACCAGGACGTCACGGTGCTGCGGGGTGAGTGTCTTCACAGCCTCGCGCACGTCCAGCGTCGCGGCGGCCCGCTCGGCGTGGTCGGCGATCACCCGCGCGTTCTCGAGCACGGCGTCCCCGATCTCCGGCGGCCGGGCCTGCCGGGCCCGGCGCGCGTCGATGGCGAGCCGGCGGGCCACGGTCAGCAGCCACGGCCGGACCGAGTCGAAGGCGTCGGCGCGCAGCGCCTCGGGATGCTGCCAGGCGCGCAGCAGCGTCTCCTGCACGAGGTCCTCGGCGCGCTGCCGGTCGCCGTCGCACAGCCGCAGCAGCAGCGCGAACAGCGGCCGGCCGTGCTCGCGCTGCAGCGCGGCGAGCTCGTCCTCGGCGGTCGTCGTCCCGCGGGCGGGGGAGGCAGTGGCCGTCATGGCCGTATGGCAGCGCAGGGCGGCCGGCGAGGACAGGGCGTGGGCACGGCTGTGCGGCGGACGGTCGATCGCGTCGGCGAACGGTACGACGAACGGTCGCCGGGCGGTCACCAGACACCCCGTACGGGCTAACCCGGACGCCCATACCGTTTGCGGAGCCGCGCGATTTCGTACCCATGTGTCTGTCCTACGACCGCAGTGAGGTGAACCGATGATCGCACGCAGACGGCAGGCGGCCCTGGCCGTGACGGCCCTCCTCGCCGCGGCCGCCGCCTGCCAGGCCCACAACCGGGAGCACGACGACTCCGCCGGGCGTCCGGGGCCGTCGGCGGGTGGCCGCTTCACCCTCGTCGCCACCGGTGACGTCATCCCGGACGACTCCGTCGTCGAACGGGCCGCCTCCGACGCCAGGGCCGCGAGGGGCACGGGGGCCACGGCGGGCGCCGGCCACGACTTCGGGCCGATGCTCGCAGGCGTCGAGCCGCTCGTCTCCCGCGCCGACGTGGCCCTGTGCCACATGGAGACCGTGTACGGCGCACCCGGCGCGTACAGCGGAGCCCCCCTCTACAAGTCCCCGCCGGAGATCGCGCGCGCCCTCGCCGCCACCGGCTACGACGGCTGCTCCACCGCCTCCGAGCACACCCTGGACGACGGCGCCGCGGGGATCCGGCGCACCCTGGACGCCCTCGACCGCGCGGGCGTGCGGCACGCCGGCTCGGCGCGCACCGAGGCCGAGGCACGCGGCGTCACGCTCCTGCGCGCCGGGCGGGCCTGGGTGGCCCACCTCTCCTACGGCTACGGCTCGAACCGGCCGCTTCCGCCGGGCCAGCCGTGGGCCGTCGGCCTGATCGACGAGGCGCGGATCGTCTCCGAGGCCCGGGCCGCCCGGCGGGCGGGCGCCGACGTGGTCGTGGTGTCGCTGCACTGGGGCACGGACCGGCAGGAGGCCCCCGACCAGCAGCAGCTGACCCTGGCCCGGCGGCTCACCGCCTCCCGCACGGACGGCCGTCCCGATGTCGACCTCCTCCTCGGCACGCACGCGCACGTCCCCCAGCCCTACGAGAAGGTCAACGGCACCTGGGTGGTCTACGGCATGGGCGACCAGATCGCCGGGCAGCTCACCGACGGCCGGGGCGCGCCGGACCCGCGCGGCAACCAGAGCACGCTGGCCCGGTTCACGTTCGGCCCGCCCGCGCGGCCCGGCGGCCGCTGGGAGGTCACCCGGGCGGAGTTCTTCCCGCTCCTGTTCGACCCCGGCGCCGGCCGCGTGGTGGACGTCCGGGCGGCCCTCACCCGGGGCGCCCGCCTCGGGGACGTACGCGACCGCATCCGCACGGTGGTCCTCAGCCGCGGCGCGGCGAAGGACGGCCTGACGGCGGGCCGGTGACCGCGGTCCGGGTACCGCGGACCGCGGTCACCGGACCGCCGGGTGGCCCGGGTACCGCCGTTCGGCCCACCCCGCGACGGCGGGGTGGGCCGAACGGCGGCAGGGCTAGCGCCGCGCCAGCGCCGACCGCTTGTACGAGTAGCCGAAGTAGATCACGCACCCGAGGAGGAACCACACGGCGAAGCGCACCCAGGTCTGCCACTGCAGGAAGGTGATCAGCCAGATGGAGAAGACGGCGCCCAGCGCGGGCACGAACGGCATCCACGGCGTGCGGAAGGTGCGCGGCAGGTCCGGCTGCCGGTAGCGCAGCACGATCACCGCGATGCACACCACCACGAACGCCAGCAGGATGCCGATGTTGGTCAGTTCGGCGGCCTCGGCGATCGGCAGGAACCCGGCGATGGCGGCCGACGCCACTCCGACGATCCACGTCACGCGGGTCGGCACGTGCCGGGTGGGGTGCGTCTTGGCGAACCAGCGGGGCAGCAGCCCGTCCCGGGACATGGCGAACCACACCCGGGTCACACCCAGCATGAACGTGAACATGACGGTGAGGATGCCGATGATCGCGCCGACCGCGATGACGTCCGCGAGCCCGCTCAGGCCCACCGACTCGAACGCGGTCGAGAAGCCGCTCTCCTTGTCGATGTCCTTGTAGTTCTGCATGCCCGTCAGCACCAGGCAGGCCGCGACGTACAGCACCATCGAGATCACCAGCGAGTAGATGATCGCCTTCGGCATGTGCCGCTGCGCGTCCTTCGACTCCTCCGCCGCCGTCGACATGGCGTCGTACCCGAAGACCGCGAAGAACACCGTCGCCGCCCCGGTGAACGCGCCGCCGACGCCGTACGGGAAGAAGGAGCGGTAGTTGGCGGTGGTGATGTGGAAGACGCCGACGCCGATCACCAGCAGCACGACCAGGACCTTCAGGGCGACCACGAACGTCTCGAAGCGGGCCGCGCTGCGGATGCCGAGGTTCAGCAGCCACGCGATGAGCAGGCACAGCACGGCGGCGAACAGGTCCACCCGGTGCCCGTCGCCGGTCCCCGGCGCCCCCAGCATCCACTGCGGCAGGTCGGCGCCCAGCGCGTCGACGAGGAAGCCGAAGTAGCCCGAGATGCCGATCGCGACCACCGCCACGATCGCGGTGTACTCCAGCAGCAGGTCCCAGCCGATGAACCAGCCGGCGAACTCGCCGAGCACCGCGTAGCCGTACGTGTAGGCCGAGCCCGCCTTGGGGATCAGGCCCGCGAACTCCGCGTACGACAGCGCCGCGGCCGCACTGGCCAGACCGGCGACGAGGAAGGAGACGAGCACCGCGGGCCCCGCGGTGCCGTTGGCGACGGTACCGGCGAGGGTGAAGATGCCCGCGCCGATGATCCCGCCCACGCCGATGGCCGTCAGCTGCCACAACCCGAGCGACCGTTCGAGCCGGGGGCCCTCGCCGACTTCGGTGTCCTCGATGTGCTCAATGGGTTTGCGGCGGAGAACGCCCTCGCCCATCCGGAGCCCGGCCATGCGCCTCACCTCTTCCCAGACGGCAAACGGCCGATGGTCGGATCATGATGGCTCAGCGGTGCCCGGGTACGGAAGACACCACACATCCCCGTCCGGCCGCGGCCGGACCGCCGTGCCGGCTCAGGGCACCACCGTCACCGGCCACCGCCCCGCCTTCACCAGACGGACCGCGACCGAGCCGATGATCCGGTGGCCGGCCTGCTCGGAGGCACCCACCACCACGGCGTCCGCCTTCAGCTCGTCGGCCGTCCGCACCAGGCCGTTGTAGGGGTCGCCGCGGAACGTGTGGAACTCCCAGCGGACCTCGAATATCCCCTTCAGCCGCCGGGCCGACTCGCGGATGTGCTGGACGAGCTCCTCGGCGATCTCGTCGGTCGTCCCGGACACCGGCGCGCCGAGCGCCGCTCCGGCCGTCGTCACCGGCTGCACGTAGACCACGGCGAGCAGCGCCCGCTGCCGGCGGGCCAGGCCAGCGGCGTAGGCGGCGGCCCGCATCGAGGACTCCGAGCCGTCGACGCCGACGACGATCACCTTCGGGCCGTCCGTGCCCCGCTCGAACTGGTGCGAGTGCTGCTGTTCCGTCACGGCCGTGAGGCTATCGGAGCCCGCGGAACGCCCCGCTCCGTGGGGGACGGGGAACGGGTGGCGTGAGCGCGGCGGCAAGGGACCGCGCGCGGACCGCACTTGCCCGGGACGGGTGGCCTGCGGGGGGCGGGGTGTGGCCGCTGGGGGAGGGGCTTCGGCCGGGTGGCGCCGGGGCGGTCGTGGTTCCTGGGCCGGGCGGGTGCTTTCGCGGCGCCGCACCGGTGCCGCAGCGGCTTACCGGGCGAGTGATAAATCATGAAAAACGATCAGATGCTCACGCGGCGCGGAGCGTTGTTCGCCGCGGCCGCCGCTCTGGGGGCGGCGGGAGCAGCCGGTACGGCCGGGGCCCTGCTGTCCGGTTCCGGCTCTCCCGCCCGGCCGGCCGCCGCGGCCGCCCCGGCCGCCGGGCCCCCGGCGCGCAGCGCCCTCGGGCCGTCCGCCTACCGGCTCCGGCCGCTGGCGGGCGCCGGTCCGGGCGAGCCGGGACCCGGACCGGCCCGCGTCCGGCACGAGCCCGTCATGCGCGTGTCCGGACGGGGCCGCAGCATGCTCCTGACCTTCGACGACGGCCCCGACCCCCGCTACACCCCGCAGATCCTGGACACCCTCGCGCGGTACGACGTCCGCGCGACGTTCTTCGTGTGCGGCGAGATGGCCGACTGGAACCGGAACCTGCTGGTGCGGATGGCCGACGAGGGACACGTCGTCGGCAACCACACCTGGTCCCACCCGCTCCTCACCCGCCTCGGCCGCGGACGGATCCGCTCCGAGATCGAACGCACCAGCGACCTCGTCGAGGGGACCTGCGGTGAGCGGCCGCTGTGGTTCCGCGCCCCCTACGGCGCCTGGAACCGGGCGGCGTTCCAGCTCGGTGCCGAGTGCGGCATGGAGCCGCTGGCCTGGACCGTCGACAGCCTCGACTGGACCACGCCCGGCACCGGCACCGTCGTCGACAACGTCGAGAGCGGTGCGGCGCCCGGGGTGATCGTGCTCTCCCACGACGCCGGCGGGAACCGGTCGCAGACCGTCCGCGCGCTGCGGACCTACCTCCCCCGGCTGCTGGACGACGGCTACCACCTCACCGTGCCGCGCCGGGCGTACCTGTGAGGGACCCCCGCGAGGCGCTCAGCGCACCTGCGCCAGCCGGGCGAAGACGACGACGTTCCCGTCGTACCCGGTCTCCCGGGTGAACCTCCCGCCGCAGGTGATGACCCTCAGCTCCGGAGCCCCCTTGGAGCCGTAGACGCGGTCGCCGGGGAAGCCGTCCTTGGGGAACACCTCGACGCCGTAGACCTCGAACACGGCCGTCTTCCCGTCGTGCCGCAGCACCTCGACGCGCCGGCCCTTCCTCAGCGCCCCCAGTCCGTAGAACACGGCCGGCCCCGCCGCGTTGTCGACGTGTCCGACGACGACGGCCGTCCCCTTCTCGCCGGGCGTCACCGCGCCGGTGAACCAGCCCACCAGACGGGGATCCTCCGGCGGAGGCGCGGCGACCCAGCCGTCCGCGTCCAGGCCCACCGCCGTGACGGGCGCGTCCACCCGGATCGCGGGGATCCTCACCCGGTCGGGCACCGAGCGCGGCAGCGGGCGCGGCGCCGCGGCCGTGGCACCCGGTGAACGGCCGCTGTCCGGGGTGACCGCCGTCGCGGGCTGCGGCGGACCCGCGTCGAACCCTCCCGAACCCGCCCGGACGAGCGCGATCCCGCAGAGCAGGACGAGCGCTGTCACGCCCCACGAGACCTGCTTCCTCCGCGGCTCCCCTCCCCCCGCGGCGATCGCGGACGGCTCGCTGACGGACATGCGCCCTCCCCTCTCGCCCCGGCCGTCGCCTCGTGGTCCGCGCATACGAGAACGCTAGGCCGGACGCGGGGGACCGGCGACGGGGCGGATGCGAACGGGTGGACCGGCGACCCGGTGCGGTTCGGGCCGGCCGGTGCGGCGCGCTCCTGGGGGCCTGCGGCCCGCGTCACGGCCCTCTGACCCGCGTCACGGCCGTCCGGCGCGACGACCGCGCGGTTCGTCCCGCCGGGCAGGGCCGGTCAGGCGCCGTCCGCGTCGGCACGCCGGCGGGAGAGGTAGTACGCCGCACCGATCGCCCCTCCGACGAGGGCGGTGCCCATGCCGACCTCCCCGAGGTCGTGACCCGCGAGGGTGCCCCCCTCACCGGCCTGGACGCCGCGCTGGAGGGGCCCGGGCCCGCCGCCGCCCTCGCCGTCGGCGCCGACGATCCTCAGATCGGCCGAGCGGGTGCCGCCGTCGCAGACGAACGTGACCTGGTAGACGGCACCCGGTCTGGCGTCCGGGTCGACCTGCGCCGAGTCCGACGACCGGCCCGGCGGCAGGGGGACGGTGTCGAAGACGCCCGAGGACACCGTCGCCGCTTCCCGGCAGCCGTCGCGTCCGCGCTCGATCCGCAGCGTGATCTGCCCACCGGGCACGACGCTGGACGGCTGGACCTCGAAGCCGAAGGTCCCCTTGTGGGTGCTGCCGTCACCACCGTCCGGCGCACGGCCTGCGCCGCCGGTCTCCGGCGGACGGTCCGCGCCGCCTCCGTTTCCGCGTGCACCTGTGTCGCGGTGGCCGCCGCCACCGCCGTCCCGGGTACGGCTCCCGGCGCGACCGCCGTCCCAAGAACGACTCCGGCCGCCGTCCCCGCCCGTATCACCGCGGCTGCCGCCGCTGCCCTCCGACGGACGGCTCTCACCGCCGCTCCCGTCTCTGCCTCTGCCGCCCCCGTCCTCCCACGGACGGCCTTCGCCACCGTTCTCCGACGCGCCGCCTGTGCTGCCGGGGGTGCGGCGCCCGCTGCCGCGCTCGTGGCCGTCTGTGCTGCCGGGGGTGCCGCGTCCGCTGCCGCGCTCGTGGCCGTCTGTGTCGCCGCGGCCGCCGCTGCTTCCGCCGTCCCGGTAGCCGTCCGCGCGGCCGCCGTCCCCGCCGCCGTCCCCGTCCCCGCCGCTCGCCGAGCGGCTCCCGGCGCTGCCACGGTGGAGCGGGTCGTTGCCGGCGTTGCCGGGGGAGGGGCCGTACGAGGGACCGCGGACTGCGGGACCGTACGAGGGACCGTGGACTGCGGGACCGTCGTCGCTCGCGGCGGCCGGGGAGCAGGGGGCGAGGGCGCCGACGCCCAGCAGCGCGGCCGCAGCACCGCGGATCACCCGCATGATGAGTCCTCCGGGTCCCCGAGGAGCAGCCGCGGACCTCTTCCGCTCGCGCCGGATGTGCACCTCGACGTCGGAAACGCTAGGAAGAGGCGCGCTCCGGCGCGACCGCACTCGGGCGAACGGGGCAACGGCGTGCGCCGCACGGGGGACGCGTTCGCGCGGTCGGAGGATCATGACGCGACATCTCCCCGGCGAGTCGTCGTTGGGGGGGTGCCTCTATGTCTTTCGTCAAGCAGGCTGTGGGGTTCTGGGTTCGTAGAAGGTTCCGTCGCGGAGCATGGCGAACAGGACGCTGATGCG
>NZ_JBEYXZ010000012.1:43913-166090 GCF_040645305.1 Streptomyces sp. NPDC046831 | reverse complement strand
TGCAGGGGCAGCGGGTCGGAGGCGGTGACCAGCTCCCGCAGCGGATGGCGGGCCAGCACCGCGTCCACCTCCGGCGTCAACGCCGCCGCCAGCCGGGTCATGACCGGCAGTGCGTCGTCCCGCAGCACCGCGACGGCGGCGAGCACCGTGGCACGCTCCGGCCCCTCCGGCACGCCCGCCGCGGCCCGGCCGTGCAGCTCGGCGCCCTCCTCCAGGACCAGTCCCGTGTCCAGGCCGGCCGGGATCTTGATCCGGGCGTGGTGGCGCCAGGTCGCGATCGGATCCGCCCAGGCCTCCACGTGGTAGGTCCACCGTCCCGTCGACCCGGGGGTGACGTCGGCGCCCCAGCGGTCGGTGCCGGGGGCCAGTTCCCGCATCGGGGTCCACGGTCCGGGGCGGCCCCGCGGGTCCCGCAGCACCACGTTCGCCGCCACGGCGTCGTGCCCCTCGCGGAACACGGTGGCGGTGACCTGGAACGTCTCGCCCACGACCGCCTTGGCGGGGCGCCGGCCGCACTCCACGGCCGGGCCGACGTCCCGCACCGGAATGCGACCGAGGGCCGGGGTCCAACTCATGGGGTCACCTCCACCGTGCTCGAAGGCCGGGCGCGCCCGGCGGGGAATCCTCGCCCGCCCGCGGCCGGGGGACCGCCCCGCGGGCACCTGCTGTCCTGTCGTGCCGGGAAGCGCCTACCGCCCGGCGGCGGTGGGCCGGGCCGGCGCCTTCGTCGGGTCCCGTCTGACCACGCCGCCGCGCGGCCGGCCGCCGGACTCGCGCAGCCGGGTCACCGGGCCGGTGCGCAGGTAGCGCTCGGCGGCGTCCGCGGCCTCCCGCGCGCAGCGCTTGCCCATCAGCACGCACAGCGTGTAGCCCGAGTCCTCGAAGGTGGCCCGCACCGTCCGGTCGTCGGGCGACTTCAGCATGGCGCGTTCCCAGGTCCGGTAGCGCCGCAGGTAGCGGGCGACTTCGGTCTTGGCGGGTAGCAGCATGGCGCCGTCACCTTTCGGTGGTCCCGAGGAGCACGTCTCCCCACGGTCGGGGCGGATCCGGGCATGCGAAGCGGCGGTTCCGTACGGCACTCGAGAACTTTCACTCATGGTGCACGTTCAACGACCAAGCGTCCTGTTGGATCTTCAACCAGGTCGTTCACCTGCTCGTGTTGCACGAATGGCGTAGCGCGCCCAGTGTGGATCTGACTCAGAGGCAACCAGCGCTCACGCTCCGCACCCGGGGGCGGCCCGCACAGGCGGGACGGGAGCGGGAGCCTCGCCGGTGAGGAGCCGAGGACGATGAAGACCGCAGTGCCCTGCTACTACCACCTCGACGTGGAAGTCAGCCCGGAACGGGTCGGACAGGTCAGGCGCATCCTGGCCGCGCACCTGAGGTTCTGGGACCTGGAAGACCTCGTCGAGCCCGTGTGCAGCGGTGCCGAGATGCTGCTCAAGGCCATCGACGAGCACGCACGGGACAAGAACACGTCCATCGAGATGTGGTGGACCGGCCAGCATCTGATCACCGCGGTCGGGGAGAACAACCACGACCTGCGCCCCCACCAGGACCTGCGGAGCTGTCTCGCCCGCATCGCCGCGACGAGCCACGGCTGGGGGTGCTGCGCCGCCGAGAACGGCCGCAAGATCATCTGGTTCTCGCAGCGGGCCCGCGCCGGTGTCCGCGTCCCGCTCGTGCCGAAGGCGCCGTCGCCGGCCCTGCGCGAGGGCCTGCAGCCGCCCCGCGCGCTGCCGGTCGCCGCGCTGGCCGCCCCGGCGGACGTCCGGGACGGCGTCCTGGAGAAGGCCCGGTGAGCGGGCGCACGCGCCGGAACGGGGTGCCCGTATGGGGCGGGTACCCCTACCCGCTGGGCGCCGCCCACGACGGCGAGGGCACCAACTTCGCGCTGTTCAGCGAGGTCGCCGAACGCGTGGACCTGGTCCTCGTCGACGACGACGGCGGGCACCGCGAGGTGACGCTCACCGAGGTCGACGGGTTCGTCTGGCACGGCTACCTGCCCGGGATCGGGCCGGGGCAGCGCTACGGCTACCGCGTCCACGGCCCCTGGCACCCGGCGTCCGGCCAGCGCTGCAACCCGCGCAAACTGCTCCTCGACCCCTACGCCACCGCCGTGGACGGGCAGATCGACGACCACCCCTCGCTCTACGAGCGCTCGCCGCACGGCCCGGACCCGGCCGACAGCGCCGGGCACACCATGCTCGGCGTGGTCACCGACCGGGCCTTCGACTGGGGCGACGACCGGCCGCCGAGGCGGACCTACTCCGACAGCGTCATCTACGAGGCGCACGTGCGCGGCCTGACCCGCACCCACCCCGAGGTGCCGCCGGAGCTGCGCGGCACCTACGCCGGACTCGCGCACCCCGCGGTGATCGAGCACCTGACCTCGCTGGGCGTGACCGCCGTCGAGCTGATGCCGGTGCACCAGTTCGTGCAGGACGGCGTGCTCCAGGGGCGCGGCCTGGCCAACTACTGGGGCTACAACACCATCGGCTTCTTCGCGCCGCACAACGCCTACGCCGCCCACGGCACCCGCGGGCAGCAGGTCGCGGAGTTCAAGGAGATGGTCAAGGCCCTCCACGCCGCCGGCCTCGAGGTGATCCTCGACGTGGTCTACAACCACACCGCCGAGGGCAACGAGAAGGGCCCCACGCTGTCCTTCCGGGGCATCGACAACACGTCGTACTACCGCCTCGTCGACGGTGACTGGGCGCACTACTACGACACCACCGGCACCGGCAACAGCCTGCTGATGCGGCATCCGTACGTCCTCCAGCTGATCATGGACTCGCTGCGGTACTGGGTCACCGAGATGCACGTCGACGGCTTCCGCTTCGACCTCGCGGCCACCCTGGCGCGCCAGTTCCACGAGGTGGACCGGCTGTCGGCGTTCTTCGACCTGATCCAGCAGGACCCGGTGATCAGCCGCGTCAAGCTGATCGCCGAACCCTGGGACGTCGGCGAGGGCGGCTACCAGGTGGGCAACTTCCCCCCGCTGTGGTCGGAGTGGAACGGCAAGTACCGCGACGCCGTACGGGACTTCTGGCGCGGCGAGGAGCACACGCTCGGCGAGTTCGCCTCCCGGCTGACCGGCTCCGCCGACCTGTACGCCCACCACCGGCGCCGCCCGCGCGCCAGCGTCAACTTCGTCACCGCGCACGACGGGTTCACCTTGCGCGACCTCGTGTCGTACAACGACAAGCACAACGAGGCCAACGGCGAGGACAACGGCGACGGCGAGAGCGTCAACCGGTCCTGGAACTGCGGGGCGGAGGGCGAGAGCGACGACCCGGCCGTGCTGGCGCTGCGGGCCCGCCAGCAGCGCAACTTCCTGGCCACGCTGCTGCTGTCGCAGGGCATCCCGATGCTCGGCCACGGCGACGAGATGGGCCGCACCCAGCGCGGCAACAACAACGCCTACTGCCAGGACAACGAGATCTCCTGGGTCGACTGGCGGCTCACCGACGAGCAGCGTGCCCTCGTCGACTTCACGCGCTACGTCATCGGGCTGCGCGCCGCCCACCCCGTCCTGCGCCGCCGCCGCTTCTTCCACGGGGAGCGGGTGACCCACGCCGGGCGGCCGCTGCCCGACCTGGGGTGGCTGCGGCCGGACGGCCGTGAGATGACCGAGGAGGACTGGCAGCAGGCCGACGCCCACTCCGTCGCCGTCTTCCTCAACGGCGACGCCATCGCCGAGCCGGACGCGCAGGGCCGGCCGGTGGTGGACGACTCGTTCCTGCTGCTGCTCAACGGATACTGGGAGCCGGTGGGCTTCCGTATGCCCGGCGCCGCCTACGGCGAGCGCTGGACGACGCTCGTCGACACGGCAGCGCCCGAGGGGCCGCCGGACGAGGCGGAGCACAAGCCCGGCGGTGAGATCCGCGTCGAGGCGCGCAGCCTCGTCCTGCTGTCCCGGCCGCCGAGGAAGGCCCCGCGGTGACCGCTCCGGCGGCCGTACGCCCGCCCGGACCGGCCGCCGGGCGGGCGTACGGCCCTCCCGCCGCGCACGTGCTCGGCCGGCTCAGCCCTCCCGGTGCGAGGTGACCGTGAACTGGGCGCCGTCGAGGTCGCGGAGCACGGCCTCGTCGGCGTCCTCGCGCAGGACGCTGCCGCCGTGGGCCTCCGCGGCCCGGACGCAGGCGGCCACGTCGGCCGCCCGGAAGTGGATCTGCCAGTGCGGGCGGATCGTCGGGTCGGGAGCCGCCTCCAGCGCCCCCGACTCGATCCGCGCCACCACCTCACCGTGGCTGCGCAGCACGACCTCGTCCTTCTCGTAGTGCACCGCGCAGCAGCCGGGACGCGGCGAGGCCCAGTCCAGGACCTCGCCGTAGAAGATCGCCGCGTCGAAGGCGTCACGGGTGTGCAGCCGGATGAAGGCGGGCGCGGCCTTGCGCCACGTCTCCCAGTCGCTGAAGAGCTCCCCCTCCCAGATCCCGAACGTCGCGCCGTCCCGGTCCGCCAGCAGGGCGGCCCGGCCGGGCGGGAAGGAGATCGGGCCGACCGCGGCCGTACCGCCGCGCTCCTGGACGCGGGCGACGGCGTCGTCCGCGCTGGGCACGGCGAAGTACGGCGTCCAGGCGACGGCCATCTGCCACATGGAGGCCACCGCCGCGATCCCCGCGACCGGTGCGCCGTTCGCCAGCGCGATGCGGAAGCGGTTGCCCAGCCGGGCCGTACGCCACTGCCAGCCCAGCACGGCGCGGTAGAAGTCCTGTGTGGCCTCCAGGTCGCGGCTGGTCAGGCTGACCCAGCAGGGGGCGCCGCACACCGAGTGGGTGGAGACGACGTCCGCCGGACGGCTTGGAGGTGTCGTGTCGTTGTTCATGGCACGTCCTCGGGTTGTGGACCGGCGGCCACCGGTCCCGGACACCAGTGTCCGGCCGGAATGCGGGTAGCCGCCTGCCGGGTACCCGGCGGGTTGTGCCGAAACAGCGGAACGGCGCAACCGGAGGGCCCGGGGCCGCGGTATTGCCGCACGTCTGGCGAGGATCCTCCGGAGTGAGGACGATGGACCTGTGGCACCAACAGCGCGCACGCCGCAGGAGCCGGGTGACGGGGCGGACCGCGTCCTGCAGCTGGAGCAGGAGGTCGCGCAGCTCAAGGAGGCCGTGACCTCGCACGCCGTCGTCGACCAGGCGATCGGCATGATGGTGGCGCTCGGCCGCATCCCGCCGGACGAGGGGTGGGCGGTGCTGAAGGAGATCTCCCAGCACACCAACGTCAAACTGCGCAATGTCGCGGAACTCGTCCTGCTGTGGGGGCGCACCGGGGAAATGCCGGAGGAAATCGAGGCGGAACTGGAAGCCGCCCTCGACCGTTACGGTCCACCGCAGATTCCCGGCGCACCCGAGGAGTGAGACCGATCACGGGGGCGGCGCCCGCCCGGCGGGGCGTTCACCGGCGTTCGCCGTCCCCGGCCCCGGCAGAGCGCCGTTCACCCGGTCTCCGTGAGCAGTTCCTCGCGCAGCTGCGCGAAGCAGCCGCTCAGCAGGCGTGAGACGTGCATCTGCGAGATGCCGAGCTGCTGGGCGATCCGGCTCTGCGTCATGCCGCGGAAGAACCGCAGGTAGAGAATGGTGCGCTCGCGTTCGGGCAGCGCCAGCAGGCACGGCGTGACGGCCACCCGGTCCACGACCAGGTCGTAGCGCGCGTCCGCCTCGCCCAGCCCGTCGCCGAGGGCGTACCCGTCGGTCCCCGGCACCTCGGCCTCGAGCGACAGCGCGGAGAAGCAGTCCAGCGCCTCCATCCCGGTCTGCACGTCACTCACGCTCAGCTGCGTGTGGGCGGCGATCTCGGCGGCGGTGGGCACGTGGCCCGGCGTCGTCTGGGCCAGCTCCTTCGCCGCGCGCCGCACCCGGTTGCGCAGGTCCTGCACCCGGCGCGGGACGTGCAGGGTCCACATGTGGTCGCGGAAGTGCCGCTTGACCTCGCCGGTGATCGTGGGCACGGCGTACGCCTCGAAGGCGTGGCCGCGCGCCGGATCGTAGTGGTCGACGGCCTTGACCAGACCGAGCGCCGCCACCTGGTACAGGTCCTCCAGGGCCTCGCCGCGCCCCCGGAACCGGATGGCGATCCGCTCGGCCATGGGCAGCCACACCCGGACGAGTTCGTCCCTGAGCTCCTTGTGCTCGGGCCCTTCGGGCAGGCGGGCGAGCCGTTCGAAGTCCTCCGCCGTGTCCGGGGCGTCGTCATGGGGGTGAGCCGTGGTTCTGCCGGTGTTGTGCATGGGAGTCGCCTCCCTCAGCAGGTGCTGCATGGACGGACATCATGGGAGGCGCAGGGCGACCTGCCGGGCGCACATCGCGGCGCGGCGCGCCGGCTCCCACGGACGTGCCTCCTGTCCGAAGCACTGAAAAGGCGATGCCCGATTTCCCGCTTTCCGAAACGGCGCTCCGGCAAAGTGACTCGGCGCTACCGCGCGACAATGAATTGTCGACCGTGACCGCCGAATTGCTGCCCGGAAATACTGTCCATTTCAATGACGGGAAAGGACTCCGCCGTGCTCGCCGGGACGCCCGCAGCCCGCGGGTCCCGGGCCCTGCGAGTGTTTTCCGGCCGGGGCGGCCGGTGGCGGACCGGCCGGAAAACCGGACCACCGGACGGCCGGGCGCGCAGCAGGAGCCCGGACCTGCGTGATCACCTCGCCGGACGCGGTGTGACACCCGCCGGGCGGGGGCCGCCCGGGCCGGCGCCGCCGGCGGTGCGCCCGACGTGATGTGCGGCACCCCCGCGGCGATCACTCCGACGGCCCCGTGCGGGTTCCTGCTGCGCACGGCTTGATCAGTGATCAGAACCAGGGAATTCGCGGGGACACGCCGCATTCCGCGCATTTGACAGTGCCCTCGGCGCACGGATAGGAAGCAGTCTTGGAAGTCGAAAGGTGCAGCGTGTACGAGCCGAACGTGGTCGGGGACTGGCAGGAGTGCGACGGGCACCCCGGTCTGCGCGTCCGTGTCCACCGCCTGGAGCAGGCGGAGCCGCCCCGCGGACGCGACGACGCGGCCGAGGGACTGACGTACTTCCGTCTCCGTGTCACCGTCGAGAACCGCGGCGGCCGGTGCTTCGGCGTCCACCTGGAGGACGGGCAGATCGACGTGCGGATCGGCCCCGACGGGGAGAGCGCGTTCGTCGACTGGCGCAATTCGCAGTTCATCGAGGGCTACGACGTCTACCCGCTGCGCCGGGCCACGGCGGTGCTCTACGCGGCCGGCCCCGAGGCCGCTCTGGCGCAGGTGGACGTCCAGATCCAGCTGCGGGTCGACGACGAGTGGACCGACCGCCGGCTGTGGACGGGCGGCCTCGGCCTGCACGAGGAGGCCGTCGGGGCGGCGGCCCCGTGCGCCGGCGGGCAGGGCGGCCTCGCGCACCAGGTGAGCAACTTCCTCAAGGACCAGGCCGAACCGGGCGCCGCCGGCTGACGGGCGCCGCCCGTCGGCCGCAGCCCGGGCACACGGCGCGGTGCGGGAGGCGTCCGAGCCGGCCACCGCTCCACGGCACCACCCGCCCCCTGACTCGTCTCCCGCGCCTGTCCGGTGCGCCGCACCGCCCGCTCCACGGCGCGGTCGAGCGACGTGGACCGGACCCGGATCAGTGGGGGATGCCGTCGATGACCTCCCGGGCGCCCTGGCGCAGCAGGGCGACGGCGACCGACGTCCCCAGGGTGGCGGCGTCCAGGCGGCCAGCCCACTCGTGGGCGTTCAGCCGGATCTTGCCGTCCGGGGTGAACACACAGGCGCGCAAGGAGAGTTCACCGCCGCGGTCGACCTGCGCGTAGCCGGCGATCGGGCTGTTGCAGTGCCCCTGCAGCACGTGCAGGAGCATGCGCTCCGCGGTGGCGGCCCGCAGGGTGTCCGGGTCGCCGAGCGCGCCGACGGCCTCGATCAGCTCGTCGTCGTCCTCCCTGCACTGCAGGGCGAGGATCCCGGCGCCGATCGGCGGGACCATCGTCTCCGTCGGGAGCACCTCGCTGATCACGTCCTGCCGCCCGATGCGCTCCAGACCGGACGCGGCCAGCAGCAGCGCGTCCGCCTCGCCGGCCCCCAGCTTCTCCAGCCGGCGGTTGGCGTTGCCCCGGAACGGCACGCACCGCAGGTGCGGATGGGACGCCGCCAGTTGGGCGACCCGCCGTACCGAGGACGTGCCGATCCGGGTGCCGGCCGGCAGTTCGTCGAGGGTGAGTCCGCCCGGGTGGACGAGGGCGTCGCGGACGTCGTCCCGCTTCAGGAACGCGGCGAACGTCGTCCCCGCCGGCAGCGGACGGTCGGCGGGCACGTCCTTGAGGCAGTGCACCGCGAGGTCCGCCTCGCCGGCCAGGAGCGCCGCGTCGACCTCCTTGGTGAAGGCGCCCTTGCCCTCGACCGCGGACAGGTCGCCCAGCCACTTGTCGCCGGTGGTCCGCACCGGCACCACCTCGGTGCGCACCGCCGGGTACAGGGCGGCCAACTCGGCGCGGACACGCTCGACCTGGGCGAGCGCCATGGGGGAGTCGCGGGAGACGACGCGGATCAGTTCGGGGACGGACATGCGGACACGATAGACCGTCAGCGCAGCGGCGCGGGCCCGGCTCCGCGGCCTGCGGCGGACCCGCGCCGGCCGGGCTCACGCGTTGGGGTCGAAGGCGATCCCGGCCGGCTTCGCCTCCGCGAGGTGCGACGCGAAGCTGCCGTCCTTCAGGCCGAAGTGGGCGCTGCCGAAGTCGTAGGCGCTGAGCTTGTCCCGCAGCCCCGCGGGATAGCCGTTCCAGCCGACGAGGGTGGGGAACTGCCAGGCGTGGTAGTGGTTCTCGGGCGGCTCGTCGTTGGTGTTGGCCGGGCGGAAGCAGTGGGTGCCTATGCCGTCCTTGTGGTAGACGATCTTGGGGTGGCTGCCGTCCCAGCGGATCCGGTCGCGGCTGTGGACGGTGAAGTCGCCGTGCGCCGACGTGGCGACGTACTTGGCCTCGTCGTCCTGCACCCACACCACGACGTGCTCCCAGTCGTGCCGGTGCCCGCCCAGGCTGCTGCCGGGCAGGGCCTGGTCCTTCTCGAAGTACAGCCCGTAGATGACGGCGCACCAGCCGTTGTTGCACTTGGAGCGTGCATAGCTGTTGGTGTTGTCCAGGTCCGAGGCGTCGCGGCAGTTGCCGTTGAGCGCGCCGGTCGGGTTGAGGCCGCTGTTGACCGTCCCGTCGGGTCCGATGGCGGGCGACGGGTAGCAGCCGTCCGTGTCGTAGTCGAAGGCGGGCTGGAACGTCCGCTCCAGCGGCTCGGCGTTGGCGGGCAGCGCCGGCGGGGGTGCGGCGAAGGCGATGGCGGGGAAGGCGATGACCAGCACGACGGCGCCGGCCAGACCGGTCAGCCATCTTCCGCGGCGGGGGGTGAACGTCGCTGACGACACTGCGTCCTCCTCTTGGGCGCAGCCCAACGGGCATGGGGGGCAAGGCAGTTCAGCTTGCCGTGCCCCGTGGCCGGTGCCAAGGGGGAACAGGCGTCACCGTGGTGAAGTCGATCGGAACGCCGCATTTCTGACGGCTCGTCAGCCTCTCGGGGTCTCCGGCAGGTCCGCCGCCGACTCCTCGGGCGTGAGGTCCGGGCGCAGCCGGAGCCACGACGGCTGGCGCAGCAGGCCCGCCCGGGTGCGGACGCTGTAGCGGACCTCGCCGACCAGCCGCGGCAGCACCCAATGGGCGCCGGGGGCGGCCGGTGCGGGGTCGAACGGGCATACGTCGCTCGCCAACGCGCCCAGCAGGGAGGCGAGTTCCGACCGCTCCGCCTGGCTCCAGCCGGTGCCCACGCTGCCGACGTAGCGCAGCCGCCCGGCGGCCCGCTGGCCGACCAGCACGGCGCCCGGCAGGCCCGTCAGCCGCCCCTTGCCCGGCAGCCAGCCGCCGACGATCACGTCCTCGCTCAGCATGTTGCGGATCTTGATCCAGGCCCGCGACCGCACTCCCGGTTCGTAGACTGAGTCCAGCCGCTTGCAGACGAGACCCTCCAGGCCGTGCTCACGGGTGGCGGCCAGGGCTTCCGTGCCGTGCCCGACGATCGCCGCCGGTGTCGACCAGTGCGGGCCCTGGAGTCCGAGCTCCTCCAGCCGCTCCCGGCGGCGGGCGTAGGGCAGCGCGAGCAGCGAGCGGCCACGCAGGTGCATCACGTCGAACAGCACCAGGTGGACGGGGATCAGGGCGGCCCGGCGCGCCGCGCGGCCGGGCGCGTGCGCCAGCCCCATACGGCCCTGCAGCAACTGGAAGCTGGCCCGCCCCTGCTCGTCGAGCGCCAGCACCTCCCCGTCCAGGATCGCCGGCGTGCTGCCCAGGGCGCGGCCGAGCGGGCGCAGTTCGGGGTAGGCGGCGGTGATGTCGTCCCCGGAGCGGGCGCGCAGCACCAGGCTGCCGTCGCCGGCCAGGTAGGACACCACGCGCTGGCCGTCCTGCTTGGTCTCGTACGCCCACCGCGCGTCCTGCGCCGCGGGCGGCAGGGTGCCGGGGGTGGCGAGCATGGGGGCGATCAGCGGCAGGGTCACGGCTGAGTTGTCGACGTACCGGTCCGCCGCCAAGCCCGCGACGGGGCACTTTCCCCTGAACGGGCCCCACGCGGTAGGACCCTCCCGCCGGCCGGCTGCGTCACGGCTGACGACCGCCCGCAGGGCCGGCCGGGGCGCGCCGGGCGGGACGCCGCGGGTCCGGCCGGACGCGCTGGACGCACCGCCGCAGGGGCCGGCCGGGCGCGCCGCCGCTGGGTCGGGCCGGGCGTACTGGGCGCGCCGCCGGCCGGCCGGGTGCGCCGGACGCGCCGCCGCAGGGTTGGACAGGGGGCGCCGGACGCGCCGCCGCAGGGTTGGACAGGGTGCGCCGGACGCGCCGCCGCAGGGACCGGCCGGGCGCGCCGGACCTGCCCGCCCGCACGTACCTACCGTTCAGTAGGATCGCGCCCCCCATCGTCGGAGGAGGAACCGTGCCCCGGTCAGAACGCTCACCCCTGCTGCTCGCCGGCCTGCTGGCCACGGCGGGCGCCGCCCACTTCGCCGCTCCGCGGCAGTTCGACGCGATCGTCCCGAAGGTCCTGCCGGGCAGTGCCCGGACGTGGACGTACGTCAGCGGCGCGGCCGAACTCGCCCTGGCCGCGGGCCTCGCCGTACCCCGCACCCGGCGGGCGGCCGCGCTGGCCACGGCGGCGTTCTTCGTCGGGGTCTTCCCCGCCAACGTGAAGATGGCCGTGGACTGGCGGCACCGCCCGGCCCCGCAGCGGGCGGCGGCCCTCGGCCGGCTGCCCCTGCAGGTGCCGCTCGTCCTGTGGGCCCGAGGCGTCGCCGCGAACGCCGGCCGATCCTGAGCCGTGTCCGCGAAGTCCCGTCGTCCGCCCGGAGGGCGGGCCCGCGGCGTCCGGTGCGTGCTCTCGGCGTGTCGGGCGGAGGCCCTGGTACTGCGGTGCCTCGCCACGGCCGCCGATCACTGCCACGCTCTTCCTGAGACCCCCTCACGACGGACGACCATCGGAGCGCACATCATGACGGGCACGGAACCGGGCACGGCGCGGGAGAGGCGGACGGGCGGGATCGAGGTCCACCCGGTCGCCGGGCACATCGGAGCGGAGATCACCGGAGTCGATCTGGCCGTCGGCCTCGACGACACCCAGGTCGCCGCGATCCGGGCGGCCGTGCTCCGGTGGAAGGTGGTGTTCTTCCGCGGCCAGCGGCTCGACCACGCGGCCCACGTGGCGTTCGCACGCCGCTTCGGCGAGCCGGTCGCGCCGCGCCGGCGGGGCAGCGCCTCGCCGGCGGACGTGCCCGAGGTGGAGACCACCGCGGACCGGCTGGAGCTGGGCGGACGCTACGGCATGGACCACGACGAGTGGCTCCGGCGCCGCCGGCACACGCTGCTGCGCGGCTGGCACTGCGACCACGGAGCCCGCGTCGACCCGCCCGCCGCGACGATCCTGCGCGCCGAGACCGTCCCGCCGTACGGCGGCGACACGACCTGGTCCAACCTGGCCGCCGCCTACGCCGGGCTGTCCGCGCCCGTGCGCGCCTTCGCCGACGGGCTGCGCGCCGAGCACCGGCTGGGTGTCGGCTACCAGCCGCGGCCGGGCGACGACGCCTACGTCCGGCACCTGCTGGACCACCAGGTCGCCACCGTCCACCCGCTGGTGCGCGTCCATCCGGAGACGGGGGAGCGGGTGCTCTTCGTCAACGGCTACTACGTCGAGCACATCGTCGGCCTCTCCCGAGCCGAGAGCGCCGCCGTCCTGCAGATGCTGCTGGAGCAGGCCGTCCGGCCCGAGTACACGGTGCGCTTCCGCTGGGAGCCGGGCAGTGTGGCCTTCTGGGACAACCGGGCCACGGTCCACCTGGCCCCCAGCGACAACGCCCACCTCGGGCACCCGCGGATCATGCACCGCGTGATGCTGTCGGGCGACGTGCCGGCCGGTGTGGACGGCAGGCCGTCCGAGGCCCTCACCGGCAGCGAGCCGGGACGGTGGTGAACCGGGGACCGGGCCGCGGCGCCGGCGGGCCCGGGACGCAGGACCGGGCGGACGTGACACCCGGCCGGGCCGCCGCGGGGCCGCTCACGTCAGGGGGATCGTCACCTCGTCCTCGACCGGTGGGTCCGCTTCCTGGGCCAGCTTCCCGGTCGCGGCGAAGCAGCGCAGCCGGATCGCCTCCGGGGACACGTCCAGCCGCAGGAACGACTTGAAGAACGGGGGGTGGTGGGTCACCGAGCCCGGGGAGAACAGCCGCGTGTAGATCTTGCGGACCGGCAGGCGGAAGCGGGACGCGCGGTCGGGGCGGCGGCCGGTGCCCAGCAGGCTCGCCACCAGGCGGACGCGCCGGGTGACCCGGACGGGGGCGCCCGCGGCGCGGGTCGGCGGGATGCCGAGCCGCTCGGCGACCACCGCGGCCGCCTCGGCCTCGGTGAGCGTGAAGAAGCGGCGCAGCCGCAGCCGGCGGCCGTACAGCGCGCTGTAGAAGGCCAGCGAGTCGCCGCGCAGCGGGTAGCAGCGGAAGTCCTCTTCCGTGACACGGGCGACCGACACCCGCGGGATGGTGTGCGTGGCGTGCATGAACGCCCCGCCGCCGCCCGAGACGACGTACTGGACGGTGCGCCCGTCCACGTCCACCGGGTAGCGCTGGTAGTTGTGGATGTCGCCGCCTATCGCCGCCACGTACCGGTGGGCGGGGTCGCGCACCACGTCGTCGACGGTGCCGCCGCCCTCGATGGCACAGGGCCGGTGCTCGCCGTCCACGTACAGCGGCGAGCCGGTGATCAAGATCTTCGGGCGGGGCCCGCGCGACACCTCGCGCAGCCACGCGCCCTGCTCGGCGTCGATCGTGCCGAGCAGCCCGGTGTCGATGCCCACGATCCGCACCGGCCCGGCGTCGATCGCCCAGTACGGGCCCGGCTGGACGGCCTGCTGGCCCGGCGCCGGCCGCAACGCCCGCGCCTCGACGAGGCGTTGTGCGTCCGCCGGGCGCGGCCGGTGCCACAGCAGCGTCCGCAACCGGGCCCGGCTCAGCGGCCGCGGCGCCGGCTCCGGTGCGAGCGGCGGGGCGTCGCCGCAGAAGACGCGCATGAAGCCGCCCAGGCCCTCGTACCAGTCGTGGTTGCCGGGCACGGCGTAGACGGGCGCCGGATAGTCCCGGTACGGGCCGAAGAACTTGGCGCCGTAGTCGTCGGTGCTGCCCACGGGGTAGATCACATCGCTGGCGATCACGGCGAAGGCCGTGTCACGACCGGCCTTGAGGAGACCCGGCACGACCGCGTACTGGCTCTCGCCCCCCTCACCGGTGTCGCCGAGGACCAGGAAGGAGAAGCGGTCCGGGTCGGCGCGCCGGATCACCTTGTCCGTGGGAGCGCCGGCGGCCGCCCGCTGCGCCGCCCAGCGACTGCGGATGCCGCCCGTGGGGTCCCCCAACCAGGAGGCGACCACGCCGTTGCGGGCCGCCCACAGCGTCCGGGGATCGAGCCACGACAGCTTCTCGGTCCGGCCGGGCATGAGCTGCCGGTAGGTGCCGGGGTCGGCGGTCCCCCAGCCGGCGCCTTCGACGGTATCGCGCGAGGAGTCGGACACGCGTGCACCGTAACAACGACCTGCCCGGCCTTCGACGTGGGGTCTCCAAGTCGGCGGCGGAGGAGGGAGGTTGGCGCGAGCGGCGGCGGGCCGTCGGGCCTGCCGCGGCGGCGGACGGGTCGTGCCCGCCCGCCGCCGCGCCGGTTCAGGAGAGCGGGTCGAGCGTGAGGTACGCCTGCCGCGGATCGCCGTCGTGCACCAGCGACTCCTGGGCACCCACGTCGTCGAAGGCGAAGGCGTACGCCTTCCCGTCGGCCGCCTGGGCGTGGATGATCCGCGCGTAGTGGTTGGTCACCGCGTCCTGGTAGAAGTTCGCGGTCGTGGTGTCGGGCTGGCGGGAGTTCACCAGCAGCGTCGAGCGGTTGAAGCCGGCGCACAGGGTGCGCGAGATCGGCCCGCGCACCGCGTCGTTCGGCGCGTCCAGCAGCTTGTGGCAGCCGAACACGCTGTCCCCGTCCGGCTTCTGGAAACTGGTGACCACGGTGCCGGAGCCGTCGGTGAAGTTCATGACGTTGCCCGAGACCCGGCCGTAGTACACGGTGGCCGGCCGGTCGGCGAACGGGGTGACGGTGAGCGTCGAGGTGGCGTACTTCTGCCAGACCCGGTTGATGTAGTCGTCCATCACCCCGCTCGGCAGCGCCCCGGACTCCAGCCCGTGCCCGGGTGAGAGCGCTCGCAGAACGGTGCCGTCGGACCGCGTCTGGATCAGCCCGCCCCAGCCGCCCGGCTGCGCGCGCAGCGCGTTCAGGACGGCGCTGTACCCGCCGGGCTTCAGACGGCCGGTGCTCGCGGTACTGCCGTCGGCCCGCTGGACACCGACCGAGTACGGCGCGGAGAACATGTCGACCTGGGTGCTGTTGAGCCACAGCCCCGAGTCGTTGAGCGTGTACTCGGACCAGTTGAACAGGATGTTGCGGTTGGGGTCGCTGGGGTTCTGCACCGCCGGCTGCACCAGTCCGCCGGTGGTCAGCTTGAAGACGAGCTTCTGCCCGTAGGAGAAGTAGATCCGGCCCGAGAACTTGGGGATGCGTATGGTCTGCGACCGCCCGGCGGCCGGGCCCGCGATCGAGGCGTCGGGAGCCGGCGTCGGCGGGTTGCCGCCTGCCGGCCAGGCGTGGAAGACGCCGTTGGCGTCGGCCCAGCCCTGCTGACCCGTCGTCAGCGAGGTGCCGATGTCGTAGATGTACAGCGGTTCACCGCGGCCGGAGTTGTTGGTCACCGTCAGGGGGATCGTGGCGGGCACCGCGGCGCCGGCCGGTGCCGGGGCGGCGAGCCCGAGCAGCGTACCGGCGAGGGCGGTGGCCGCGGCCGTCGCGAGGATTCTGAGTCGTGCGAGCACGCTTCACCTCCGTGGGGGGAAGGTACGGCCTTGGTACGTACCTGTGAGAGCGCTCTCAGAGTTGCGTCAGGGCGCGACCATGTCAATGTCTGCGGTGCACTTCGCCGCGGCGGACTGCACGGCGGTGCGGGGGAGTTCACCGTGGCGGGCGGCGTTCGCGCCGCGCGCGGCGGTCAGGACGCCGCCTCGCGCGCGGCGGTCAGGACGCCGCCTCGCGCGCGGCGGTCAGGACGCCGCCGCCTCCGGTGCACGGCCGACCGGGTGGCACTTCCCGGCCGTCCGGGTGCGCGCCCGGCTGTCGTTCGGTTCCCTCGTCAGGGTGCGCGCGCGACCGTCGTTCGGTCCGTCGTCCGGGTGCACGCTCGGCCGGTGATTCCGGCCCGCCGTACGGGTCCGCGCCGGCGGCCCCCCGCCCACCGTTCGGGGCGAGGTCTATTCGAAGCGGGACACGTCGCCCGCGCCGCGCCGTACGATCTCCGCCTCGCCGCTGGAGAAGTCGATGACCGTGGTCGGCTCCGTGCCGCAGTCGCCCGAGTCGACCACCGCGTCCAGTACGTGGTCGAGCCGGTCCTTGATCTCCCATCCCTGGGTCAACGGCTCCTCCTCGTCCGGCAGGAGCAGTGTGCTGGACAGCAGGGGCTCGCCGAGCTCGGTCAGGAGGGCCTGGGCGACGACATGGTCGGGGATGCGCACCCCGACGGTCTTCTTCCTGGGGTGCATCAGCCTGCGCGGCACCTCCCTCGTCGCCGGGAGGATGAAGGTGTAGCTGCCGGGCGTGGACGCCTTGATCGCGCGGAAGACGTCGTTGTCGACTCTGACGAACTGGCCCAGTTGCGCGAAGTCCTGGCAGACCAGGGTGAAGTGGTGCCGGTCGTCGAGGTGGCGGATCGCCCGGATCCGCTCGATGCCGTCCCGGCTGCCCAGCCGGCAGCCGAGGGCGTAGCAGGAGTCGGTCGGGTACGCGATCAGCGCGCCGTCCCGCACACTGGCGGCGACCTGGCTGATGGCGCGCGGCTGGGGGTTGTCGGGGTGCACGTCGAAGTACTTCGCCATCCGCCGAGCTTATGCCGTGCGGCGGCGGCGCCGGTGCAGGCGGGTGCGGTGCGGATGCCGCGCCGGTCCACCCGCAGGACGTGCGGTGCTCACCGCCGGTGGAGGCCGGGGGTGCGCATCCTGCGCCGTCCTCGCGGCCGCCGGCACGCATCGAGGCCCGGCACCGCGCCCGCACCGAGTGCCGCGGCGGGCAGGGGAGGACCCGCCTCGTCACCGCTCGCCCGCCGCCCCTCACCGGCTCGGGGACCCACACCCCGATCCGGTGCGCGGAAATGTGTGAAGACCAGTGAGTACACCGCGCTTTCCGGGGCAGCAGACGGAAGAACCGCTCGGGTCCTCCCCCCGGCCCCGAGCCCCGCGGCTCCGCCGGCTGTCACCTCCCCCCCGTGACCTCGGCGGAGCCGCCTTCTTCGTTCGTCTCCAGCGGCGCGCGGCCCGCGCCGGCAGCCGGGGGCACGAAGACGCCCTGGTAACGTCCCCGCCGGTACGCGGGGCCGATGCGAGGCGAGGAGTGGGCCGGGATGGACGGCCGCGAGGACGAGGCGGTCAGGGCGAGCGCGCGGTACGCCGGAGCCCGTCCGGCGTGGGCGGAGGAACTCCTCGCCCAGCTGCGGCCGGCCGGGCGCGACGTGCGCAGGGTCGTGGCCTGGCTGGCCGGCGCCGTGAACGGCACCGCCTGCCTCCGGGACGGCACGGGCACCGTCCTCGCCGGGCAGCCGGTCCCCGTGGACGAGGCTCTGCTCGCCGACGTGACCGACGGCCGGATCGCCTCCGCGGCGCTGGAGGACGGCGGCCGCCACCTGCGGCTCGTCCGCGTGACGCTCGCGCATCAGCGGTCGGCGGGCGTGCTGGCGGTCGCCCGGGCCGCCCCCTTCGACCGGCGGACCGCCGACATGGTCACCCACACCGCCGCGGTGGCCGAACTGCTCCTGCGCGCCCACGAGACGGCCGCCGCCGGAAGACGGCTCGAACAGGCGACCACCGCGCTGCGGCTGGCCGTCCTGCAACTGCTGATGGTGGAGGACATCGTCGCGGCCCGGCGCGTCGCCGCGGGCCTGTGGCCCGGCCTGCTCGACACGGACTCGGCCTGCGTCTACGTCGTCGAGACGCACCGCGGGGAGCGCGGCCGGCTGGCCGCCGACTGCCTGGACGCCACGGACGGCCGGGCCCTGGTGGTGCTCTGCCCGGCGGTGGACGAACACGTCATCGTGGTCGCCCCGGCCGAGGACTCGGGCCGGGCGCTGCGCTCACTGGTCGGCCGGCGCCCGCGGACGTTTCTCGGCGGCAGTACCCGGCACGGTCTCGCCCGCACGGCCACCGCCTACGGGCAGGCCGTCAGCGCCCTCGCCGTCGCCCGGTTCCGGCCCGACGGCACCGCCGTCTACGCCGAGCGCACCCACCCCGAACGCCTCATGGACCAGCGCGCGCTGCACGCCTGGTCCGCCCGGCTGCTGCGGCCGCTGGACACCCTGCCCCACCACACGCGCGCCGAACTGGTCGCCACCACCCGGCTGGGCCTGGAGTTCACCGCGGTGAACACGGCGAAGATCATGGGGGTGAGCCGCAACACCGTGCGGGCCCGGATGGAGCGCGCGGAGCGGCTGCTCGGCACGGACTTCTCCGACCTCACCGTCCGGGCCGCCGTCCACCTGGCCCTGAACGCCCAGGCCGTCGTGGGCCACGGTCCGGCGGGCGAGGACGACGGGCCGGACGGAGGGCCGTCCGGCGCCGTGGGCTTCGGCGACCTGCTGATGGGCGCGGCGCTGCGCACGTGGGCCACCGAACTGCTCGGGCGGCTGGCGGCGGACGCGCGGGACCTGCGCGGCACGCTGCGCACCTGGATCTCCGTCGGCGGCAACGCCGAACGCGCCGCTCAGCTCCTCGGCGTCCACGCGCAGACCGTCCGGGAACACGTCCGTGGCGCCGAGCCCGTACTGGAACGCCAGCTCCTCGCCGCGGGCAGCGACCTGTACGAGGTCGTCCTGGCCCATCTGGCGGTGGGTGACCTGGACCACCCCGCCCTGGGGCGGGACGAATAAGCCGATTCCGGACTCGCCTGTGCACGGTTGAGCCATCCGGGCGGCCGAAAGGGCATCGGCGCGGTACCCGAGGACGGCCGGCGGCACGTAGTTTGCGACACGCCGCAGGGGCAGTCCGCGCGGCCCCGCGTGCGGAGGCGGGACCGGAACGGGGGGCCGGTCGCGTCTCCGTCCACGCGCGTGAAGCCGGGGCGTGCGCCGCCCCGGCACCGGGACAGGCGCTGGACGGCCCCTGCCGCGCCGCCGTCCCGGCGAGGGTTCACGCGGGGCTGCCGGGACGGCCGACGGGGGCGTGCCCGTACGTGATCGCGCGGTCGGCACCAGTCGGGTGCCGGCCCACGTCGTCCGGTCCGCCGGCCGGCGCGAACCCGCGACGCGTTCGCCGAGCAGGTCCTGGGCCGCCGGGTCCGCGCGTCCCGCACGGCGTCCGCGGAGGGCGCGCCGGCCGGCGGACCGGAGCCATGCCGCGCGGTGCCGCGCGCGCCCGGGCGCGCCGTGCTTCGGTCGCCCGCCACCGGCGCCGGTGCCGCGAGGGCGCCGGTCGCGCGGCGTTCCAGTCCCGCGGCCCTGTCCGAAAGGGTCAGGCGGCGGACAGTACCGCCTCCACGGCCTCGGCCGGGGTGGCCACCTCGATCGGCCCGCGCCCTCCCCGCGCGGCGAGCTCCCCGGAGGGCAGCGGCCAGCCGCCGAGCAGGGCGACGGGCTTGCCCGCCCGCACGGCGAGGGCGATCTCACTGAGCGTGCCCCAGCTCCCGCCGACCGCGATCAGCGCGTCGCACGTGTTCACCAGGACGCCGTTGCGCAGTTCGCCCAGTCCGGTCGCCACCGCGACACTCAGGTGACGGTTCCCGGCGTCGCGGTCCCGCCCCGGCAGCAGTCCCACGACCGTGCCGTCCGCCGCCCGTACCCCCTCCGCGCACGCCTCCATGACGCCGCCGAGGCCCCCGCAGACCACGAGCGCGCCGCGCCGTGCCAGCAGCACGCCGACCTGCCGAGCCTGCGCCGCGAGTTCGGGACCGGCCTGCCCCGGACCCGCGACGGCGATACAGGGACGCATGCCTCCCATGGAACGGCCGGGTCGGGAGCCCCGGCAAGGGGACCGCCACGGCGCCGTCACCTCGTACACCCGCTGACGCTCGAATCCATTGTCTCGGCGCACGAATCTGAAGTGAAGTGTTGCTGACGCCGTTGCTTCGAACGTACGCTCATGGCATTCCACCGCTGCCTTCCGCCACTGCCCGCCGCCGACCACAGGGAACCGCCATGGACCGCACCCGCCTGCACCACCTGCTCGCCCGCGAGGCCGCCGCGGCCGAGCGGAGCAACCCGCGCTCGAAGGCCGCCTACGACCGTGCCGAGCACCTGTTCGGCCGGGTGCCGATGACCTGGATGAACAAGACCGCCGGCGCCTTCCCCCGCTACCTGGACACCGCGCGGGGGGCCAGGATCACCGACGTCGACGGGCACGAGTACATCGACTTCTGCCTCGGCGACACCGGTGCCATGGCGGGCCACTCGCCCGAGCCCGTGGCCGAGGCGGTGCGGCGCCGGTACGCCGAACTCGGGGGAGCGACCGCGATGCTCCCCACCGAGGACGCCGAGTGGGTCGGGGCGGAGCTCACCCGCCGCTTCGGCCTCGCCCGCTGGAGCTTCTCGCTGACCGCCACCGACGCCAACCGCTGGGCGATCCGGCTGGCCCGCGCCGTCACCGGCCGCCCGAAGATCCTGGTGAACAGCTACTGCTACCACGGCAGCGTCGACGAGTCGCTGATCGTCGTCGGCCCCGACGGCCGGGGCACCGCCCGGCACGGGAACGTGGGAGCCCCCTGCGACGTCACCGTCACCAGCCGCGTCGCGGAGTTCAACGACCTGGCGCAGCTGGAGCGCGAACTGGCCCACGGCGACGTCGCCGCCGTGCTCATGGAGCCGGCCCTCACCAACATCGGCATCGTGCTCCCCGAGCCCGGCTACCTGGCCGGTGTCCGCGAGCTCACCCGGCGCCACGGCGCCCTCCTGATCATCGACGAGACGCACACCTTCTCCGCCGGACCGGGCGGCTGCACCGCGGCCTGGGACCTGGAACCCGACCTGCTGACCATCGGCAAGGCCATCGGCGGCGGCATTCCCGCGGGCGCCTACGGCCTGTCCGCCGGCCTTGCCGACCGGCTCCTCGGCCGCGCCGACCTGGACCTCGTGGACATGGGCGGCGTCGGCGGCACCCTCGCGGGCAACGCGCTGTCCCTCGCCGCCGTGCGGGCCACGCTGGAACACGTGCTCACCGACGAGGCATTCGCGCACATGGCGAAACTGTCCGAGCGCTTCGAGGCCGGAGTGCGGGCCGGGATCGACGCCCACTCCCTGCCCTGGTCGGTCAGCCGGCTCGGCGCCCGCACCGAGTACCGCTTCACCGACCCCGTGCCGCGCACCGGCACCGAGTCGGCGGCCGCCGCCGACCCGGAGCTGGAGGACTTCCTCCACCTCTACCTGGCCAACCGGGGCATCCTGCTCACCCCCTTCCACAACATGGCCCTCATGTGCCCGGACACCACCGAGGAGGACGTCGACGCGCACACCGGGGTCTTCGCCGCCGCCCTGGCCGAACTGACCGGCTGAACTGCGCCGTTAGGCTGGGGCGAACCGGCCGGGAGAGGGAGACGAGGCACGTGGACGACATCGACCGGGCCATCCTGCGGGAACTGCAGACCGACGGGCGCATCGCGTACGCGGACCTCGGGCCCCGGGTCGGCCTGTCCGCGTCGGCGGCCCGCCAGCGGCTCCAGCGGCTGCTGGACTCCAGGGTCGTCCAGGTCGTCGGCGTCACCGACCCGATGGCGATGGGCGGACAGGCCATGGCACTGCTCGGCATCGGTGTCGACGGCGATCCGCGGGCGGTCGCCGACGAACTGGCCCGGCGCGCCGAGGTCGTCTACTCCGTCCTGACCTCCGGCGGCTTCGACCTGTTCGCCGAAGTCGTCACCCCCGGTCCGAAGGAACTGCTGGACTTCGTCAACGACGTGGTCCGGCCCCTGGAGGGCGTCCGGCAGGTGCAGTCCTTCCCGTACTTCGCCATTCACACACACCGGTTCCTGTGGGACGTCGGCTGACAGGGCCGCCGCCCGCCGCCCCGGGGACGGCGGTCTCGCGGACGCCCCGCCCCCGGGACGGCTGCGCCGCGGCGGCGCGTCCGCCGGAGTCCCGCGGACCGCTCACCCCCCGTCCGCCGGACGGGGGGTGAGGACGAGCATCGTGACGTCGTCGCGGACGGTGCCGCAGTGCGCCAGGACGTCCGAGAGCACGTGATCGGCCAGGGCGGCGGGGGCCAGGCCCGTGAAGCGCGGCAGCCGTTCGAGCAGCGGGTAGAAGGCGCCCTGGGCGTCCCGGGCCTCGGTGACGCCGTCGGAGGACAGGAACAGCACGTCCCCGTCCCGCAGCAGCAGGGTGTCCCCGAGCCGCCGCGGCGGCCCGTCGGTCAGGCCGAGGCCCAGCGGCGTCCACGGCGGGACCTCGATCTCCGTCGCCTTCCCCTCGCGCAGCAGCACCGGCGGCGGATGGCCGCAGGTGACGATCCGCACGGCGCGCGCGTCGTCGGAGAACTCCAGCAGGACCGCCGTCGCGAACAGTTCGGCGTGCCGCACCTCCGCCGAGTCCACCACCAGCCGGCGGTCCAGGGCGGCCGCGACCGCCGGCAGGTCCGGACGGTCGAGCACCGCCTCCCGGAAGGCCCCGAGGAGTGAGGCGACGGTGGACACCGCAGCCAGCCCGTGCCCCTGCACGTCGCCCATCACCGCCCGCACGCCGCGCGGGCCCCGGCGCACGTCGAAGAAGTCCCCGCCCACCAGCGTCCCGCGCTGCGCGGCCCGGTACAGGCCCGCGCAGCGCACCGGGCCGACGTGCTCGGCCACCGGCGGGACCACGGCGCACTGGGCGGCCTCGGCCACCGTGTGCTCCAGGTCCAGCTGCGCGTCGCGGCGGCTGCGCACGAAGGACACGAACACGCTCAGCGCGGCGACGAAGCAGACGGTGAGCAGGTCCGTCGTGCCCGGCCGGTCCAGCCGGAAGGCGTGCACGGTCAGCAGCGCGACCGACACGGCGCCGAGGACCGCGGTCGCCAGCGGCCCGTACGACAGCACGGCCAGCGGCGGGATGGCGCCCAGCACGAAGCCGACGTCCAGCGGATGGGGGCTGACCAGTGTCGCCACGACGACCGCCGTGACGAGCGCGACCGGCAGCACCCGCACCCAGCGGGGCGGTGGGGCGCCGCGCAGCCAGCCCCGCCGGTCCGAGTCCCGGCGCGCAGAGGGGGCAGGCACCTTCACCACATGACCACGCTGCAACGCCGGGAGCCGTCCCGCACGCCGAGCGCCGCCGCGCCGCCCCGGACGGAAGACCCGGCCGGGGCGCGGTGGCACTCCTAGAAGGGGCTGAGGGTCAGCCTGATGCCCGTGGGAGCCGTGTCCTGGATGTACGAGGCGAAGTCCGCCACGTCGTCGAAGGCGAACCCGTAGGCCTTGCCGTCCTCGGTGGCCGCGTGCATCGCCTTCGCGTAGTGGTTGGTCACGTCGGCCCGGTAGAAGGCGCCGGCGTCGGTGACGGGCTGGGCGGTGCCGGACAGCAGGGTCGAGCGGTTGAAACCGGCGCCGAGCACGGCGGCGACCGGCCCCGTCGTGCCGTCGTTGGGGGCGGCGAGGGCGCCGTCGCAGAAGAGCACGTCCCGGGTGGACGGCTTGTCGAAGGCGACCGGGGCGGGACCGGTGAAGGTGAGCCTGCCGCCCCGGACCCGGCCGGTGAAGGTGCCCGCGTTCGTCGTCACCGTCAGGTCCCTGCCGGTGAGGGTGCTCCAGACCTCGTCGACGTAGGGCGCGAAGTAGTCCTTGGGGAACAGACCCGCGTCCAGCCCGTGGCCCGGGGCGATCACCCGCGTGTCGTCCACCACGAGCGGCGCGAACGCCTCGACCTTCCGGAGGGCGGCGAACGCGGCCGCCCGTCCGCCGGCGCGGACGGTGCCGGTCGTCCGGTCCGCGGCACCCGTCAGACGGATGCTCATCGGCACGCTGAACATGTCCACCATCGTGGTGTTGCAGAACATGCCGGCGGAGTTGTAGGTGAACTCGGCGCAGTCGTGCAGGACGGGGTAGTTGGGGTCCGAGGACACCCAGCCCGCCGGGTACTGCAGCGCGGCGTTGCCGTTGCCGTCCGTGACCGCCCGGAGCTTCAGCTTCTGGCCGAGGGACACGTAGATCCGGCCCGACATGTACGGCAGGGTCAGCCGGGTCTCGCCGCTGCCGGCGAGCGGGATCGCGTAGTCGGTGAACCCGTCGGCGCCGTTGTCCGACACGGCGATCGGCGCGAGCGTCCCGTCCGGGGTGACCCTGACCTGCCTGCCGTCCTGGTTGCCGACGATGTACAGGTGGACGGAGGAGTTGTCGAAGGCCCCGGTGCCGTTGACGACGGTGAGCGGGAGCCCGCCCGCCGCCGCGGCCGCGTCCTTCTTCGCGGGCTGGCCGGCGAGGGCGTGGGGAGCGATCGCGGCGAGGGCGGGGGCGGCCACGGCCGCGCCCGTGAGGGCGAAGAGGAGCTTGCGGCGTCCGACGGAACGCTGGTGACGGGGTGTCATGTGGGGGGTCTCTCCTGGTTCTCGGGCGTGCGTGGGGGCGTGGCACAACGACAGAGAGCGCTCTCGACATCGTTGCCGGGCCCTGATGCTACGCAGCGACGGCAGACGGGCCAACCGGCCCGTTTCGTACCTGCATACCCTCTGACCTGCGGTGATGCGTGGCTGTCGGGAGGGATGAGCCTCGCTTGAGCCGGGCTTAAGGCTGCTTTAAGCCCGAGGGGGCCGCGGGCCGGGCGGACGGGCAGGGTTGGCTCGTTCTCGGCTTGCGGGTTTGTTCTCGCCGATCCCGCGCATCCGGAAGAGGAACACACTTCCCGAAGCATTGTGGAGGAACAGTGGGCATCATCGCCTGGATCCTGATCGGCCTGCTGGCCGGCGCCATCGCCAAGATGCTTCTTCCGGGCAAGGACCCGGGCGGCATCATCGTCACCATGCTGATAGGTGTTGTGGGTGGGCTCCTCGGCGGCTGGCTGGGGAAGGTCATCTTCGGTGTCGACTCGATCGACGGCTTCTTCGACCTGTCGACGTGGATCGCCGCGATCATCGGCTCGCTGATCCTGCTCGTGATCTACCGGCTCGTCACCGGTGACCGGCGCTCCCACCGCCACGCCTGAGGTGCGTTGAGCAACGTCCGGCCCGACGGCCGGGCAGCCGACAAACATGTGGCCGGGCTGTCCCGAACAGTCCGGCCACACGCCTGTCCGGAGCCTTTCCCGGTGGGGCGCCCCGGGCGGCGAAGCACCGCTCCCGCCAGGGGCTCGAGGGCCAGTCGGAGCAGACCGGCGGCCTCCAGGCACTCCTCGCTGCGCCCCCGGCCGGCGCGTGGACCGGCCGGCGGGAGCGACGACGGCCCCCGGCGGGACCGCCTCGCGGACCGGTCGGCATGCGCACCGGAGACAGACGAACCGACCGGCCCGCGTGCCGGTCGGTTCGCGTTGTCCGGCACCGAGTGACGCGGCGGTGCCCGCACTGGCGCCCGCGCCGCGTCGCCGGCGACGGCGGCCTTCAGCGCCCGGAACCACTGCGGCTCGCGGGCGCAGCGGGGAGCGGCCCGCCTCGCGCCCGTCGGGCACGTACACCGACCACGCGCGGACCGGGCCGCGGGCCGCGGCAAGGGCGCGCGGCTCCTGCCCGTCCCCATGACCGGGATCGCCCGGCAGACCCTCTACGACGTCCCCGAGGCCCACGCGGGCCCGCCACGCCGTTGCACCGGCCGGCGGCGTGACCGCGGCCGCATGGTCCGGCTCGTGCGGCGAGCCGGACGGGGGCTGGTTCGCCCCGCGCCGGGGTGCGTGTCCGCGGATGTCGCCGGTCAGTCGGTGCCGCGGCTCAGGAGGCGCTCCGCCGCCGCGAGTATCTCGGTGACGCGCAGGCCGAACGCGGCGTCGCACGGGTGGGGCAGCCCGGCCCGGGCGGCGGCGAGCAGCGCGTCGGCGGCGCGGCCGAAGGCCGGGACCGCCCCTTCCGGGCTCTCGGGAAGGACCGCCACCCCTGCCTCGCCCCGCAGTTCCACCGCGACTTCCGCCGCCGCCGGGGGAGCGGTGAGGCTCAGGGTCAGCGTGCTCGACGCGCCGCCGGCATGGTCCAGGACGACGTGCACCGTGTCACCGGGACCGTGCGCGGCGGCCGCCACCCCCCGCACGTCGCCCAGGACCGGCAGCAGCACCGACAGGGCGTGCGGGCCGACGTCCCACAGGGCGCCCTTCTCCCGCCGCCACGGTGACGCCGCGAACGGGCTGTCACCGGTGAACACCGCCCCGAGCCACTGCGCCCGCGCGGTGAACCACCCCTCGCGGCCCGCCTGTTCCCTGATCCAGGCCGCCGGTCCGGGCTGGAAGCGGGTGGTGAAGAAGACGACCGAGGCGACGCCGGCCTCCCGGACGGCCTCGACGACGGCGCGCCCCTGCGGCACGGTGGCCGCGAGGGGCTTGTCGAGCAGCAGGTGGCACCCAGCGCGTGCGGCGCGCACCGCGAGGTCGGCCTGCACCTGCGGCGGCAGGGCGACGGCGACCGCGTCGACGTCTGCCAGCAGCGTGTCGACGTCGTCGTAGGCCCGGACGCCGTGCCGCTCGGCCAGGTCCTTGGCGGCATCGGGACGGCGCCCCCACACGCCGGTGAATCGCAGGTCGCCGTGCCCGCTCAGTGCGGGCGCGTGGACCGTCCGCGCCCAGGGGCCGGTGCCGAGCAGTCCGATCCGCATGCCACTGCCTCTCCGCTGTGCCGAACAGGATGACGGCCCGGGCGTCCGGGCCGGCCATGGCCGAGCGTGTCACACGAACGGGGGCGGCGGGCAACCCATACGGTGGTGCAGGTGGGTTGCCCGCCGCCCGTGACGGCTCGTGCTTCAGGCCGCCCCCCGGGCGACGGCGCGCGGTTCAGGCGGCGCGCCGCCGCCCGTGGGCGGACTCCGCGCCCCGGCCGGCCCGGGCCGGAAGGCCGTCGCCGGCCGGGGCGTCCCGGCGGCCGCCGGGTATCAGGCGCAGATGCCCGCGGCGCCCGGCATGCCTGCGCCGCGCGGGGGTGGCGCCGAGCATCCGGTCCTCCAGCCGGTCCATGACCAGCAGCAGCAGGGACACGAGCGGCAGCAGCAGAACAGCGACGAAGACCACGGCATCCCCTCAATCCGACACACGGTGCGGGTGCTCCGCACACCACCGCCCATGAGCCCGGCCACGTGAAGAATCGGTGACGATCGGGCCTCCGGACGGCCGGACGGGCCGAACCCGGCCCGGAGACCGGTGATTTCGCCGGTGCACGGGGGCGGGACTCCCGCCGACAGTGGCACCGCCAGCCCAACGGCGGCGCCCGTCGGTGAGGCCCTCGCACGCCTCGCGCATCCCCAGGTGGGCCAGTTCCCCGCCGGCGCCCCGCCACGACCGAGAGGACGACTCGTCGTGCCGCACCCCACACCCCGCGCCGTCTCCCCGGCCCTCCGCCCGTCAGGTGCCGCCCGCCGCAGGGCGAACCGGGTCACCGGCGCCCTGACGGCGATCGCCGCGGCGCTCGCGCTCACCGGCCCCGGCGCTCGCGCGGCCGACAACCCGTACGAGCGCGGACCGACGCCCACCAACGCCGGCATCGAGGCGGCCCGCGGGCCCTACGCCGTCTCCCAGCAGACCGTCCCCTCCCTCGCGGTGACGGACTTCGGCGGCGGAACCGTCCACTACGCGGGCCGGCGCGCACGGCGCGGAGCGTGGGCGCGGTGCCCGCGGTGCTCCCAAACGCCGCCCGGCTGCTGGGCGGCGACCTGAAGAAGGCCTGCGAGGACGGCAGTCTCGCCCGGGAGGCCGTGGTCAGGGCGCACCGGTCCCAGGACCACGTCGACACCGGCCTCGGCACACCGCAGGACTTCTCCGACGTCTCGCGCCCCGCGAGCCTGGAGACCTACGTCCTCACGCCCGCCCGCAGGGCGGTCGGCGGTCTGGTGCGCGTGGAGGACGCGCACCGGGCACCGGGCGCGGAGGAGTACCTGGCCGCCCGCTGACCGCCCGGCCGGCACGACCGGGAGACACGGACCTCGGCCGCCGACCTGCTGAACTAGCCTATGGCATATGCCAATTGAGGCTCGGCACGTGGGCGGCTGAGGTTTTTCCGTGAAGGACCGGACAGAAGGTGCGAGTGGCCCGCGGTGTTCCCCGGTTGGGTCCGGGGCTGGTTCGCCACGCTGTACTGTTCGTCGTGCCAGCCCAGTTGGCGCGGTGACCATGGCGGAATCTGGGGGATCGATGGAGAACCAGCTGTCCACGAACATCGACGAGAGTGTGCCGACGGCCGCACGGATGTATGACTACTACCTGGGCGGCAAGGACAACTACGCGGCCGACCGCGCGGCGGTGGAAGAGCTCGACAAGGTCGTCCCCAGCACCCGGCGGCTGGCGCTCAACAACCGCCGCTTCCTGCAGCGGGCGGTCAGGACGCTGGCCCAGGAGTACGGGATCCGGCAGTTCCTCGACCACGGCTCGGGCCTGCCCACCCAGGACAACGTCCACCAGGTCGCCCAGCGCATCGACCCCACCACGCACGTGGTGTACGTCGACAACGACCCGATGGTCCTGGTGCACGGCCGGGCGCTGCTGCAGCAGGACGAGCGCACCGCCGTCATCCACGCGGACCTGCGGAACACCGAGGAGATCTTCTCGCACCCGGACACCCAGCGGCTGATCGACTTCTCGGAGCCGGTGGCCGTGCTGTTCAACTCGGTGTTCCACTGCATCCCGGACAGCGAGACCGACGGCCCGCCGGCGGTCGTCCGCCGGGTCCGCGAACGGCTGGCGCCCGGCAGCCTGATGCTGATGTGCCAGCTGGTCAGCGAGGACCCGGAGGTACGTGCCTCCGTCACCGACTTCATGGCGCAGGCCACCCAGGGGAACTGGGGCCGGGTCCGTCAGGAGAAGGACGTCGCGGGCTGGTTCGACGGCCTGGAGATTCTCGAACCGGGTCTGGTGGAGGTGTCCACCTGGCGTCCGGACACGGAGGTGGCGCCGCGTCAGCTCACTTACGAGTGGGTCGAGTTCGGAGGCATCGGCCTGGTCCGCTAGGCCCTGTCTGACCATTCGCGTCTGCCGCGCGACGCCATGCACGGACTCTCGCCGCACCGGCCCCAGACCCGAGTACGTCCAGTACGAGGGCCTGGGGCCGGCACGCCGAGAGCACGCACCTGGCGCCGCGCGGCCGCCCTTCGGGCGACGACGCGCATGGTCAGACGGGACCTGGCGCGGGCCGCCACGGCGAACGCCCCTCGCAACGGACACCGGCGGTGTTCCCGTGAGGGGCGTTCTTCGTGCGCGTGCGACAAAGGCGGCGCACGGAAAGGGGAGAGAGGAGGAGCCGCCGGCGCCGTCACGGCGTGGCGTAGCGGTCCTCCACCGTCTTGCGCAGCAGCGCCAGCGTCTCCTGCGGCGTGAGCGCCTCGTCGGCCAGGCGGTCCAGGGCGATCCGGTACTCCTCCGTCTCGTCCCGGTCCTCGAGGAAGTTGGCGCTTCTGATGTGCTCGAGGTAGACGACGTCCGGCAGGTCGAGCCCGCCGAAGCGGAGGTACGTGATCGGGATGCCGGGCGCGGAGGCGTTCGTGACGTCCAGCGGGACGACCTGCACGGTCACGTTGGGCCGCTCCGCCATCTTGATGAGATGGGCGAGCTGGTCCCGCATCACCTCACGACTGCCCAGGACGCGCAGCAGAATCGACTCGTCGAGCACGGCCCACAGCTGCGGAGCGTCCGCGCGCGTCACCAGCTCCGCACGGCGGGTGCGCAGTTCGACCCGCCGCTGCACCTCGCCGGCCGACGCGGTCGGCAGCCCCCGCTCCACCACCGCACGGGTGTAGGCGGGGGTCTGCAGCAGGCCCGGCACGTACTGGATCTCGAAGGTGCGAATGGCGGCGGCCGCCTCCTGCAGGCCGACCAGCCGGTCGAACCACTCAGGCATCAGCCGCTTGTCGTAGCGCTGCCACCAGCCGGGCTCGCCCGCGCGGCGCAGCAGCTTCAGCAGGACCGAGGACTCGTAGTCGTCGGTGCCGTACAGCTCCAGCAGCGCGCGGACGTCGTCCTCCGCCGGGGGCCGGCGGCCCTTGCCCGACTCGATGCGCGAGAGCTTCGCGGCACTGAACCCCAGCGCACGCGCGGCCTGGTCCTGGGACATGCCGGCGTCCTCGCGGAAACCCGCCAGCTGGACGCCGACCAGCATCTTCAGCAGTGTGGGCGCCGGTTCGGGGCGGTCCAGGTAGGGTTCGAGTCGGGAGATGCGATGCGGCTCGGCGGACATCCTGACTCCCAGTAGACCGGCAGACGTGAGGTTTACACTATGGCACGGCCCTGCCCGGAACGGCATCCGGCCGAGTGAGTCGGCAGGCCGCCTTCCCCTTCACAGCAGATGGTCGAACTCGCCGTCCTTGGCGCCCGCGAGGAACGCGGCCACCTCCGCGGGGGTGTACACCAGCGCGGGGCCGTCGGGGTCACGGGAGTTGCGCAGTGCTATGCCGCCGTCGACGAGTGAGGCGACCTCGACGCAGTTGCCCTCGGCGTTGCTGTGGCGGCTCTTCATCCAGCGGGCGTCCAGCGAACTGGCCCGCACTCCGTTCTGCACTGGTGACACCGCGTTCTCCTTGCTGTTCACGTTGCCCGGACGTACGGGGTGGGGGGCCGGCGGCTCCGGGCCGGGCCCCACCCCCTCCCGCGCACTTTCGCGGGAAATTTCGCGTGCAATTGCACACGAGGGCTTTCAGCGTGGATAATAGCCGCGGCGTCAACCCCCCGGTGGGCGCCGTTCGGTGACGTCGCATCAGGGAGATGCCGTGCCCTCACCTGCGAGCCGGGAGCTCGGAACGCTGAGCGCAGCCGCGTCGTGGACGGACGGGGCGGTGGTGCCCGACGTGATCACGGGAAGAGCGCCGGCCGCGGCGCCGCCCGCGTCGTCCCGCCCGGAGTGGGACGTGGTCACCGGCGCGATCGCCTCCGTGGCGCTGCGCGTCGAGTGCGGGCGCGAGGGGTTCGCGCGGGCACGGGCGTTCACCCACGAGACCCTGAGCCAGTGGTCGCTCGGCCACCGGGGTGACGACGCCGCCCTCGTCGTCACCGAGCTGGCCGCAAACGCCGCGACGCACGCGGTGCCGTTCGCCCCGGCGGCCGGCGCGGACGTCTGGCTGGGGCTCGCCCTGGGCCGGGCGCACGTGATGCTCACCGTCTTCGACCCCTGCGACAACCGTCCCGTGCCCGCGGCCGCGGCCCGCTCCGAGTTCGAGGAGCACGGCCGGGGCCTGTGCATCGTCGACGCCCTGGCCGAGGAGTGGGGCTGGGCCCCGCGCCCCCCGTGGGGCAAGACCGTCTGGGCGAAGTTGTCCACCCGTCCCTCCCACTGACCGCCGCGGAAAGGCCCGACGCCATGCGCACCGCACCGACGGAGCAGCCGAGTCCCCAGCGCACCGACCGCGACACACCGGCGAGCCGGACGGCCGCCACCACGCCGCTCGCCGGGCTGGACCAAGTGCCCTGGCACGACATCAAGGACTCCACCGGCTCGGCGGCCGCCATTCCCCGACTGCTCGGCGACGTGGCGCGGGGGGACGCCGCGACCGCGCGGGCGGCCCTCGACGATCTGCGGAAACGCATCTGCCAGTACGGCTTCGTCGTAGAACAGGCGACCGCCGCCACCGTCCCCTTCCTGTGGGAACTCGCCCAGTCGCCCCGCGTGACCTGCCGGCCCCAGATCGTCAAGCTGCTCAAGAACATCGCCGACGCCCGGCAGTGGGAGAGCGTCGCCACCGTCTACCCCAAGCTCCTCAACCACCGTGAGAACCACGTGGTGTGGGAACGCAGGGCACGGCAGGCGGTCCGCGCCCGCCGCGGAGCCCTGCGCACGCTGCTGGCGGAGGTGCGGGTGCGGGAGGCCGACAGGGAGCTCGCGCAGGCCACGACCGAGCTCGCCGACACCCTCGCGGAGTGACGCCCCGGGTGCCGGGCGGGCCCCACCCGGGTCTCCGGTCCCGGACGCCCCGTAGGCATCCCCCCTTGACCTTGAGTAGTCCTGCCGACAACGGGAAAGCGCTTGCCCCGCTCGGTCGCGCCGGGGGACCGCACGAGGAACTGCTGCGCCGGGGCGGGGCGTACACGGCCCTGCACCCGGGACAGGTGGCCCTGAGGGCGGCCGGCTCGGACGCCTGACGGTGCGAGCCACCGCGAACGGGCCCTTCTCCGCTCCGGCCCGGTCGCGCCGGCCTCTCCCTACGACTGGGCCGACCGCGGGGGAGCGGGCAGCGCCCAGCGGATCCCGGAGGTCACCGCCCGGCCGAGCGGCCGTACGCACAGTCCCTCGGCCGGCGGGAGCCGGGGCAGCCACAGCTCCCGCGAGGCCCAGACCGGCAGCAGCGAGACGGCGTTGGCGGCGATGACGCCGTACGGCAGCCGTGCGAGGAGCGGCACGGGCGGGTCGAGCAGCAGGAACCGGGCCGTGCTGCGGGCCGGGCCGGTTCCGCGCAGCTCCCCGCGGTAGGCGGCCAGGCGCTCCGCCAGTTCCGCCCGGGTCACCGGGGGGTCCGGCACACCGAGCTCGGCGGCGATCCGTGCCATGTCCGCCACGTAGCCGTCGCACCCGTCGTCGTCCAGCGGCCGCGCACCGTAGCGCTGGTGGGCGCGCAGGAAGCTGTCGACCTCGGCGACGTGCACCCAGCCCAGCAGATACGGATCGGAGGCGTGATAGGCCAGGCCGTCGGGCGTGGTGCCGCGCACCGCCTCGTGGATCGCCCGCACCCTGGTGCACGTCTCCCGGGCGCTGTCGGCCGGGCCGTAGGTGGTGACCGCGAGGAACGTGCTCGTCCGCTGCAACCGCCCCCAGGGGTCCCCGCGGAACCCCGAGTGCGCGTCGACCGCGGCCATGGCCAGCGGGTGCAGCGACTGCAGGAGCAGGGCCGACAGGCCGCCGATGAACATCGAGGCGTCCCCGTGCACCCGGCGGACCGGCCGGTCCGGCCCGAACCAGCGGGGACCGGGGGTGCCGTGGATCCGGGCGCGCTTGTCCGGGGCGTCCGGCCCCGCCACCCGGGACAGGATCTCGTGGGCGAGGCGATCGCGCAGCATCCGCCCGTCCGCCGGGAGAAGTCTCATGGCACTGCCTCCTGCCACTCCCGTGCCGGCCGGCGCCGTGGCCGGTGTCCTGGCATTCCGACTGCCCCCGCCCACCGGAGGGAGTCCTTCCGGCGCCGCCGCGGCCGGGTGCCTCTTGCCCGGTTCTTGGCAGTATGCCGGACAACGCCTATATTGCGGGGTACCTCTGCCGGGTCGGGCGGCGCCGTGGGAGCGCCGCGGACGGAAGCTGCCCGGACGACGAGCGGCTCGGTGTTGCAGCGGAGGTCTTCCGGTGAACTGGTGTCCGACGGATCCGGCCGCGGACTGGCGCGAGCGCGGGGCGTGCCGCTTCGAGGATCCCGAACTCTTCTTCCCGCTCGGCGACGGCGGACTGTCCCTGCGGCAGACGGAACAGGCGCGCGCGGTGTGCCGCCGGTGCCCCGTGCTGCGCGAGTGCCGGGCGTTCGCCCTGCGCAATCGTGAAGGTGACGGGATCTGGGGCGGCATGACCGCGACGGAGCGCCGCCGCGTCCTGGCGTCGCGCGGAACCTGGAACCCCGACGCCTGACGTGGCTGGAACGGCCCGTGCCGAGCGCGGCGGAATCCGCCGGACACCGGCACTATTTCGACAATCGTGTGTCGGGATGCGTGGCGGATGCATGGCACGGCGTGCCGGGGGCATACGGAGCAAAACTCGAGAGAGGGGCGCTCCGTGCTGGTTCCGGACCCGAAGGCCGTCAGGACGTTGCTGACTCGGTACGCATCGCTGAAGATCGCTCAGGCGGAGAGGGAGAGGGAAGAGACGGCTCGGGAGCTCGACGACGTCAGTTACACGCTGTGCGTCATGATGGGCACCAACCGGCTCGACGACGCGATCGCCAAGGCGGACGCGCTGCTCGTCGCCTCCGGGCGGATGGCGGGCGTCGCCGCCGACCCGGACGGGGAGAGCGGACTGTCGCTGGCCGTGTGACCCCCGGGACGGCGGCCGGGGCGTCCGGCGGCACGGAGTGCCGGGCTGCGGCACCCACGGTGATAACGATTCGGCCACGAACATTTTCGGCCGCCGTCCCGATCACGGCGCCACCGTGCGGCGGCCCGGGCCGTCCTCGACGTCCCGCGGAGCGGGGCGGGCCAGCCACTCGGCGATGGTGCCGGCGATCGGCTGGCCGGTGTCCACCTCGATGAATCCGAACTGGCCCGACTGGTTGCACTCGAGAAACCACCACGTCCCGTCGGCGTCCTCCGCGAAGTCGAAGGCGCCGTACGCGAGCTGGGCGCCGCCCATGTAGGCGCGCACGGCCTCGGCCAGCCGCGGCGGGACCTCCACCGGGCGCCAGGGGCCGCCCGAGGCGGCGAAACGGACGTCGACCTCCTCGGGGTCGGCGTCCGCGGGGGTCGCCTTCCGCGCGGCCAGCATCGTCTCGCCGACGACGGTCAGCCGGACGTCGGCGCGCTTGGCGACCCGGCGCTGCAGCAGGGTGGGGCCGTAGGCGACGGCCCCGAAGTCGGCGTCCGGGGCGACGCGGCTGGTCGGCACCGCCCGGGGCGGCTCCTGGGGATGCGCGCCCGAGACCGGTTTGACCACCAGGTCCGGGAAGCGTTCCGCGAACTCCCGGGCGGCCTGCGGGAAGGTCGTGACCAGGGTGGCCGGCACGGGCAGACCGCTGTGCTGGGCGAGCCGCAGCTGCCAGGGCTTGTGGCGGGCGCGGTGGGCCGCGTCCGGGTGGTTCATCCAGCGCGCGTCGCAGCTGCGCAGCATGCCGTAGAGCGCCTGCGCCGACTCCTCGCCGAGCCAGGCCGACGGCTGGGCCGCCCGGGCGGCCGGAACCCCGGGCCGGCGCACCCAGACGGACCGCAGGCTGCTCAGGCTCACCAGCCGGCCCCCGGACGACAGGTGGCCGCGGAAGGATCCGTGCACCCACTCGCCCGAGAGCGCGACGCCCGCCGTCAGATCGGCCGGGTCCAGCCGGACCACGGGGACGCCGGACGCGTTCAGGCGCATCACCACCATGTCCGCCGTCACGTCCTCCTCACCGGTGAGGATCAGTACCGTCATCGTCGCGGGCCGTGGTCAGTCGTCGAAGTGCGTCTTGGAGCCCGCCGTGGAGGTCGTGGTGCCCAGTTCCCTCAGCAGGGCGTGGTCGGACGCGGCGATCCGCCCGTCCAGGAGGACGTTCAACTGCAGTCCGCAGTCGTAGGCGTACGGCGTGGTGTTCTCGCATTCCACAGCAGGACGTGCGTAGTTGAGCGCAAACGGTTGCATCGTCTCTCCCCTGTCGGTGCAGCCCCGATCAAGCGGTGGTCACCCTTGCGGCGTCGCTTGGCCCGCTGGCTTCGGTTCGTTTCCCCAGACTTATACGAATCGAACGGGTGGTTGGTTTCCTTACGGAGCGTAGTCACCGGGGCCGGGCTGCCCACGACGGCCGAAACGCAGCGGTCCCCGCGCCGGACCGGGCAGTTGTCCGCCGGCGGAGCCGCGCAGGCTGCGCAGTGCGAGAAGCAGGACGCCGATGTCGTCCAGGTACACCGGGTCGGGCACCAGGTCGGCCGGCAGGACCAGGTAGAGGACGGCCCCCCAGAACACCCAGCGTGGTCCCGTCGGGAGCCCCGCCCGGCGCAGGTTCCGCCGGGTGCGGACCAGCCGCACCAGCAGGCCCACGGCCACGGCGAGGAGGACGGCCGCGACCACCGCGGCGACGACCAGCACCTTCGTGGTGGAGTCCACGGTCCGCCCCCGCATTCCTCTGTGCCGCCGGACGACGTTCGCCCCTCTTCGGATGCCCGGTCGCCGTGCGCGTATGGCCGCCGAACGGGGAACGGGCGGGCCTCTGCCGGGTGAGGACTCGGGGCGGGGCGGTACGGACGCGTGCGGCGGGGAGCGGCGGGGCGGCACCCGGCCGACGCCCGTCCGGGAGCGGCGGCCGGCGTCCGGCGGTGAGCGGCGGGCCGGCGAGCGACCGCCAGCGGGCGGAAGGCCGCTTCGGACGCCGGGCCCTTCGGACGCCGCCGGGGGCGCTCCGTACGCCCGTGCGGGGGAGGGGGCGCCGCATGCCGCACGGGGAGGGATTGCGTCGCGCGCCTCGCGAAGGAGTGGCGGCGCCGCGCCGCACTGCGGGAAGGGGCTGCGCCCTGTGCCGTGCCACGGGACCGAGCCTTGCACCGGGCGTTGGCGGGGGACTCCGGGCGACGCGCGGGGAAGGCGCCGGGTCCCGTGCGGTGCTGGGGAGGGTCATCCGAGCGCCGTGCGGTGCTGGGGAGGGTCATCCGAGCGCCGTGCCGTGCTGGGGAGGGTCATCCGAGCGCCGTGCCCGAGTGGCGGGGCGGGAGGGGGGACCCTAGTAATGGTCAGGGTGAGACGCGTGTCGCCCTTCGGATGCGCAGGAGCGGCCGCACCCCTGCCTTGGAGCCCTGGATGACCACCCGCTCTACACCCCAGCCGTACCAGTCCGTCATAGCGTTCACCGAGGAGATCCGCTGCGCCGAGTCGCGGTCCGGGGCCGCCGGAGGCGGCGAGTGCGAGGGCGTGGACGGCGACCCGGTCCGCGGCCTGGTGCGCGCGGCCGTCACCGAACGGCCCCTGGACGAGGTCGTCCGTCTGGTCACTCTCCTGGAGGAGTCGCCGGAGTACGCGGACGCCGCCGTCGACGTCCTGCGCGCGGTCGGCACGGACCGCCCGGTGGAGGACGTCGCCTGCCTGGTCTCCGAGTTGACCCGGCCGCCGCGCGAGGCCCGCAGCGCCGACGAGATCATCCGAGCGGCCGTCGAGAGCCGCGGGGTCGAGGACGTGACGCGCCTGATGGCACTGCTGCACCGGGCGCCGCTGCAGCCGCACTGCGGCCGGGAGGTGGTCCGGGCGGCCGTCACCGGCCGGACCGTCGACGAACTCGTCGAACTCATCGGCCGGTTGACGCGGCAGCGGCGGAACGGACTCGACGGCACGGCGGGCGCGCCGGCCACCCCCGCCGACGAGACCGCGCCCGCAAACACGGGGCCGGCGGACGGCCCCGGTGCGCCGTCGAAGCGCACGAGTCCTGCGGACGGCACCGGTGCACGGCCGGAACCCACGAGCCCCGCCGGCCGCACCGCTGCGCGGTCGGCGCCCACCACCCCCGCGGACGGCCCCGGTGCGTGGTCGGAGCGCACTGGTCCTGCGGACGGCTGCGGTGCGCGGTCGGCGTCCACGGGTCCTGCGGACGTCACTGGTGCGCCGTCGGAGTGCAGGAGGCATGCGGACTCCGCCGGTGAGAGGTCGGCACCCGCGAGCCCCGCCGACCGCACCGGTGCGCCGTCGGCGCCCACGTGCCCTGTCGATCCCACCGTTGCGCCCTCGGCGCCCCTGCTCGCCGAAGCAGCTGCACCGCCCGCCTCGCCGGGCGCCGGCATTGACGCGGGTGAAGCCGGCACCGCTGACGGCGAGGGATTCGACGAGCGCGGCGGCGAGCGCGGCACCTGGGGCAGCCGGCGGCCCGGCTGGACCTCCCGGCGCTTCTTCTGGCCCGGCTGGCTGGCGGCCGCCGCCCTGGTGGTTTGCGGCACCGCGCACTTCCCGTTGTGGCGGGAGGGGGCGTCACCCGCCGTCTACGGTGTCACCCTCGCCGCGTCCGGCGTGTGCGTGGTACTGGCACTGCTGCTGGCGCTGCGCGCCCGCGTGGCGGTGCTGGTGGCCGGGATCGTGCTGCCGGCGGCCCTGGCGGGTGCCGGCTTCCTGGCCGCCCGGCTCCGGCCGCCCGAGCTGTCCCGCGCCCTGGATATCACCGTCGCTCCGTCGCGGAGCGCCGGGATGACCGCGGCCTGCGCGTCACTGGCCTCCCTCGCGGCGCTGGCCCTGCTGCTGATGGTGCGGGTGGCCGAGCGGCACCCGGCGGCGCAGCCGACCGACTGACGCTCCTCACCGGCGGGCGCCGACGCCCCGGCAGGCAGTGCGTCGGCGCCCCCGGCGGGCAGTGCGCCGGGGACCCGGCCCGGCACCCACCCGTCCCGCACCCCGGTCGGGATGGCCGGACGCTCCGCCCCGCGTCACTCAAACCGGCCGGCCGCCGGACCGTCTCCAGGCGTCACCGGGTCGGCCGGCCGCCGGACCGTCTCCCAGGCGTCACCTGCCCGGCCAGCCGCTGGACCAGCTGCCGCGCATCACCCAACCGGCAGCCGCTCGACCGTGCGCCCCGCACTGGTCCGGGCAGCCGCTCGGCCGTCGCCCCGCATCACTGGTCCGGGCAGCCGCTGGGCCACTCGCCCCGCATCTCTCAACCGGGCAGCCGCAGGACCACCCGCCCCGCACCACCCAACCGGCCAGCCGCCGGACCGTCCGCCCTGCACCACCGCACCGGTGGTGCGGTGCGTGGCGTCACCCCGCACGTCGCCTGGCCACGCCGTGCCCCGGACGGCACCCGCCGGCAGGCGGGCCGCGGCCGAGCGGTCAGTCGGAGGGCCGACCGGTCACCGGGCCGGCCGTCGGCGAGGAGCGGTCGTCGGAGCCCGTGCGGCTCTGCGGCAGGGACCCGGGCCCCGCGCCGGGCACCGGGTCGGCACCGGCGTCGGCCGAGGGGTCCGCGCCGGCCAGGGGGAGGGGCCCGGTGCCGCCGTCGGGACCGGACCCGGGCGCGGCGGGGCGCAGGGCCAGCGCGGTCTCCTTGAGCCGTCCGAGTCCTCGGGTCAGTTGCCGCAGGGGCGACTCCGCGGGCGTCCGGGACGGCTTCGGGGCGGGCAGGGCGCCCTCGGAGTCGCGGTAGGCGGCGAGTGCCTCGTGGGCCCGCTCGGCCGCCTCCCGGTACAGGTCCCGCGACTTCGTCATGGCCTCCAGGGCCTCGGCGTACATCGCGACCAGGGCGCGGGCCCGCGCCAGCTCCTCCTCGACGGTCACCAGGTGCCAGTCCTCCCGCAGCGCCGTGAGCGCCGCGGCGGCCCCCTCCGGCAGGGTCCGAGGCAGCGCGTCGAAGCGGGTCACCGCGTCGATCAGCTCCGTGGGTTCCGTGCCGTCCAGGAAGACCGTGCGCACGGAGAACTCCCGCGCGTCGTAGCCGGACGGCTTGGGACTGCCGGGCAGGACGACGGCGCCTCCGCGGGGCAGTTCGACGGCTGACTCCTCCAGCGCCCAGTTGACCGCCCTGAGCCGGTGCGGCGCCGCCCGGTGCTCCACCACGCGGTGCCGCAGGCCGGGCGGCAGCATCCGCACCAGTGACCGGCGGCCGCGTTCGTCGGGCGTCATGGCCTCGTGGACGACGACGTGGATGCTCCAGGTGTCGCGGGCCGCGTGCCGCAGGACGCGGCGCAGCGCCTTGTCGTCGTCCTCCGGGAGGCGGTTGACGTCGCCGAGCCTGAGGTCGGCGGCGGCGTCCAGGTCCCACCCGGCGTCGGGCTCCTGCGGCCAGAAGACGGCGGCGGGCGAGGGCCAGCGCGCGTCCCAGGGCTGCTCCGCCTCCGCGGCCAGCACCCACTCCCGGGCGTCCGCCGGGCCGAGGTGGGGCCTGAGCGCGAGTCTGGCGCGCACGGTGACGTCGCCGGGGACCTGCCAGCGGGCCTCGAAGACCTGCTCCGCGGCCTCGGCGCCCTCCGGTTCGGGACGGTCCTGTTCGAGGTGGTCCTGGATGACGGCGTCGGCCTTGAGCTTCTCCAGGTGGCGCCGGACGACGGCTTCCGCGGCCGGTCCTGCGTGGCGGCCACGGGCCAGCCACACCGTGGCCGGGACGACGGGACGGTCGGCGGGGGAGAGGAAGGGGAAGTTCGACATGGGCCAATCTGCGGGCGGGGACGGCGGGCGCCCCCCAGTATTCGTCATGGCACGTCGAGACGGGTGGGCCGGGGCCCGTCGCGGCGGCGTGTCCGTGCGCCGTCCGAAGGACCGCGCGGTGCGGCCGCCCGGCGCGTCGGGCCGCAGTGTCCTTTTCGCCACGAGATCGCCCGACGGTGCGGCAACTGCTCCGCTCGGCCGCCGCGGAGGAGCGGTGCCGTGCGGTACGGGACGCGGCCATCGGGGAGGCGCGTGATCTTCCGGCTGCCCGCCTCCTGACGCACGGCCCCGCCGGTCACGACCGGGAACCTCCCGCACGGCAGTGCCGGGCGCGTCTGTGGGCCGCACCCCGTTCCCGGGGCACGGCCCATTGCGTCCCGGGCCACGGCGCATTGCCGTGCACGGCGGTCGCCGGCGGTCCGCCCCGGTCCGGGGCACCGCCGCGTCCGCGCGCCGGTGCCCCGGACCGGGGCGGCAGGGTGACGGTTGGCCGCGCGGGCGGCGGTTACCGGCGCCTGTCGCCCTCGTCCTCGGTGTCGTCCGGGCCGGGGCCGCCGCCCGCGATGGTGTCCGCGTAGCCGGCTTCCTCGCTGCCGTCGTCGCCGCCCGGCCGGACGCCGCTCCGGGCGCCGGGCTGGCCGCCGCTCGTGGTGCCGTAACCGCCGGGCACTCCGGGCATGGCCTCGGCGTCGGCCTGCTCGCGGCTGATGTGCCGGGTGGCGCGCACGTTGGCGTGCCGCTCCTTGTACGGGTAGCTGAACGGGCGGGACGCGGCGCGCTCCTCCTCGGTCCGCTCGGTGCCTTCGGGTGTGTCTGGGGTGTCGGGGGTGTCGGGGGTGTCGCTCTGACCAGTCATGGCGCGCGGGTACCCGGTGCGGGCCTCAGCACCCCTCCTCCATGCGCCGCTGGTCCTGCTCGTTCCACGCCCGGGTGTCCCGGGGTTCGACGTAGGGCTCGCTGTCGGCCGGGTGCCCCCCGTCGATGACGCGCTGGCGGGCCATCTCCGCGTCGAACTCCAGACCCAGCAGGATGGCGAGGTTGGTGACCCACAGCCACACCAGGAAGACGATCACACCGGCGAGCGTGCCGTACGTCTTGTTGTAGGAGCCGAAGTTCGCCACGTAGAAGGCGAAGCCCGCCGAGGCGACCATCCAGATCAGCAGCGCGAGCAGGCTGCCCGGCGTGATCCAGCGGAACCCGCGGATCCTGGCGTTCGGGGTGGCCCAGTACAGCAGCGCGATCATGGAGGTGACCAGGACGACCAGCACGGGCCACTTGGCGATGGACCACGCGGTCAGCGCGGCGTCCCCGATGCCGAGCGCGGTGCCGACCTGCTGGGCCAGGCTGCCGGTGAAGACGACGATCAGGGAACTGGCCACGGCGAGCACCATCAGGGCGACGGTGAGCACGACGCGCAGCGGCAGCACCTTCCACACCGGACGTCCCTCGGGCACGTCGTAGACGGCGTTGGCGGAGCGGATGAACGCCGCGACGTACCCGGAGGCGGCCCACACCGCGCCCAGCAGGCCCACCACCGCCAGCACCCCCGAGCCGACACCCGCGTTGCTCTGCAGTTGTTCCACCGCCCGCGAGATGATGTCGCGCGCGGGGCCCGGCGTGAGCTTCTGCAGGTTGTCCAGGACCTGCTGGGTGGCCGACTTCCCGGCGACCCCGAGCAGGGACACGAGCACGAGCAGCGCCGGGAACAGCGACAGCACCCCGTAGTACGTCAGGGCGGCCGCGCGGTCGGTGAGCTCGTCGTCCTTGAACTCCGCCACGACCCGGCGCAGCACCGCGAGCCAGGAACGCCCGGGCAGCTCGGTGGGCGAGTCGGGGGCGTGCCGCTCGGTCGAGGCGTCGGGTCCGAAGGCCGCCGGGCCGCTCTCGTGTGCCGGGCCGGAGGCGGAGTCGGGCGCGGAACCCGGCTCGGCGGCCGGATCGTGTCCCCGGTCCGGCGCTCCGCCCGATTCGGCGTCGCGCGCACGGTCCGCTCCGGCGTCCTCGGCTCTCTCGTGCCCGGCGTGCTCCGCACGGTCCTTGCCCTCGTCACGCCCGGTACGTGAGCGGGCGTCCTGGCCAGTGGTGTGGTCCCGGTGTCCGGGAAGGTGCAGACGGTCCATGCTTCACGGGTGTCCCCGGAGGCTGTGCCCACGCGCCGTCTCCGCAGACGGGGCGTACGGAACGCACTCGTCCGCGCCGCACCCCTGCGGCGCCCCCTCGGCACGCCCGCGACCTGGACGCTGGACGGCGGATGAAGAGGGCGGACGGCTGACGGCGGAGGGCTGACGGCGGAGGGCGGCCGGGCTGCGCCGGCCGGCGGCGGCCGTCCGTCGAGGCCCCGCCCGTGACACGTCGGCGGGCCCCGCCCGTCGCGGCGGCCCCGCCGACGGCCGGGCGGCGTCGCACAGGATCCCGCCCGAACGCCCGGATCACGGCGCGTTCGCCGGGGGTCACGGCGCGTCCGCCGGGGTCACGGCGCGTCCGCCGGGATCAGGGCGTCGGCACGACCTACTGGCAGCCGTCCTCCTTGTTCTCGAACAGCTCGTCGAGCAGGTGGAGGTCGGAGCCGCAGATCGCCGTGGAGGTGATCTCCGCGATGGCGTCGTTGCTGTTGAGGACCGACGGTTCGGGGACGTCCTGCACGTCGACGGAGTTGCGGCCCGTCCAGCAGTTCGCCTTCATGACAGCACCTCCTTCAGCTCGTCCTCCGTGAGCGGGCGTGCCGGGTGCTGCGGGAACTCGCGGCGGGCCCGCTTGCCGGCGGGTGCGCCATCGGAGCGGACGACCTCGCCGGTCTCCGCGACCTGCTTGAAGCGCCGGAGGCCGTCGTCCAGGTGCTGGTGCGGCTCCGCGCCGAACCAGCCGGCCACCGCCTTGCCGAGCGGACCGGCGGGAATCCCGTAGCGGAGGGTGACGTGGACCTCGGTGCCGCGGCCGCCGGGCGCGGGGGTGAAGCGGACCTCGCCGGAGTTCTCGATGTCCGCGCCCGGGCAGGAGCGCCAGGCGATCAGCTGCGCCGGCACGTCCTGGGTGGTCTCGGCCTCCCACTCGATCCTGCGGCCGAACGGCCCGGTCGCCGTCCAGTGGCTGGTGCGCAGACCGGGCCCGGTGACGCGCACCTCGTCGAGGTGGGTCATGAACTCCGGCAGCCGGTCCACGCGGTGCCAGAGCTGGTAGGCCTCGTCGGGGGACGTGCCGACGGTCGTGGCCGCGGTCACCTCGACGGGGATGCTGCCGCGGGTCCGGGTCACCGCCGCGTAGACGTCGGTGGCGGTGACGACGGTGAGGGCCGCCGTCGCGGCGGCCGTCCGGCGGACATCGCGGCCATGGTGGTTCCTCAGGGCGCGGGCCAGCAGCGTGAGGTCCATGACGTCGCCGCCGACACGGCCCCAGAGCCAGGCGGGGTGGGGCCGGCCCAGCAGCCCGGCCGCCGCCGCCAGCTCTCGGACACCGACGCAGACGTTGGCCCAGCGGGCGCGGGAGGTGTCCGCCAGGCCCAGCTCCCGGAGGAAGCGTCCCGGGGCGGCGACCTGTGGCACCCCCACGAGCCCGCTGAACACGCCGAGTCCGCGTACGAGCGGGTCGTGCCGGAGGGCGGAGGCGGTGCTGGTGTCTGTCTTCATCGCGTACTCCCGAGTGACGTTGGGAGGGACGGAACCGCCAGGAAAGAACGCATAGCGGGCACAACGGGCAACACATCCGGAGTTACCCAGACCACCGCCTTCAAACGGCCTCCCGGCCGGGCCGCCAGGGCCGCTCCCGTGCCACCCGGCGCCCGGAAACAGTCGCCGACCTGGGGGGTCCCGCGTGGAACGGCGCCCGGACGGCCGGTCGTGCCAGGGCCTGGGTGGTCCCGTCGCGCCGATCCCGTCACGCCGATCCCGTCGCGCCGGCCGCCCCTCACCGGCCGACCCGCACCGGAAGCCGTCGCTCCCCGGGCCGGCCTCCGTGCAGCCGCTCCGGAAGCGGGCCGGAGCCGGGACGGAGCCGGGGAGCGGGCCGGGGCGGGCCGCCGGACTCCGCATGATCCCGGGCCTGCGCCGGATCGCTCCCGGGCCCGCGCCGGACGGAGGCGGCGTGCGCGCGCGTCCGGCCGGGATGCGCCGCCGTCCGGTCCTGATCAGGCTGGAGGTGTGGCCGCAGACGTGCCCGTGGTGGTGTATCCGCCCGCCGAGGACGGCGGCCGGCGGGTCCGCGCGGGCGACCGGTTCCTCGGCATGGCGTACGGGCTGCTGGACGTGGCCGACTTCCTGCACCGGGTGGGAATCGAGGACGCCGACGAGGACTACGTCGAACGGTCCGGGTTGATCCGGTGGCTGGGCGGCGGACCGAGGGCCTGGGCGACCGGACGCGACGCCCGCTAGGAGCAGGGGCCGTACCGACGCGCGGGGCCGCCTGCCCGCCTCGGCGTTCGAGGCGGGCGGGCGACCCCGCGGGCGCCCGGGCTCAGGCGCCGCTCGCCCCGAGCATGTCCTCGCGCTCGACGAGCTTCACCCGCTCCCGGCCCTGCGGCTCGCCCAGCGCCTTCTCCGCGGCGTCCAGGCGGTACCAGCCCTCCCAGGTCGTGAAGCGGACGTTCCGCTCGGCCAGGAAGGCGTCGACGGCCTCGGGCGCGGGGGAGGCGGGCGTGTGCAGGCGTCCGGAGGCGTAGTCGTCGAGCAGGTTGGCGACCGTCTCGTTGGCGTCGCCCTTGGTGTGCCCGATCAGGCCCACGGGCCCGCGCCGGATCCAGCCGGTGACGTACGTCGACCGCAGGTGCTCGCCGGTGTCCTGGATCACCCGGCCGCCCTCGTCCGGGACGGTGCCCGACTCGAGGTCCCAGGGCAGCTTGGGCAGCCGGTCGGACAGGTAGCCCACGGCGCGGTAGACCGCGGTGACGTCCCAGTCCTTGAAGGTGCCGGTGCCCTTGACGTTGCCGGTTCCGTCGAGCGCCGTGCGCTCCGTGCGCAGGCCCACGACCCTGCCGTCCTCCCCCAGGACCTCCACCGGGGACTCGAAGAAATGCAGGAACAGTTTGTGCGGCCGGTCGCCGGCGTCCCGGATCGCCCAGTTCTCCAGGGTCTTCGCGACCATGTCGGCCTGCTTGTTGCCGCGCCGGGTGGCGATCGAGCCCTCGTCGTAGTCGATGTCCTCGGGGTCGACGATCACCTCGATGCTGGGGGAGTGGTCCAGCTCCCGCAGCTCCATCGGGCTGAACTTCGCCTGCGCCGGGCCGCGGCGGCCGAAGACGTGGATCTCCCGCGCCCTGTTGGCCTTCAGGCCGTCGTAGACGTTCGGCGGGATCTCGGTCGGCAGCAGCTCGTCGGCCGTCTTCGCGAGGATGCGGGCCACGTCGAGCGCCACGTTGCCGACGCCGAGCACGGCCACCTTCTCCGCCGCCAGCGGCCAGGTGCGCGGCACGTCCGGGTGGCCGTCGTACCAGGACACGAAGTCCGCGGCGCCGTACGAGCCGTCCAGGTCGATGCCGGGTACGGGCAGCGCCCGGTCGGCCGTCGCGCCGGTGGAGAAGATCACCGCGTCGTAGAACGCGCGGAGGTCGTCCAGGGTGATGTCGGTGGGGTAGTCGACGTTGCCGAACAGACGGATCTGCGGCTTGTCGAGCACCTGGTGCAGCGCCGTGACGATGCCCTTGATCCGGGGGTGGTCCGGGGCGACGCCGTACCGGATCAGTCCGAAGGGCGCCGGCATGCGCTCGAAGAGGTCGATGGACACGCCGGGCGCGGCGGCCACGCCGGACTTGAGCAGGGCGTCGGCGGCGTAGATCCCGGCGGGGCCGGCTCCCACGATGGCTACCCGCAGGGGGCGGGGCATGATCGGTTCCCTTCGAGCGAGGACAGTCGAGGTCGTCCGCAACCCTAAACTGAGGCATGCCTAAGTTGGTACGCGGGTCCCTTCTATGAGGTCATAAACACCATTTATGGGCCGCGCGGCGGCGAAGGGGCGGGAGGTCCCCCGGTCCGGCATGGTGGACATGTGCTCCTGTTGGCCGTCTGCTTCGCTCTGCTCGGGGCCGTCAGCAGTGCGACCGGCACGGCCTTCCAGCGGAAGGCCGCCTCGACGGTCCCGACCGGCGGTGGACTGCGCCTGCTGCGCCGGCTGGCACGGAACCCGCTGTGGGTCGTGGGCATCACCGGAGTGATCGTCTCCGCGGTCTGCCAGGCGCTCGCGCTGGTGAACGGGCCGATGGCGCTCGTGCAGCCCCTGTTCATCCTGGAGCTGCCGTTCGCCCTGCTCATCGCGGGTCCGCTGCTGCACCGCCGGCTGCCGCGCATGGGCTGGTGGGCCGTATCGGCGGTCGTCGCCGGCCTCGCGCTGGTGCTGGCCTCGGCCGTGCCCTCCGGGGGCGGCAACCAGGCGGCCATGGTCCGCTGGATCCCCGTGCTCGTGGCCTGCCTGGCCGCGATGGGCACCGCGGTGGTCCTGGCCCGTGCCGGCAAGTCGTCCCTGTTCCGGGCGGCCGTGCTGGCCGCGGCCGCCGCCGTCGGCAACGCGCTGACCGCCGCCCTGCTGAAATCCGCGTCCGACACCCTCGCCGACGACGGGCTCGTGGCCTTTTTCACGATCTGGCAGACGTACGGCTTCGCCGCGACCGGGGCCGGCGCTCTGCTGCTCCTGGAGAACGCCCTCCAGGCCGGCTCGCTGGCGGCCTCCCAGCCCGCGCTGACCATCGGGGACGCCACGGTGAGTCTGCTGCTCGGCGTCCTGCTGTTCGACGAGACGGTCCGCCTGGGCTGGTGGCTCGTCCCCGAGCTGCTGGGCACCGCGCTCCTCCTGTGGGGCGTCCTGCGGCTCGCGCGGGTCGTGCCGCAGGTCGAGCAGACGCCGCTCGCCGAGCCCGCCGCACAGGCCGTGCCCGGCGACGGGCCCGGCAGCTGACACCGGGGCGGGCTCCCGGTCATACGAACGTGTTCGCGGGGTATCGGCTGGCCATGACTCATGAGGTGGTTCCCCCCGCGCGGGGCACGGCGGGCGCCGAGCAGCTGCGGCGCCTGCACGGCGTCTACGCGGCGGGCACGGTCCTGTGGACGCTCTCCCTGTTCGTGGCCCTGCTCGGCCATGACGCCGACGTCCGGCAGGTCCTCGTCCTGCTCGCCCTGCTGGCGGCGTTCTCACTGATGTGGCTGTGGTCGACCTGGTGCCTGTGGTCGGACGGCGCCGCCGACGGGCCGTGGCGCGAGAACTGACGACCGCGCGCCGGGCCCCGTGCCCCGGCGCGCCGGCACCGGCTCAGCGGGAAACAGGCCCCGGCGCGCGGCCACCCGCTCAGCCGGGGAAACGCCCCGAGGAGCGCAACGCGCAGCGCCGCTCCGCGTACGCGAGGTCGTCGCGCCACAGCCGGCCCGCGGCGGCCCGCACCAGCGGCCGCAGCAGCGGTGCCGCCCGGCGGGCGAGCCGGAAGCCGGGACGGTCCGAGGAGGCCACCACGGCCTCCACCACCGCGGTCCGGGGCCTGCCGAGCGCGTCCGGACCCAGGGGTGTGGCGTGCGTCTCGACCACCGACCCGCTGCCCTCGCCCTCGGTGATGCGCATGACCACCGTGCGAGGCTCCGGCGCGGTGAACACCGCCCGCACCGGCACCACCAGACGTCCCGCGACCTTGAACGAGACGTCCACGGCGAAGCCGTCCTCCTCCCCCTGCCCCGGCGCCCCGACGACCGCGAGGTCCACGAACGAGTACGGGTGGAACCAGGCGCCGTGCCAGGGGTCCAGCCGGTTGGCGACCACGTCCTCGGGCTCGCAGACGCCCACTCCCACGTAGACCGCCTCCAGGGCGCCCGGCACGGCCGGCCGGACGGGCACCGACGGCGCGGGCGTCGGCTCCTCGCCGCCGATGTCGTCCAGCCGCACCCACACCAGCACACCGTCGTCGTGCGCCGGCAGCGGCTCCCACCCCGCCGACGCCCCGCCGTCCAGAGCGAGCCCGTGCCAGTGGCACACCAGCGTGCCGCACCGCACCGGGCTGTGCGCGAGCGGGGCGCCCAGGTGCGGGCACACTCCGGGGCCGGCGACCAGCCGCCCCGCGGCGTTCCGCCACACCACGACCTCCCGGCCCGCGACGGTGCGCGCCAGGGGCCGGTCTGCGCGCACGTCCCGGGTGGCGCCGACGACGTACCAGTTGCCCGACGGCCGGGCCTGCGCCCGCTTCAGCGCCTGCGTGATGACGGCGGGCCGGGCGTCGCGCCACGTGGGGCGCTGCCGGTCCCAGGGCACCGGACGCCGGCGCAGCCGCAGCGGGTAGCGGCCCCGCCGCTCGGACGGTTCGGGTTTCACGCGACCTCCTGACTCAGCTCCGCGGACGCGGGCGCGGACGCCCGCGCCGGTGCGGACGTCGATGCCGTCCGCGCCGCGCGCGAGGCCGGCCCGGACCCCTTGGCGGCCATGGCCCCGGCCGACCGCGCACGCGCCGCCAGCCGGGCGGCACCCACGCGGACCAGGCCGTCCACGGCGACGGCGGCCCGGCGCCTGCGGGGCACCACGGCGCGCCGGTGCACCACCCGGTACCCGGCGTCGGCGACGGCGTCGAGGATGCCGCCGTAGAGCACGAACGCCGTGCGGATGCAGGGACGCGCCACCGGATCGAGCATCGCGATGCCGGGCGCCGCCCGGCGGTAGACGCCCCGCGCGAGATCCTCGAAGGCGCGCAGCGCCTCCGTGACGCGCCGGTCGCCGCGCCCGGTGTCCCGGCACCAGCGCAGCAGTTCCCGGTCGGCCCCGTGCGCCCGGAGCAGGTCGGCGGGCAGGTACACCCGGCCGCGGTCGAGGTCCTCGCCCACGTCGCGCAGGAAGTTCGTCAGCTGGAACGCCACCCCCAGGGCGGCCGCGTGCGGGGCGGCCTCCTCGCGCGGGGCGACCGTCCCGAGCACGGGCAGCATCTGCAGCCCGATCACCGCGGCCGAGCCGTGCATGTACGCCCGCAGGTCGGCGTAGGTGGGGTAGTCGGTGACCTCCAGGTCGCTGCGCATCGACGTCATGAAGTCGGCGAAGTGCCGGTGGTCGATGGCGTAGCGGCGGGCGGTGTCGGCCAGGGCCCGCACCACCGGCTCGCTGCTGCCGCCCTCGCGCAGCCCCGTCTCCAGGTCGTCCTGGAGACGGGCGAGCGCCCGGGCGCGCACGGCGGGGGCGACCGTGTCGTCCAGGGAGTCGACGATGTCGTCGGCCCAGCGTGCGAAGCCGTACAGGGCGTGCACGGCCGGACGGCGCTCGGCGGTCAGCAGCCGGGTGGCGAGGAAGTACGTCCTGCCGTGCTCGGCGTTCAGCTCGCGGCACCACGTGTACGCCGCGCGCAGCGCCGGGTCGGTGATCCCCGCCGCGTCGAGTTCCCGCCCGCTCACGACGCGGCTCCTTCCGCCGCCGCGGCCCGGGGTGACCGGCCGCGCGGACCGCCGGGCCCGGTCCCGCCCCCGGTGACGCGGGCCGCCGCCAGCTTCCCGGACAGCAGCACGGTCGGCACCCCGACGCCGGGCGTGGTGCCGCACCCGGCGAGGACGGCGTTCTCGGTGCCGCGGACGAGGTTGCGCGGCCGGAAGGGACCGGTCTGCCCGAAGGTGTGCGCGGCCGAGAAGGGCGTGCCCGCGGCGTGGCCCATCGCCTGCCAGTCGGCGGGTGTCACCAGGCACTGCTCCTCGATCGCGGACCCGAGGCCCGCCAGACCCCGGCGTTCCAGCTCCCGCAGCAGCTCGTCGCGGTAGCGCGGCGCGAGGCACGCCCAGTCCGCGGCGCCGGGCCCGATGTCCGTGTTCGGGCAGGGCGCCAGGATGTAGTGCAGGTGGCGGCCCGGGGGAGCGAGCCCGGGATCGGTGGCGGTGGGCCTGGTGATCAGCAGGGACGGATCGCTCATCAGCTCGCCGGTCCGGGTCAGCTCGTGGAACGTCCGCCGCCAGGCCCGCCCGAACGACAGGGTGTGGTGCGCCAGTTCGGGCCAGGTGCGGTCGGTGCCGGCGTGCAGGACGACGGCGGACGGCGCATGGGTGAGCCGCACCGGGCGGCGCGGCGCACGGCCGAGGAGCCGGTAGGCGACCGGCAGGTCCGGCGTGAGGACGACGGCGTCGCACGGGACGCGGTCGTCCGGCGTGACGACGGCGGTGACGCGTTCGCCGGCGCGCTCCAGCCGGACCACCGGCTGCCCGAAGCGCAGGTCGGCCCCCGCGCCGGCGGCGGCGTCCGCCATCGCCCGCGGCAGGGCGTGCATGCCGCCGCGCGGGAAGTACACCCCGGCCACGGTGTCCATGTAGGCGATCACCGCGTAGGCGGCGAGCGCCCGCGCCGGCGGCACCCCGGCGTACAGGGCCTGGAAGGAGAAGACCCGGCGCAGCCGCTCGTCCCGCAGGTACCGGCCGATGCGGGCGTCCAGGCGCCCGAAGCCGCCCAGCGCGGCCAGCCGCGCCAGGTCGGGAGTGACGAGGCCCAGCGGCGAGTCGAAGTTCGTGTCGATGAAGCGCCGCATCTGCGCCCGGTACAGCTGCTCGAGCCAGCCGCGCAGCCGCCGGTAGCCGGCCGCCTCCGCGGGCCCGGCGAACCGCTCGACCTCCGCCTCCATCGCCTCCGCCCCGGTGTGCACGTCGAGCGCGGAGCCGTCGGCGAAGCGGGCCCGGTACGCCGGGTGCAGCGCAACCAGCTCGACCCGGTCCGCCAGGCGGTCACCGACCGCCGCGAGCGCCTCGTCGGCGATGTCGGGCATGGTCAGCACGGTCGGCCCGGTGTCGATGCGGTAGCCGCCCTGCGTGAGCCGGCCGGCGCGGCCGCCGGGCAGCGGCTCGCGTTCGACGACGGTGACCCGGCGCCCCGCGCCGAGCAGGTGCAGGGCAGCCGCCAGGCCCGCGAGCCCGGCGCCGACGACCACCACGTGATCCGTGCGGCCGGGGAGCGTCCTCGTCATCGGCCGCACGCCCCGGGACCGCCGGCGAGCCGCAGGGCCCGGGCCGTGCCGTCGCCGGGCGGCGGGGAGCCGCGGCCGGGCCCGTGCGAGCCGGCCCCGGCCACCGCGCACATGAGGTCGCGCAGGTGAGCGGCGGCGTGCGGGTCCAGCCGGGCGGAGTCGAGGTGGCGCAGTCCCTGCGCGGTGAGCCGCCCGATCCTCGTCTCGACGGTCTCCCGGGCGCCGGTGGACACCAGCACCTCCCGCACCCGGGCGAGATCCTCCTCGCCGAGGCCGGCGCGCCCGACGTGGCGGTCCAGCACCTCCAGGGCGCCGCGGTCGCCGGCCGCCTCCGCCTTGGCCTGTGCCACGGCGACCAGGTACGTCGGCTTGCCCTCACGGATGTCGCCCCCGGCCGGCTTGCCGGTGGCCTCCGGTTCGGCGAAGACGTCGTCGAGGTCGTCGCGGAGCTGGAAGGCCATGCCGGCGCACCGCCCGGCCGAGCTCAGGGCCCGCGTCGTGGCCTCGTCGGCGCCGGCGAGGGCGGCACCGAGCGCCAGCGGCCGCTGGGCCGAGTACAGGGCGCTCTTGAGGCAGGCGGCGCGGACCGCACGGGTCAGGGAGCGCGACCCGCCGGACTGACCGTGCAGGTCGAGGTACTGGCCGGCGACCATCTCCGTGCGCATGGCCCGCCAGATGGCGCGCACCCGGTCCGCGGTCGCCGGGGGCAGGACGGTGTCGGCGACGACGTCGTCCGCCCAGGCCAGGGCGAGATCGCCGGCGAGGATGGCGACGGCCGTGCCGAAGTCCGCGGCGGACCGCGGCCCGCCGCCGGCGTGCCGGGCGGCGGCCTCGACGTGCAGGGCGGGCCGGCCGCGGCGCACCCGGGCGCCGTCCATCACGTCGTCGTGCACCAGCGCGCAGGTCTGCACGAGTTCCAGGGCCGCCCCGATCCTGAGCGCCGCCTCGGCCCGTCCGGCGTCGACGGCGCCGCAGGCGCGCAGCGCCCACCAGACGAAGCGGGGGCGGATGCGCTTGCCGCCGTGCAGCGTGAACCGGGCCGTGCGCTCGGCCAGCTCCTCCCCGAACGCCGGATCGAGGCCGGTGGCCTCGGCCACCCGTTCGGCGGTCAGCGTCCGCAGCAGACGGCCCACGGCGCCCGCGACGTCCTCGTCGACGGCGCGCACCGCCCGCACGTCCGCCGGGGACGGGACGGGAGCGCCGGCGGGAGGGCGCCGCCCGCGGTGCGCCTCGGCCGCCGGGCCGGCGTGGTGCGAGGGTGCGGCCGCCAGGAGCCGGACGACTCGGTGCGGTTCCGGCGGCGGTTCCGCCGCCGGGTGATCCTCCGCCTGAGTGGAGCGCATGTCCGGTTCCTCCCGCGTGATCGCAACTGGGTTCCTCTCCAGTCATTCCTCGCCCGCGGCGGTGGTGGATGCGCCGAACGCGGGACATCGCGCGGCGGCGGAGCGACGCCGCACGGCCCGGGGTGTTTCCGGCGGGTACCCGGGGGTGCGACACACCTGCCCGGCCTGCATCCGGACCGGCGAGGTACCCGGAATGCTTCCGTTGATGCCCGCGACGGTGCACCCGGCTTCCGAGGGAGGCGAGTTCTTCAGTGATCGAGGCCGATGTCGCCATCGTCGGCGCGGGGGCCGCAGGCCTGTCCCTGGCCCACCGGCTGGCCCGGCGCCCGCCCGGCGCGCCACGCCTGGCGGTGGTCCTCGTCGCCGCCCCGCCGGGTCCGCTGCGGGCGCCCGGCCGCACCTGGTGCTTCTGGGAGGAGGGCCCCGGCCCGTACGACGCCGCGCTCACCACGCAGTGGGAGCGGCTGCGGGTCCACGCCCGGCACGGCCGCCGCATCGAGGGCGACATCACCCCGCTGCGCTACAAGATGCTCCGCTCGGACGACTTCGAGTCGCTCGTCGGGCGGGGCGTGGCCGGCAGCCCGGACACGCTGCGGCTGGAGGCCGCCGTCGACACGGTCGAGGGCTGCCCCGGCGGAGCCGTGGTCCGCGGCCGCGCCGCGGACGGACGGACCGTCGCGGTCCGGGCCCGCTGGGTGTTCGACTCCCGCCCCCTGGGCAGCCTCCCGGCGGCCCGCACCACCCTGCTCCAGCACTTCCACGGCTGGTTCGTGCGCCACCGGCGGCCGGTCTTCGACCCCGGCACCGTGGAACTGATGGACTTCCGCACCCCCCAGCCGCAGTCCGGGCTGTCCTTCGGCTACGTCCTGCCCACCGGCCCCCGGCACGCCCTGATCGAGTACACCGAGTTCTCCCGCCGGGTGCTCCCGAAGGACCGCTACGACGCCGCGCTGCGGCACTACACCACGGACGTGCTGCGACTGGGCGCCTTCGATATCACCGGCACGGAGAGCGGGGTGATCCCGATGACGGACGCCTCCTTCGCCCGGCAGACCGGGCCGTCGGTCTTCCGCCTCGGGGCGGCCGGCGGCGCCACCCGTCCGTCGACCGGCTACACCTTCGCCGCCGTCCAGCGGCAGACGCGCGCCGTCGCCGCCGCCCTGCGCGCGGGACGCCGGCCCCTCCCGCCGCCCGCCCACTCCGTCCGCTCCCGGGCCATGGACGCCGTCCTGCTGCACGCGCTCGACAGCGGCCGGGTCGACGGCGCCGACTTCTTCGCGCGGCTGTTCGCCCGCGTCCCGCCGGAGCGGCTGCTCCGCTTCCTCGACGGACGCACCCGCCTGCACGAGGACCTGTCCATCGGTCTGCGCACCCCGGTCCTGCCGATGCTGCGGTCCGCCCTCGACCTGCCCCGCCTGCCCCGCCGTCCCTTCCCCGGCACGGCCACGCCGTCACCGCCACCGCCCGGCACCCCGCACGAGGAGACCGCATGACCCTGCTGCGCGACCACGACCTGGCCGCCGCGTTCGACCACGCCGCCCGCAGCTACGACACCCTCGTGGCCGCCAATCCCGGCTACCACGCCCACCTGCGGCGCTCGGTCCGCCGTCTGGGGCTCCCGGACGGCGGCCGCGGCCTGCGGGTCCTGGACCTCGGCTGTGGCACCGGCGCCTCCACCGCCGCCCTCGCCGCCGTCCTCCCCGACGCCGCGATCACCGCCGTGGACGCCTCGGCGGGGATGCTGCGGCGGGCCGCCCGCAAAGCCTGGCCCGAGCGCGTCGAGTTCGTGCGGGCGCCGGCGGAGCACCTGGCCGAGGCCGGCGTGACGGGCCCGTACGACGCCGTCTTCGCCGCCTACCTGCTGCGCAACGCCGCCGACCCGGACCGGGTGCTCGCCACCGCGCGCGACCTGCTCGCACCGGGCGGCCGGCTCGCCCTGCACGAGTACACGCTCAGCGGCCGGGCCCGGGACCGCGCCGTGTGGACGGCGGTGTGCCGCGGCCTCGTCGTGCCCGTCGCGACCCTCCTCGGGGACGGCGCCCTCTACCGCCATCTGTGGCGCAGCGTGGTCGCCTTCGACACCGCAGGCCAGTTCGCCGACCGGGTCCGGGCGGCCGGCTTCACCGGGGTGCGGGTGCTGCCGCTGCCCGGCTGGCAGACGGGGATCGCCCACACCGTCGTGGCCCGCCGCCCGGGCGCGCGGACGGGAGCCGCCCGGTGACCGGCGACCGGCGGGCGGCGCCCGCCCGGCGCGGCCGTGACCGGCGCGCCCGCGTCCTGGCGCCGGCTCCGGGCGCGGCCCGGCTCACCGGCGCCGACCGGCCCCGCACCGCCGTCGTCGGCGGTGGCATCGCCGGGCTCGCCGCGGCCACCGCGCTGGCCGAGCGGGGCGTGCGCGTCACCCTGTACGAACGGGAACCGGTCCTCGGCGGCCGGCTGGCCGGCTGGCCCACCACTCTGCGCGACGGCACCCGCGTGACGATGAGCCGGGGCTTCCACGCCTTCTTCCGCCAGTACTACAACCTGCGCGGCCTGCTGCGCCGGACCGATCCCGGCCTGGGCCGCATGACCGCCCTGCCGGACTACCCGCTGTGGCACAGCGACGGACTGCGCGACGGGTTCCGGCACGTCCCGCGGACACCGCCGTGGAGCGCGCTCGGCTTCGTGGCCCTGTCCCCGTCGTTCACCCTCCGCGGCCTGGCACGGATGCGCCCGGCCGCGGCGCTGCCCCTGCTCGACGTCCGGGTCCCGGACGTCCACAGGCGGCTGGACCGGGTGAGCGCGCACGACTTCCTGGAGTCTGTCGCCTTCCCGCCCGCCGCCCGCCACCTGGCCTTCGAGGTGTTCTCCCGCAGCTTCTTCGCCGATCCCCGGCAGCTGTCGGCCGCCGAGATGGTCCTGATGTTCCACATCTACTTCCTGGGCTCCGCCGAGGGCCTGCTGTTCGACGTGCCCGACGAGCCGTTCCCGGCGGCGCTGTGGGAGCCGCTCGCGGCCTACCTGCTCGGGCACGGGGTGCGGCTGAACACGTCGGCACCCGTCCGGAGCGTGACGCCGACGGCGGCCGGCGGCTTCACCGTGGCCTCCGAGAAGGGGAGGGAGCCGTACGACGCGGTCGTCCTGGCCCTCGACACGGGGGGACTGCGCGGGCTCGTGGAACGCTCGCCGGAACTGGGGGACCCGCGGTGGCGAGCCGGCGTGGAGCGGCTGCGCACCGCGCCGCCGTTCCTGGTCTCCCGCCTCTGGCTGGACCGGCCGGTCGCCCCCGACCGGCCGGGCTTCCTGGGCACCAGCGGGTACGGCTCCCTCGACAACGTCAGCGTGCTGGAGCGCTGGGAGGGCGAGGCGGGCCGCTGGGCCGCGCGCACCGGCGGCTCGGTGGTGGAACTGCACGCCTACGCGCTGCCGCAGGACGCCGTCCGGGACGTGGAGGAGAAGCGCCTCGTGGAGCAGCTCCACCGGGTGTACCCCGAGACGCGGTCGGCACGGATCGTCGACGAGCGGCACGAGTGGCGCGCCGACTGCCCGCTGTTCCCGGTGGGCGGCTACGGCGACCGGCCCACCGTGCGGACGGCCGACCCGCGTCTCGTGGTGGCCGGCGACCTGGTCCGCACGGACCTGCCCGTGGCGTTGATGGAACGGGCCGCCATCAGCGGCTTCCTGGCCGCGAACGCCCTGCTGGAGCGGTGGGGGGTGCGCGGGCAGACGCTGTGGACCGTGCCCGACCGGGGCCGCGGCAGCCTCCTGCGCGCGCTGGCCCGCTGGGGAACGCCGCCGGCACCGGCCGGGTGAGGTGCCGGCGGGAGCGGTGTGCGCGACGGGTCCAGCAGGGCGCACACCGTCCGCCGGGGGAGGAGCGGACCGCCGCCGCGCGCCTGGGCGGCGTGGGCTCGGGGCTGTCCCGCGCGCGTCGGGCCGGAGGAGACCGGCGGCGCCTCGCGGCCCGGGTGGGCGGGGTCCGCTGCGTGCGGTGGCGAGGGGGAGGAGGGCGCCGACGCGGGGCGCCGGCGACCGGCGGCGACGCCGCGGACTCGGCGGGCCGGACCCCGGGTCTCCGGCACGGTCCGCCGGACAGCCCCCGTGCGCCGTTCCAGGCGGGTGTCAGGTCGGACGCCGGCACGGCACAGGTGTGCGCAACTGCTCGCACCCGCCAGCGGGTCCGCCGGTGGCGGGGACGCATCCGCCGCTCCGGAGCGGCACCGGCGGGGCGGATGCGCGGACGCTCCCCGCAGGGCGGCGCCGTCGCCTGACTGCCCAAGCGATCCCCCGCGAGGACGGCCCCACGGACCTGCCGGGCAGCCGGGCTCTCGCGTGGACTTCACCGTCTCATCACACACCGGGGCCGTACAGGGGCGCGACGGAGGGATTCAGACCGTGGGCCCGTCGGCCGGCCGCCTCCCGGCGTACAGCGTGTACCGGTCGAGCGCCCGCCGCAGCTCCTCGCGCTCGGTGTCGGGCAGTCCGTCGCCCTGGGCGAACGCCAGGATGTGCTCGGCCACGGTCCGCAGCTTGGTGTTGGTGCGCTGCGAGACGTCCCGCAGCACCCGCCAGGCCTCCTCGGGAGCCAGCCGGCCCAGCACCACCACCGCGCCGATGGCCTGGTCGATGACGGCGTGCGAGGTGATGGCGCGTTGCAGCTGCGCGTTCTCCTCCTGCAGTTGCTCGTGCTCGATCGCCAGCTCGGTGACGGACAGCAGACGCAGCGGATGGCGCTTGGATATCGCGAAGAACGCCATGGACTCCCCTCGATGCGTTTACGGGCGCAATGATCTGCTTCCCTCGACACCGCACCGCACACGGCCCGGGCTCCGGCGCGTGCCCCTCTCAGTTCGCGCCCGCCTCGGAGACGTCGGCGGCCCGGTCCGGCGCCGCCGCCTCGGTGAGGTGGTCGTAGGTGTCGGTCACGTCGAGCAGGCGGTCCAGGAAGTCCGGCCGGTTGTCCAGGTGCAGGGTCACGCGGGCCGCCCCGGCGCGCCGCCGGATCATCAGCAGCGCCGCGAGCCCCATCGAGTCGATCCAGGCCAGGTCCGCGCAGTCGAGTCGCAGGTCCTGGCAGGCGGTGCCGGCCGGGCCGGGCGGCACCAGGTGCCCGGTGACGACGTCGACGAGTTCGTCGCCGCTGTCGTAGTCCAGGTCGCCCACGATCCGGACGGTGAGGACGGTGGGCGCGGTCCTCGCGACCGTGACGTCGAACGGGCCGGTCGGGACGGTCATGCGCCGCCCCCGTGAGCGGGAGGGGCGGCGGGGGAGCGGTGGCCGGCGAGGGCGGCGGCGCCCTGCTCCAGCAGCCCGGCGGCGCGGGGGAAGTCGCGCAGCAGCCGGCCGAGGACGTCCAGCCCCGTGGTGAGCGAGTGCACGGGCACGCCGCGCGCGGCGAGGACGTCCGCGGTCCAGACCAGGAAGGTGTCGAAGAGCCGTGCGTCGTCGACGTAGAGGGCCGTGCCGAGGAAGCCGACGATGTGGGCGAGGTCCTCGGCCGTCCGCTCCCGCTGGGCGTCGTCGTACCGCGCCATGGCGGGGAAGCGCTCCTCGAGGTCCGTCAGGGTCTGCTTGACCAGCTGGTGGCGGGAGCGCACGACCAGCGTGTACTCCTGGTCCATCAGATGCGGCAGGTCGTCGACGGCCTGGCGCGAGGCGGCGGAACGCGGCCGCGACGGGCCGGCGGCCAGGACGTCCGCCGCGCCGCGGGCGTCCACCGCCCAGTGGTCCGCGCCCAGGAGCCGCGCGTAGCGGCCGTCGGGCCCGAACGCTGCGCCGCCGGCCAGGACGGTGACCCCGGCGGCCTGGCAGGCGGTGACGGCCGCGTGCGCGGCCGGCAGATGCGTGGGCAGGGACGACGACAGCAGGACCGCCTGCGGGTTGGTGCGGTGCAGGTGGGCGATCAGGTGCGGGGTCGGCGTCTGCGCGCCCAGGTAGTCCACCTGCCAGCCGCGCAACCGCAGTACCTCGGCGACGAGCCGGGCGGGCAGCGCGTGCCACTCCCCGTCCACACAGGTGACCGTCACCCGTCCGCGGGAGACCGGGGCGCGGTCGCGGCCGGCCAGCGCGGCGACGGCGCGCTCGTTGATGGCCGTGGCGGCGTGCTCCTGCGCGACCGTGACGCGGTTGGCCGCCCACTCGGCGCCGACGCGCAGCTGCACACCGCCGATCACGTCGATCAGTACGGTCTCCGCGTCCAGTCCGGAATCGAGGCTGTCGCGGACCGCGTCCACGGCCGCGTACTCGTCGCCGTCGATCACTGCCGCCCACAGCCGCTCCCGGGCCCGGGCGAGCGGCTGCCCGTCCTCCGGCTGCGTGCGCGGTTCCGCTGGGGCTGCGGTCATCCCTTCCTCCTGTGCCGTGTCTCTGTCCCGTCCAGGGGAACGTGGCCGTTGACGATGTGCAGCGGCCCCGACCGCGGGGCGCTGATCGCGACGATCGCCATGTCGTCGTGGCGTCCGCCGCCGAGCCACTGCGCGGCCAGCATCTGCACCCGCTCCACGACCGCGTCGGCCGGCATCCCGCCGCACTCCGACAGCACCTGCCTGAGCCTGCGCTCGCCGAAGAGCTCGCCCCCGAGCGGGCCGCCGCGGGCCTCGGTGATGCCGTCCGTGTACAGCAGGCAGGTGTCGCCGGCGGCGAGGACCGTCTCGGCGCTCTGCGCCGTCACCTTCGGTATCGCGCCGACCAGGGTCCCGTGGGTGGCGGCCTCCTCCACGGTCCCGTTCCTGCGCACGACGAGAGGCGGCGGATGGCCGGCGCTGGTCAGCCGGAGGTGCACCCGTCCGGCGCGACGCCGCGCGGAGGCCAGGACGAGTGTGGCGAAGCGGGTGTGGTGCGAGGTCAGCAGCGCGCTGTTGAGCAGGTTGAGCATCTGCTCGTGGTCGCCGGCCAGGGGCAGCAGCGCGTGCAGCGTGTTGCGGATCTTGCCGGTGAGGACGGCCGCCTCCAGGCCCTTGCCGGCGACGTCGCCCAGCACGACCAGCGACTCCTGGGAGGGATCGCCGCCCGGATGGACGTCGTAGAAGTCGCCGCCGACGCGCTCGGTGTCCTTCGACGGGCGGTAGGCACCCGCGAACTCGACGCCGTGCACCTGCGTCAGGACCGGCGGGAGCAGGTCCCGCAGCAGGGTCGCCGTGATGTCGGCCTGCTCGGCGTACAGGCGGGCGGCGGACAGCGCCGCCCCGGCCCTGGAGGCGAACAGCCGCGCGAAGATCTCCTCGCCCTCGCTGAACGCCGCCTCGGTGGTGGAGCGCAGCAGGACGAGGGCGCCGGCCGGGACGCCGTGCCCCGGCAGCGGGGTGACGATGACGGACCCGAGCGGCCGGGCGAAACCGTCGGGGAGGACCCACGCCGGTATGTCGTCGGGGTTGATCCACCGCGTCGGTACCGGTGGGAAGCCGCGCAGGGCCTCGGCGAGCCCGGGCACCGACGCCGGGTCGATGACACGGTGGGTCCGGGTCACGGGCCCGTCCGCCTGCGCGTGGGTCAGGGGGTGGCGGCGGCCCTGCGCGGGGGCGATCACCACGGCGGCGTCGGCGAGGTGGTCCGCCGCCATACGGGCGGTCACCTCCATGCACCGCGTGACGTTCAGCGACGACAGCAGCGTGCTGGAGATCTCGGCCAGGACGGCGGTGCGCTCCCGCTCGCTGCGCAGGGCCTCCTCGGCCAGCCGGCGGTCGGTGTCGTCGACCAGCCACCACACCACGCCGCCGTCGTCGTCCGGCGTGGGGTGGGCGTCGAAGAGCCGGTCCCCGATGAGGCCCGACCGGTCCCGCGGATCCGTGTCCCCGGCGCCGTCCGTCACCCGGCGGTGCGCCTCGGCGAGCCAGGGCGGTCCCGCGTCCCGGAGCCAGTGGCCGCACTCGACGGCGGGCAGGAGGCTTCTGGCGATCTCGTTGAGGTCGACGACGCCGCCGTCCCGGTCGACCACCAGCACCGGGTACGGGGCACTGTGCCAGGCGGCGCCGACGCTGGGACTCGCGTCGCGCGGGCCGGCGGGGGAGCTCGGTGAAGAAGCCACAAGCGGGGGAACGCGGACCGCGTGCCCCACCACCTCTCTGCTGGGAAAAGTTGCCGAACGGCAACGGTCTCGCACCCGGCGGAGCTTTGCAAGCGGTGGACGGCGCTTCGCCGGTGCAGGGCCCGGCACCGAACGCGTCAGACGTTCGACCGGTCCTCCTCGAGCGGAAAGCCCGGGTTCGTCGTGACCGGCATCCGTCACCGTGGAGGGGATGAACGAATGTGACGGCGCCGCCCGTGCGTCCGAGACCTGTTCCGTCCAGGCCGGCTCCCGGCGGGACGGACGGGAGGTCGTGATCAGGTTCGACCTCGAGTGCGAGCTCGACGTCGACGACGCCCGTGCGACACCGCCCCGGCGCAGGGAGCCGGACACCGTGCACGGCTCGGGCGGCCTGGGGATGGTGCTCGTCGAGCGGCTCGCCACCGGCTACCGGGTCTTCCGCCGTCCGGCGGGCAGGACGGTGCGGGTCGTCCTGGCCTTCCGAACCGGGCGAGGGTGCGGGCAGACCCGGTCCGGCGCACGGAAGCGCCGGTACCGTGCGCGCCCCGCCCCGCCCCGGGAACGGGGCGCCGGGCCCGCGGTCACGGCACCCCGCGCGCGGTCCGTAGAGCTCGGGGCGCGCGCGGGGGCCGCGGGGGCGACGTGACCGCTCCCGGCCGACCTCACCGGCGCGAACGCAGCCTGCCCAGCAGACCCTGCGCCTGCTCGCGGCGACGGGGGTCGGCGGCGGCGCGCCGCACCTGCTCCATCGCCCTGCGCCCCTGGGGACTCCTGGCGAACTCCTTGATCCGTCGCATCACACCCGGCATGGCACTCCTTCCCTTCCGGCGGCCGGCATCCGGCCGCACCCCGACCGCCTACCCGGGAACCCGTCGTCCAGCCGCGGGACGCGCCGGGGTGACCCGTTCGGCGCAGCCCCGCCCGAAGGGGCGACTGAACGGTGCAAAAGTTGATCCCGTTCGTGCGGGCATCGGCGGCGACCCTTCCGGGTACCCAGGCCCCTCCGCTGTGATGACGGCGATCGCCTCGCAGCCCCCACCCCGCGACGCCGGGACGAGTCGAAGGAGCCCACGAGCATGACGGACACAGCAAGCCAGGGCCCCGCCCAGGGCGACGACCGCAAGGTCCTCACCAACCGGCAGGGTCACCCCGTCCACGACAACCAGAACCAGCGCACGGTCGGGGCCCGCGGCCCGGCGACGCTGGAGAACTACCAGTTCCTGGAGAAGATCAGCCACTTCGACCGGGAGCGGATCCCGGAGCGCGTGGTGCACGCCCGGGGCGTGACGGCGTACGGCTACTTCGAGGCGTACGGCGCCTGGGGCGACGAGCCCATCGCGAAGTTCACCCGGGCCAAGCTCTTCCAGGAGCGCGGCAAGCGCACCGACGTCGCCGTCCGCTTCTCCACGGTGATCGGTGGCCGGGACTCCTCCGAGGCGGCCCGCGACCCGCGCGGCTTCGCGGTGAAGTTCTACACCGAGGACGGCAACTGGGACCTCGTGGGCAACAACCTCGCCGTGTTCTTCATCCGGGACGCGATCAAGTTCCCGGACGTCATCCACGCCCTCAAGCCCGACCCGGTGACCTTCGAGCAGCAACCGCGGCGGATCTTCGACTTCATGTCGCAGACGCCCGAGGCGATGCACATGCTCGTCAACCTCTTCAGCCCGCGCGGCATCCCCTCCGACTACCGCCACATGCAGGGCTTCGGCGTCAACACCTACAAGTGGGTGAACGAGGAGGGCCGCACCGTCCTGGTCAAGTACCACTGGATGCCCAAGCAGGGCGTGCGCAGCATGACCGAGGAGGACGCCGCGAACGTCCAGGCGCAGACCCTCGGCCACGCCACCAAGGACCTGTACGAGGCGGTCGAGCGCGGCGAGTACCCGGAGTGGGAACTGGTCGTGCAGATGATGGACGACCACGACCACCCGGAGCTCGACTTCGACCCGCTGGACGACACCAAGACCTGGCCCGAGCAGGACTTCCCGGCCAGGCCCGTCGGCCGGATGGTGCTGGACCGGATGCCGCGGAACTTCTTCGCCGAGAACGAGCAGATCTCCTTCGGCACCGGCGTGCTCGTGGACGGGCTGGACTTCTCCGACGACAAGATGCTGGTGGGCCGCACCTTCTCCTACAGCGACACCCAGCGCTACCGCGTCGGCCCGAACTACCTCCAGCTGCCGGTCAACCAGGCCAAGAACGCCCAGGTGCACACCAACCAGCGCGACGGCCAGATGACGTACCACGTCGACGGCGGCGGCGAGAACCCGATCGTCAACTACGAGCCGTCGATCACCGGTGGTCTCAGGGAGGCCCGGTACCCGAGCCACGACGAGCAGGGTCCGGAGATCCGCGGCCGGCTCACGCGCAAGCGCATCCCGCGCACCAACGACTACCTCCAGGCCGGCCAGCGATATCTGCTGATGGAGCAGTGGGAGCGCGACGACCTGGTGAAGAACCTGGTGAACCAGCTGTCCCAGTGCGACCGGCCCGTGCAGGAGCGGATGGTGTGGCACTTCCTGCTGGCCGAGAACGAGCTGGGCCTGAAGGTGGGGGAGGGGCTCGGCATCAGCCCCGAGGACGTGGCCGGCCTCGAACCCCTGGCGAGCCAGGACCTGACGGACGAGGACCGCAAGCGCCTGTCCAACCTCGGCAACAACCCGCCGCGCGAGGTCGAGGGACTGACCATGACCCACTGCGTGCCCGACGAGCGGCACACGGTGACGCGCTGAACGGCGCACACGAAAGGGGCCGGACGCCGCCCACCTCCCCAGGACGACGGCGTCCGGCCCCTTCGCGTACCGCGTCCGTCTTCCCGCTCCGGCCCGAAGCATTCCTGCCGCCGGGCCGGCGGGCGCGACACCGTCCCCGGACGAGGTCCACGACCGCTCAGCGAGCGGCCAGCAGACCTTCCCGGAGCCGGTGCAGGACCCGGTTGAGCAGGCGCGACACATGCATCTGGGAGATGCCCAGCAACTCCCCGATCTGCGCCTGGGTGAGCTCCTCGACGAAGCGGAGGTGGATGATCCGCCGGTCGCGCTCGCTCAGCCCGGCCAGCAGCGGAGCGAGGCTGTGCAGGTCCTCGACCAGTTCCAGCCCGTCGTCCTCGGTGCCGATGAAGTCGGCCAGGACGCTCTCGCCCTCCTCGCTGCCGGCGACGGCGGCGTCCAGGGACGCGGAGGTGTAGCCGTTCGCGGCCACCATCGCCTCGACGACCTCCCGCTCGGGCAGGTTCATCAGCTCCGCGAGCTCCCGGGCCGTCGGGGTGCGCCCGAGACGGCTGCCCAGTTCCTCGGTGGCCTTCGCGAGCTCCACGCGGGCCTCCTGCAGACGCCGGGGAACGTGCACCGCCCAGGACGTGTCCCGGAAGAACCGCTTGATCTCCCCGACGATGTACGGCACCGCGAACGAGGTGAACTCCACCTCCCGGGTCAGCTCGAACCGGTCGATCGCCTTGATCAGACCGATCATGCCGACCTGGACGATGTCCTCCATCTCCTGCGGCCCGCGGCTGCGGAAGCGGCCGGCCGCGTAGCGGACCAAGGACATGTTCATCTCGATGAGCGTGTTGCGCGTGTACTGGTGGGCGGCTGTGCCCTCCTCCAGCACCGCCAGCCGGTCGAAGAACCGCCGGGACAGCTCCCGCGCGTCGGCCGGAGCCACCTGCGAGGGGTCGGCCACCTCCGGCAGCCCCGCCCGCGCGTGAGCCGCCCGCACCTGTGTGGTCACCGTCATGGCGCCGACCTCCTCGTTGCCGTGTTCCCGTGCGGGTCCGCCCGATGATCATGGGCGGACAACGCCGCCGCGTGTACCCCGTTTCCCGCGTGTCACACCCATCATCCTCCCTCCCGCGGCGGAACCGCACCGCCGCACCCGCGCGGCCGGCCGCCGGCGGAGCGGCGCCCTCCGCGCCTGAACCGGCATGGCCGGGGTAGCAGGGAGCCACACGCGATGGTCGTCGCCGCGCCCCGCAGCCGGGGCGCGGCACCGGATGGACAGGGGTCGGGATGAAGCGGTTGGTTCAGCGGCGGGCAGGCCGGCCGGCGCGCGAGACGGCGGCACGGCGGGCGCGGCACGTACGGGCGCAACTGGGGGTGGCGGCCGACATCGCCATCACGGCGCAGCGGCGCATGCTGGCCGCACGGCTCACCGACCCCCACGACGGCCCCGGGGAGCAGGTCCTGCGGGGGCGGGTCACCGTCGACGACGTCCTGGAGTACGCCCGTCAGCACTTCGGGCTGACCACCGCCTCGCGCGAGACGGCCGCCGCCGTACTGCGGGCCCGCTACGAGCTGCGCGGCGGCCGCTGCGACCTGGACACCGACGCCTACACGGTCTGACCGGCGGGCGCGGGGGAGCCCTCGCCGACGTGCGTGCCACGGTCGCGGCCAGCAGGGTGGGGAGGTGACACGAGCCCAGCGTGCGCGGAAGGAGCAGACCGATGGCGAAGAAGGACTCCGGGGGCGAGAGGAAGCTGTCCAAGGGCGACAAGGTCACCTGGAGCAGTCACGGCGGCGAGGCCGAGGGGACGGTCGAGAAGGAGATCACCGAGCGGACCGAGGCGGCGGGCCGCACCGTGGCCGCCTCGCCCGAAGACCCGCAGTACGAGGTGCGCAGCGACAAGTCCGGCCGCCCGGCCGTGCACAGGCCCTCGGCGCTCAAGAAGAAAAAGAAGTGAGACCTCGCACGTCAGCGGAGGGCCGGCCGCCCGCCCCGCTGCGCGGCGACCCGGGCGCGTCCCCCGCGGGGGCAGTGCACCAGCCGGCCGCCCAGACCCAGCCGCTCCGCCTCCCCGAGGAAGTCGTCGAGAGGGGAGCGGAAGGCCGAGTAGTCGTCGTAGTGGACGGGCAGGACGTGCCGGTAGTCCAGGCGGCGCGCTAGCTCAGCTCCCTGCGCACCGTCCATGGTGACGACGAAGCCGCCGGGAAGACGGGTGCCGCCCAGGTGGAGCACGGCCAGGTCGGCGTCCGGGAAGCGCCGCCCGATCTCCTCCAGCCCGTCGAACAGCAGTGTGTCGCCCGAGACGTACATCCGCAGGCGGACCGGCCCGTCGACGGGACCGAACTCCAGCATGCTGCCCATCACCGGGGGCAGCAGACGTTCGAGCACCGGCTGGAGCGAGTGGCGGCCGGGCAGAGCCGTGACGCGGACCTGGGAGCTCCCGCGGGTGAAGACGCAGCTTTCCCACGTCCGCAGGCCGCCCGCCCGGCCGAAGCCCTGCCAGGTCCGCAGCCGGCGTGCGGCGTGCGGCGTGGTGACGACGGGCACCGACCGGTCCAGGTGCCTTCTGGCCTCACGGTCCCAGTGGTCGCCGTGCAGATGGGACAGGACCACCGCGTCGAGCCGGGGGAGATCCTGCGGGGCCAGGGCCGGCTCGGTGAGCCGGCGGGTCAGCAGCCCGTACCCCAGGTGCGCGTGCTGCCCGGCGTGCAGGAAGTTGGGGTCCGTCAGGAGGGTCAGCTCCCCGTACCGGAGCAGCACCGTCGCGGTGCCGATGAAGTGGAGGTCGATCACGTCGTCGTCGAAGGCGGCCATCGCGGTCCTTGCCCGACGGGACGCAGCCCGTCTGCCGTGTGCCCATCACTGCGCCGTGGGCCCGGAGTACCCCTCGTCCCGGCGCCCCATGCGCACGGCCCGGGAAGCCGGCCTACAGCGCGACTTCGGCGGTGATCTCCTTGCCGCCGGGCAGCCCGGTGACCCTCAGCGCGCGGCTGCAGGAACGCACCAGGTGCAGGCCGTGGCCGCCGACGCGGGACCCGCAGCGCTCATGGACGCGCGGCAGTGCCGGGGAGGTGTCCCGGACGGTGATGCTCAGCCGCTCGCCGTCCGCGGCCAGGACCAGGCCGCAGGGTCCCGGTGCGTGCCGCACGGCGTTGGTGACCAGCTCGCTCACCACGAGCTGCGCCTCCTGCTCGGTACGTGTCGACACCCGCGTGCCGAAGGCGCGGGCCGCCCGGTCGAGCAGGACGTGCACGGCGCGCCGCGCGTCCGCGATGGGGGCCGCGCCGGCGCCGTACGTCGCTCCGTAGCGCAATGCGGTGGCGCGCCGGTCCGTGATCCGCTCGTCCGAAGCCTGTTTCCTGGGCGTGAGAACCATAGAAGTCACCGTCTGGGCTGTGGGGGGTGGTCCGTTCGCGAGGAACGGTGATCGGGAATGGGCTCTTTGCCGGACATTACGGCTACCCGATGTGCCGCGGTTGAAGCCGCCCGGGGCGCACAACGGCGCCGGGCGGCCGCCGGCACGGCCGGTCGTCCCCCTGCCGGCGCGGCGGAAGGGCGCGGGCGGGACCACCGGCGTGCCGGTGCCCGTGCCCGGACCGAGGAGGGCGTGCCGGGCGGGGCGCGCGCACGTTCGGGGGAGCGGGACCCCGCGCCGGCCGGACGTAACGGATCCCACCGCGCGTTCGCGTGTCCCGCCGCGCGAGTGCGCGGGTTTGCCCGCGCCGATCGCGTCAACGGGCACTGTATGGCCCAGTCGACACGAGAGACAGAGTTCAAGTACGCGGCGCCCGCGGCGGGCGACACCGGGTGGCTGCCCGACCTGACCGCCGTGCCCCGGGTCGCCGCCCTCGCCGACCGCGGGGTCCGGGAGCTGGACGCGGTCTACCACGACACCGACGACCTGCGGCTGGCCCGCACCGCGGCCACCCTGCGCCGCAGGACGGGCGGCCCGGACGAGGGCTGGCACCTCAAACTGCCCCTCCCGGACGGCAGCCGTGAGGAGATCCGGGCCCCGCTGTCCGACGAGCTCCCGGACGAGCTGCGGGACCTGGCCCTGTCCCGAACCCGCGGGGCGCCCCTGCGGCCGGTCGTGCGCATCCGCACCACCCGGTCCGTGCGCCACCTCCTGGACGCCGGCGGCGCCGTCCTCGCCGAACTCAGCCTCGACACGGTCCGCGCCGACCCGCTGCGCGCCGAGGGCCGGCCCGCGGTGTGGACGGAGATGGAGGTCGAGCTCGCCGAGGACGGCGACCCCGCGCTGCTCGCGGCTGTCGACACGCTGCTGCGCGAGAACGGCGTCGAGCGCGCGCGGAGCGCGTCCAAGCTGGCCCGCGCCCTGGCCGAGACCACCCCCGGCTCCGGCGACGTCCGCGTGCCCCGGGCCGACGTCCCGGAGGGCTCCGCCGCCGCGCACGTGCTCGCCTACGCGGACGCCCAGGTGCACGCCCTGGTGGGTCTCGACCCCGCCGTGCGGCGCGGCCGGCCCGACACGGTGCACGACATGCGGGTCGCCTGCCGTCGCCTGCTCGGCTGTCTGCGCGCCTACCGGACGGTCCTCGACCCCGGCGCCACCGGCCGCCTCCGCGCCGACCTCAAGTGGCTGGCCGGCGAACTCGGCGCGGAGCGCGACCAGGAGGTGCTGGGCGAGCGCCTGGCGGCGGGCGTCCGGGACCTGCCCGGCGAGCTGGTCCTCGGCCCCGTCGCCGCGCGGCTCACGGCGTGGAACGCGGCGCAGCACGCCGGATCCCACCGCCGCACGCTGGACGCCCTCGCCTCGCCCCGCTACCTGGCCCTGCTGGCCGAGCTGAACCGGCTGGCCACCGACCCGCCGCTGCGGGGCAAGGCCACGCGCGCGCCGGAGAAGGTCATGGCCAAGGCACTGCGGAAGGAGTTCGGCCGGCTGGAGGGACGGATGCGGCGCGCGCTGGAGCTGCCGCCGGGGCCGGACCGCGACGACGCGATCCACCGGGCGCGGAAGGCGGCCAAGCGGCTCCGGTACGCGGCGGAGGCGGCACGTCCCGCTCTCGGCCGGCCGGCGAAACGGCTGGGCCGGCGCGCCAAGGCCGTCCAGCGGGTGGCCGGTGACCACCACGACGGCGTCGTGGCCCGCGGCACGCTCCGCCGGCTGGCCGTCGCGGCGCACGCGGCGGGCGAACCGGGCTTCACCTGGGGCCTGCTGTACGGACAGGAGCGTGCCGCGGCGGCCGGGCGGGAGCAGCGGCTGTCCGCCGAGTGGGAGCGGGCCGCGGACCCCGCCCTGCGCGCCTCCCTCGGCCGCTGAGAGGTCCACGCCCCGGTAGGCGCGCGTCACGGGGTTTGGGGCGGGGCCGCCAGGTGAGCCGTGTGGGGGTGCGGCGGCCGCCCGGGCGGCAGGCGGCGGTCGCGGACGAGTTCGCGGCGACCGGGAGGAGCCTTCGTGGAACTGGACACGTGGGCAGGCGGACACGACGGTGACCCGGAGTGGCAGGGCGAGCCCGCCCCGAGACGCTGGAACGCCCTGTGGGTCACCCTCGTGACCGGGTTCATGAGCCTGCTCGACGTGACCATCGTGGCCGTCGCGCTGCCCTCCCTGCAACGGGACCTGGGCGCCTCGCCGGCGGCCGTGCAGTGGGTCGTCTCCGGATACGCCCTCGCCTTCGCCCTGACCCTGGTGCCGGCCGGCCGCCTGGGCGACGCGATGGGCAGGCGGCGGATCTTCCTGTGGTCGCTCGGCGGCTTCGTCCTCTGCAGCGCCGCGGCGGGCGCGGCCCCCACGATCACCTGGCTCGTCGCGGCGCGGATCCTGCAGGGCGTCTTCGCCGGATGTCTCGCCCCGCAGAACTCCGCCCTGATCCAGCAGCTGTTCCGCGGCGCCGAACGCGGGCGCGCCTTCGGCCTGTTCGGCGGCACGGTCGGCGTCTCCAGCGCGATCGGCCCGGTCACCGGCGGCCTCATCCTCGCCCTGGCGCACGGCTCGCAGGGCTGGCGGTGGATCTTCTACGTCAACGTGCCCATCGGCGCGATCGCGCTGCTCCTCGGCCTGCACTACCTGCCGCGGCTCGGGCCGGGCCGCCGGGAGCGCCTCGACCTTCCGGGCGTGGCCCTGCTCGGCGCGGGGGTGCTGTCCCTGATGCTGCCCCTGGTGTTCGCCGAGTCCGGCGGGCTGGGCCGGCTGTGGTGGCTGTTCCCGGTGGGCGTCGCGCTGCTGGCCGTCTTCGCCCGGTGGGAGCGGCGTGTCGCCGGGCACGAGGGGCACCCGCTGCTGGACCCGCGCCTGGTCACGGACACGTTCGGCTACGCCCCGGGCGCCCTGCTCGCGGCTCTGTACTTCGTCGGGTTCAGCGGGGTGTGGCTGGTGTTCGCCCTGTTCTATCAGAACGGCCTCGGCTACTCCCCGCTGCTCTCCGGGCTGGCTGTGACGCCCTTCGCGATCGGCTCGGCCACCGCCGCCGTGGTGGCGGGACGGCTGGTGGAGCGGCTGGGACGGCTGCTGACCGTCTGCGGACTGGTGGCCGTGGTCGCCGGGCTGGGCGGTACGGCCCTCATCCTGCGCCTCGTCCCCACCGGCTCGGTCGCCTGGATCACCGTGCCCGCCCTGTTCCTCGGCGGTCTGGGCAGCGGCTGCGTCATCTCGCCCAACATCACCATGACGCTGCGGGACGTGCCCGTGCGGATGGCGGGAGCCGCGGGCGGCGCCCTGCAGACGGGGCAGCGGCTCGGCGGGGCGGTGGGCACCGCGGCCCTGCCCGGGCTGTTCTACCTGGTGCTGGGAAGGAGCGGGCACGACTACCGCCTGGCGGTGGCGATCGCCGTGGCGTCCGGTCTCGTGGCCATGCTGGGGGCACTGGCGATCGCGGTCCTGGACTGGCGTCGCGACAGCCCGGACGACTGGCGGCGCCGTCCGTCCGAAGTCCCGCACAGCCGCGCCCACGCCCGGCACGGCTGAGCCGTCCCGGGCGGCGGGCGGCGCCCACGGGGGACGGGGACGGCCACCGGCCACGACCGGGGCCACGTGGTGACCAGCGGCCGTGCGGCTGCGGCCGCCTGCCCACGAGCAAGCCACCGGCACGGGCCGACTCTGCGCGCGGGCGGGCCGCTCCGGACCGGCACGCCTTGCCGGGCCTCACGGCGGCCGGGCCGCCCGGGGGGGCCTCTGCACGGCCGAGCGGTGCCGGCGGCGCCCTCGGTCCGCGACCGGCTCGCCTCCCTGGTCCGCGTGCGGCCGGGTCACCCCGGGACGGCGCGGCCGAGCGGTCGCGCCGGCGGCGCCGCCCCCGATGCGCGACCGGCACGCCTTCCCGGTTCCCACAGCGGCCGGGCGGGGTTTCCCGGCACGGGCCGCCCCGCCCGGCGCGCGAGTCCGGGAGCGGTGCTCACGTGCTCCCCGAATGCGCGAACGTCTCCTCGGTCTGGCGCCGGTGGAGCTCGTCGATCGTGCGCAGCTGCCCCCGGGCCCGTTCGAGCAGCGCGTCGAACTGCGGCGCGTCCAGGCGTTCGTCGTGCTCGGCGAGCTGACGCAGCACCTGCCACGCGCGGCTCTTCCCCGCCACCCCGGCGTACAGGAGCTCCAGCTCCAGCAGGGTGCTCAGCGGGGAGCGCCGGACCAGGCGGCCGTTGCTCTTCAGCCGCCCGGCCCGTTCGCCCAGCCGCCCCGCGTACACCTTGTAGCGCCGGATCGGCACGTCGAGTCCCCGCATGACGGCCAGGAGCGTCCTGCGGTCCCGGGCGATCTCGTCGGCGACCGGCGCCATCGCCTCGCCGACCGCCGAACCCCGGCAGGCCGACACCAGATGGCGGGCCCGCCCGACCCCGGCCGTCGCACCGGCGAGGTGATCATTGAGATAGATGCCGAGCAGTTCGGAACCGGCCCGGCCCGCGAAGTCGGGCAGGAACGGTGCGCGGCGGGACTGGTGGTTCATCGTGCGTCCCTTCTCCTCCTGCGGCCGCGTCCGACGGCACGGGCGCGGCCGCGGCCGGGTCAGGCCGACAGCTTGGCGCTGATGCGGCCGGCCTTGGCGGCGGGGCCCGCGGTCGCGCGGATCGAGCGGCGGACCAGCCGGGCCTCGCGCTGGACACCGCGCGCCGCGTGGCGGCCGCGCCACAGCACGGACGGCGCGCCGGCGGTGTCGTCCGCCGCGATCAGCAGACCGCCGAGCATGGAGAGGTTCTTCAGGAAGTGGATGCGCTGCTGGCCCCGGGAGGAGGGGTCGTCCTCGTCCCAGAAGCGGTGGCCCGCCAGCGTGGTGGGCACGAGGGTGGCGGCCAGGGCCACGGCGGACAGCCGGGGCAGCCGCCCCGTCGCCAGCAGCAGACCCGCCGCGACCTGCACGCCGCCGCTGAGGCGTACGACCTGCTCGGTGCGGTCGGGCAGCGCCGGCACGCGGTCCTTGATGGGCCGGACGACAGGCTCCGCGGCTGGTGCCAGCTCCTGCGGACGCCGTACGGAGTTCAGCCCTCCGACGACGAACATGGAAGCGAGGAGCGGGCGACCGACGACACGCAGCAGACTCATGGCCTCTCCCGGTATCTGGATGGCTATCGGCGGTCGCCGGGTTCCCCGTGTCGTGCCCGGGCATGCGGCGCCCCGGCGCGGACGGCATACCGCGGACCGGCGAGGGCACCCGCCGGTCATGGCGAGAACGCGGCGTTACGCGGTGACGGCCTCCGGGCGATGGTGGGACGAGGACGACGGTCGCTGGCTGCCCTCCGGGGAAGTGCACGCCTGGGAGCAGGGCACGAACCAGACGGTGTGCGGGCTGTCCCTGCACCGGTCGCGCCTGACCCGGTTCGCGGGCGTCGCCTGGCCCGACATCCTGCCGGAGTCGGGCGGCGCGGCGGACGCGGTGGGCCGGGTCTGCCCGCGGTGCGCGTCCGTCGCCGGACGGCACCAGCCGGGTGCCCGCCGCTGGCAGCGGACGAATCCGCGTCCCTGATGACGGACCTGCCCGCTCACCGCGGGTCCCTGCGCCCATCGGCGGGCACGGCGCGACCCTCGTCCTCGCGGACAGCCGGCCCCACGGCGGGACCGGACCCCGTTCGGCGCGGCGCGCGGGGACGCGGGTGGCATCCCGGCGGGCGCTCGGGGCACTCGCGGTGTCATGGACGCCACACGACGCCCCTGGACCGACCAGACCCTCTCCGCCCTGACCGGCGGCTACGCCTGGCTGCCCGCACGCATGCGGGCGAGCACCGACGGGGTGGTATCGACCCGGCTCATGGGCCGGCGCGTCCTCGCCGTGCGCGGACCGGAGGCCGTGCGGTTCTTCTACGACGAGAGCAACGTGCGCCGGCACGGCGCGCTGCCGGAGCCGGTGCGGGGCACCCTGTTCGGCCAGGACGCGGTGCACACCCTCGACGGCGGGCCGCACCGTGAGCGCAAGGAGCTGTTCCTGCCGCTGCTGCAGGCCGACACGGTGGCGGCGGCGGCCGACGAGGTCTGCGCGGCCTGGGACGAGGCGGTGACCACCTGGACGGGACGCTCCCGCGTCGTGCTGTTCGACGAGGCGAGCGTGGTGCTCACCCGGGGGGTGTGCCGCTGGGCCGGCGTCCCCCTCGGTGAGGACGAGGCCGAGCCGGTCGCCCGCGACCTGGTCGCGATGGTCGACGGCTTCGCCACCCTCGGACCGCGCCACTGGCGCGCCCGGCGCGCCCGGGGCCGTCAGGAGGACCGGCTGGCCCGCCTGGTGCGGGAGGTCCGCTCCGGCGACCGGACGGCCCCGGCCGGCTCCATGCTGGAACGGGTGGCCCGGCACCGTGACGGGGCGGGTGAGCCGCTGGACGCCGGGACGGCCGCGGTGGAGCTGCTGAACGTCCTGCGTCCCACGGTCGCCGTCAGCTGGTTCGTCGCCTTCGCCGCGCACGCGCTGCACCGGTGGCCGGAGAACCGCGCGATGCTGCGGGACGGGGACGTCACCCACACCACCGCGTTCGTGCACGAGGTGCGCCGCTTTTACCCGTTCGCGCCCTTCCTCGGCGGCCTGGCCGTCAGGGACCTGGACTGGCGCGGTCACCACCTGCCCGCCGGGGGCTTGGTGGTCCTGGACGTCTACGGGCAACTCCACGACGAGGAACTGTGGGGCGACCCCTACGCCTTCCGTCCCCAGCGCTTCCAGCACCACCCGGCCGAGCGGGACGAGCTGATCCCGCAGGGCGGCGGGGATCCGCGGACCGGCCACCGGTGCCCCGGCGAGGGCGTCACCCTCGGACTGCTCGAAGCTCTCGCGCAGCGCCTCGCTCGGCTGGAGTACCGCGTTGCCGAGCAGGACCTCGCGATCCCGCTGCGCCGCATCCCGACGCGGCCGCGCAGCGGGTTCGTCGTCACCGGCGTACGGCCGGCGGACACCCGCCGCGTGGTCGTGTCCGCGACGGCTGCGGACAGCGGCCGCAACCGCCCCTGAACCGGAGCCCGGCCCGCCGGCGTCAGCCGCCTCAGCCCGGCGGCCGGCCGGGCCGGGTTCGTCGCTTGGTCCGTCCGGGCGGCGCCGGCAGTTCTGAGCCCGGCGGTCGGGCTGGGCCGGGATCGTCCCCCGGGCCTGCCCCAGGTGGGTTTTCTCCCCGTCCGCGGGACCGGCCGTGGTGGCTTCGGGGCCGAGTGCCGTGACCTGCCACGGGTCGCCCCCGTGCGCCCTGCTGCGGACCCGCCTCGCGCCGGGCCGTCCGTGGCTGCGGGGCCGTGCCCCGCGGTGCGGGTGCGGGCCCGGCCGGCCGGTCCGGCGGACGCGCCCATGGGCGGCCCAATCCGCCGTCCGCGCGGGCCGGGCTCGCTAGACAGGAGCGAGCGCGGACGGCGGCCGCGCACCCCCCGAGCGGCCTCGAACAGCAAGGAGCCCCCGTCATGGGACACGGCGGAGACGTCATTCAGGAACTGACCACGGACCACCGCGAGGTGGAGGAGATCTTCGCGCAGATCGAGGCCCTCCCCACCGGCGACAGCCGGCGCAAGGACCTGGCGGACCAGGCCACGATCGAACTGGTCCGCCACTCCGTCGCCGAGGAGATGCACCTGTACCCTGCGGTGCGGCAGCACGTGCGGGACGGCGACGCGATCGCCGACCGCGAGATCCAGGATCACTCGGAGGCCGAGCGGACCATGAAGGACCTGGAGGGCTGCCCGGCCGAGGACCCCCGGTTCGACGAGCTCATGGGCAGGCTCATGCGGCAGATCCGGGAGCACGTGACGGACGAGGAGGAGAACCTCTTCCCCCTGCTGCGGCAGGCCACCGGCCCCGAGGATCTCGAACGGCTGGGCGAGAAGGTCCGGATGGCGAAGAAGACGGCACCGACCAGGCCGCACCCCGCCGCACCGGACACCCCGCCTGCCAACAAGCTCCTCGCACCCGGCGCCGGACTGGTCGACCGGATCCGCGACGCGCTGTCCGGGCGCGGAAAGACCGACTGAGTCCACCGGCGGGCGAAGGGAGGCGGCCACGACCGGAGCGTCCGGGGGTGGCCGCCGCGCTGTCGCCGTCAGGCGGCGAGGGCCTCCTGAAGCGTCGGGTGGCACGGAATGAGCGTGTCCACCCCGACGAGCTGGATCACCCGCGAGACGGCTTCCTGCGGCGCGGCGAGACGCAGCCAGGTCCCGTGCTCCCGGGCGGCCTGGTGGGCGGTGATGAGGGCGTTGATGCCGCTGGAGTCCATGAAGGTCACCCCGCCGAGGTCCACCACCGTGCCCGGCGCGTCGGCCAGGCAGGACAGCAGGATGTCCCTGAGGTGGGCGCTGCCGTCGAGGTCGACCTCTCCCACGGGGGTCACCACCCACGCGCCCCCGTCGGCCCTGGCCCGGGTGATCAGCAGCCGTCCGGGCACCGCAGCTCCCTCGGTGTCTGCCACGCTGTCCTCACTTCTGGTAAATGTCTGGCCATGGCCAACGGGTCGGATGGCTCGATGGTAGGGGTTCGGGACAGGAATCATGGGCCGGTCGGTGAGCACGGGCGGCGCCGTGAGCGTATACGCGGGTGGACACGGCGTGTGAACCCGGGGGTGAGGGCGGACCGCATGGAAGCTGCCACCGGTGGCCGGAAACAAGTGGGCCCCGGCGCCCCCGTGCCGCACATCACCCTGCCCCTGAGCGCCGATCCGGCCTGCATCGCCGAGGCCCGCCGCACCGCCGGCGTCTTCCTCACCCGCCTGCGGACCGACTGCGGCCTGCCCGTCGCCGCCCGGGCGCTCGACGCCACCCGGCTGGTGGTCAGCGAACTGGTCACCAACGCCCTCAAGCACGCGCCCGGCCCGGCCCTGCTGGATCTGCGCCTCAGCGGCGACGCCGTGGCGGTGACGGTGTGGGACTCCTCACCCGTTCTGCCCACACCGCGCCCCGCCGATCCCGACCGGGTCGGTCGGCACGGGCTGGAGATCGTCACGGCCCTCGCCCGGCGCCTCGACGTGCGGCTGGAGCCGGTCGGCAAGCGCGTCACCGCCCGCCTCGCCCTGCTGGGCGGCGAAGCGGGCCCCCCGGGCCCGCCGCACTGATGGAAAGGCCCCGGGAGGCGCGCCCCGGACTCCGGGACGCACCTTCGGAGCTCAGCTGGATGGCGTGACGCGCCTTCGAAGCCGCGGCGCAGCGCGAGGCTTTCCTTCGCAGCAGCGGCTGAGGACCCGCTCGCGTCCACGGGCGTGCGGCCCGCTTCCGGCGGCACTTGTCCCCGCATCGTCCGTCCCCGGCGCCGTTCCCTGGCTCGCGGGCCGCCGCTCGCCGATCTCCTCCACCAGTGCTGCTATGGGTGGCGGAAGAGAAATGTGGTGAAAGGCGACCATGTGTCCGGGTCCAGCAAGGCCGCCGCGGATCGTCTCGGACGAGCCGAGCGCGCGGTCGCCGTGATCGGCACCTCCCTCGACCCCGGCAGGACGGCGGCCGAACTGACCGCGTTCCTGGTCGAGGAGTGCTGCGACACCGCGACCGTCGACCTGTTCACCCCGCAGGCGCGCCACCGCCACCCCGACGGGGCGCTGCAGGCCGTCGCCGTGGCCGGCCGGCGCGACCTCCTCTACGCCCTGGAGACGATGCCACGCGGTGACGTCCGGGTCCGCGCCCTGGACGAGGGCCACCCGATCACCAGGTCCTTCTCCCCGCGTGGCGGCACCAGCCTGGTCGCCGTGTCGGTGCCGCTGCTGGCCGGAAGCCGGGCCTACGGCGTCGTCCTCGGCCTGCGCACCGGCAGCCCCTTCGACGACGAGGAGACCGCGGCCGTCCACTACGCGGCGCGCCTCGCCGCCGCGCACCTGCGCCACGCGGAGGAGCACCGGCAGGCCGGCGCGCGCGTGCGGGACCTGCAGCAGGTCCTGCGCGCCGACCCCGGGCGGCCCCATCCCGACGTCGAGCTGGCCACCCGCTACCTGCCCGTCGGCCGGGGCACGCACGTCGGCGGCGACTGGTGCGAGACGGTGCGCCTGCACCACGGCCGCACCCTTCTCGTCGTCGGCGACGTCATGGGCCACGGCCTGGACGCGGCGGTCGACATGAACGCCTACCGTTCGGTGCTGCGCTACGTCGCCTCCTCGGAGGCCGCACCGCACCTGATCCTGCGCCGGGTCGACAACGCCGTGGCCGAGGAGAGCGGCCGCCGCCCCGCGACCTGCCTGCTCGCCCTGCTCGACCCGGTTCGCGCCTCGGTCTGCCTCGCCGGCGCGGGCCACCTGCCGCCCGCCGTCTTCGCCCGCCGCGGGACGGCCGAACTGGTGCCGCTGCCCGTCGGACCGCCCCTCGGCACCGGTCTCGGCGCCTACCAGCCGTTCAGCAGGCCGCTCACGCCGGACGACACGCTGGTCCTGTTCACCGACGGTCTGGTCGAGCGCCGCGGGGAGGACATCGACACCTCGCTCGGCCGGCTGACCGCCCTGCGCCTGCCCCCCGACCAGAGCGTCGCCGCCCTGCTGGACGACGTCCTCGACCGGCTCGGCGCCGAACACGCCGACGACGACGTCGCCGCCATGGCGGCCCGGCCTCGGCGCCGGCCCTGACCGTGCCGCCGGCAAGCCCGGCCGCGCGGTGCGGCCGCGGCTTCCCCCCGGCTCAGCCCGCGCTCCCGGCCGCGGCGGGGGAGGCCTTCCACAGCGCCCCGGTGAGTCCCACCGGGTTGCCCGGCGGGATCAGTCCGGTGTCCAGCACCGCCGTGGCCAGCGGTTCCAGCAGTGCGGCCAGGCGCAGCGCGCGTTCCCTGCCCAGCGCCGCCCACGGCTGCTCCGCGGCCGCGTCCGTGCGCGCCTCGATCTCCGCCCGGACCGCCGATCCGGCAGCGGTCGGGGTGCCGTCCTCGCCGAGCCACCCCCGCTCGCGCAGCCCTGCCTCGGCCACCCGCCACGCCGTCAGGTCCCACTTGCGGCTCTCGCGCAGCAGCGCGCCGTCCGACTCGCCGGCGGCGCACTTCAGCACCATGGCGTCGACCGGGCCGACGCCGTGGGCGACCAGGGCGGCGACGTGCCCGTCCCCGCGGTGCTCCCGCAGTGTCGTCAGAGCCTGCCAGAGCCTGACGTGCGGCTGCTCCGGGCGGTCGAGTGCCTGGTTGGCGGCGGCGAGCACCCGGCCCGCGGTGCCGGCGGCCGCGGCGGCCTCCCATGCGAGGTCCGCGGCCTCGGTCATCCCCGGGCCGGTGACGACGCCGGGGCCGAACACGCGGGTCATCGCCGCGTCCACCGCCCGCGCGCGGGCCTCGATCACCTCGGGCGGCGCGGCGTACCGCCACGCGTCCGGCAGCGCCCGCGCCACCCGGTCCGGGTGGAAGACGTAGAAGCAGCCGGTGACGACCCGCGCGGGCACGGGACCCAGCGGGGCCGCCCGCATCGCGAAGTAGCCCATCCAGAAGCCGCGCAGGCCGAGCCCGTCCGCCGCCCGGCGGACCTCGGGCGCGAAGTAGACGAGGTCGTGGACCGGTTCGTACCGCTCCCACATCGCACGTGCGAGGACATCGCCCACGCCGATCCTCCCGTCGTTCGCTGTGGCCTTCCCGCACACCCGGTCAGGGCCGGGACAACCGCCCCGCAGCAGCGTGCGTCATGACGGGCGTCATAACAAGGGGCACAACGGTGCTGAGGCCGAAATCCGCAGTAAGCGTCCCCGGAGCGGACGGCGCGGCCGGAGCGGGAGGAGGTCCGCAGCGGTGGAGCGGTCGGGGCCCGGCCGCCGGCGCCGGATCAGTCCTCCCCGCCCTTCGCCCGCAGCAGGAGGACGGCGATGTCGTCGGTGTGCTGCCCCGTGGGCCAGGTGCACCGCACGAGACTGTCGATCAGGGCGTCGAGGTCCTGCCCGTCACTGGCGGCCAGGTGCCGGGCGAGCCGGTTGATGTTCTCGACCGCGTCGGTGCCCGGCACCTCCACGATGCCGTCGGTGTACAGGGCGAGCAGCGCGCCCGGGGGCAGGACGTCGGCGGTCACCGGGTAGTGCACGCCCAGGTCGATGCCCAGCAGCGGCCCGGGCTCCACGTTGACCACCCGCACGTGGCGGCCGTCCCGCAGCAGCGGGGGCATGTGGCCGGCGCTCGCCAGCGTGACCCGGTGGCGGGCGAGGTCGAGATGGACGTACAGACAGGACACCAGCAGGTCGGACTCCAGGTCGGCCAGCATCCGGTTGGCGCAGGACAGCACCTGGTCGGGCGGCGCGCCGGCGGTGGCGTGGGCGTGGATGGCGGTGCGGACCTGCCCCATCAGGGCCGCCGCGCTGATGCTGTGGCCCTCGACGTCGCCGATGACGGCGGCGGCGGTGGTGTCGTCGAGCCGCAGCAGGTCGTAGAAGTCGCCGCCGATCAGCAGGCCGTGGCTGGCGGGCAGGTAGCGTGCCGCCACGTCCAGGCCGGGCAGCGTGGGCAGGCTCCGTGGCAGCAGGACCTGCTGGAGCTCCTGCGCGACCTGGTGCTTGCTGTCGTACAGGCGGGCCCGGTCGAGGGCCTGGGCGATCAGCCCGGCCAGCGACGTCAGGACGGCCCGCTCGTCGGCCGTGAAGCTGTGCGGCTGGTCGTAGGAGAGCACGCAGCAGCCCACCCGCCGCCCGGCGGCGAGCAGCGGCAGGAACGCCCAGGCCTGTTTGTCGCTGATCCGTGAGGCCTGCGGGTAGGCGCGGGCCATCGTGGCCCGGTCGGGGTAGAAGGCGGGGGAGCCGCTGGTGAGGGCCTGGCCTGCCGGGGTGAGGTCGGTGGCCAGCGGCAGGCCGTCGAGGCGGTCGATGACGCCGGGCGCGTAGCCGTGGTACCCGATGATCTTCAGTCGGCCGGCCTCGAGGGAGCACAGCACGAGGTTCTGGGCCCCGAAGGCGGGCAGGATCTGGTCCGAGATCAGATCGGTGAGGTCCCGCACGCCGACGGCCTCGGTCAGCGCCGCGGCCAGGTGGACCAACTGGTACAGGCGGCCGGTCGCGGCGGACGTCGGCCGTGAGGTCTGCACGGGCAGCGGACCGCTCGACGGCTGTTCCGTGCGGGGCGTGATGCGGACGCTGATGCCGCTGGCGTCCGGGTACAGCTCGAAGGTCAGCCAGTGGTCCGGCGGACGCAGCGCCGTGTACGCCAGGGGCGCCCGGCTGACGACCACCGTGCGGTAGTGGTCCTCGTAGACCGGGTCGTCCAGCCAGGGCAGCGACTGCCAGGGCCGGGTGCCGAGCAGCCGCTCGGGCTCGTGGCCGAGCAGCCGGGCCGCGGTCCTGTTGACGAAGGTGATCCGGCCCTCCAGATCGAGCCCGACCGCGCCCTCGGGGAGCCGCTCGGCGTAGTCCGCGGCGGCCACGCGGGTCTGCACGGGGTGACGGCGCGTGGCGAGCGAGACGACCCGGGGCCGGTCGCGCACCTCCGGCGGGCGGGGCGCCTCGTCCAGCAGACGCGCCATCCGGCGGGCGACGGAGGCCATGTGGCCGCGCTCACGGGACGACGGCCCGCGCGGACGGTCGGCCGGCCACATCAGGAGGAGGCCGCCCCAGCAGTGGCGCACGCCCGTCAGCGGCGCCGCCGCCAGAGCGATCCGGTAGGGCAGGACGGCGGCCACCCGCGGGTAGCGGCTGGCCATCTCGGCCTGGCTGCCGATCCACACGAGCCGGTCCTCGTGGATGGCGTCGGTCAGCGGCGCCGGAGCACTCAGCGGCAGCCGGTGCCAGGGCGCGGTGAACTCGACGGGCAGGCCGCACTGCGCCACCAGGCGCAGTACCGGCCGCGCCTCCTCCAGCAGGAACAGGCTGCCGATGGACGCGCCGGTGCCACGTACGGCGTCAGCCAGGGCCGCCGCGAGGGCGTCGTCCAGTGCCCCGTCGGGATCCGGCTTGTCGATCACGGACATGGCGTTCTCCGGTCCGGTGTCGCGGCGGGCACCGGCCCGCCGGGCGTGGCATGTACCCACGCGCCGTGCCATGGGCACATGTCACTCATACCCTGACACTACGGTGATACGGGGCGTATCGCGCAGGTGTGCCGCCTCGGCCCGGCGGGCGGAGGGCCGCAGGCGGCCGCCGGACCGGCGCTGTGCGGAGGCGGTCACGACGTGAGCGGCAGCCGGCTTCGTGGTCGGCGCGCGCGGATCCGGCCGGGCGCACGGGCGGCGTGCCCGCGGAACGGGCGGCGGACCGGGGACGCGGCCGTGCTGCGGCCAGGGGGCGCGGCGGCGGGTGGTGGGGCCCGGGGCGGGCGCTTCGGCGGGCGTCGGCCGGGGGGCTCAGTCCCTGCCCGGAGTCAGTTCGGCCAGCAGCAGGGTCCTGTCGTCGCTGACGTCGTCCGCGGAGGCCTCGGCGAGCAGCCGCCGGCACAGGGCGCTCAGCGCGTCCGTGTCCGCGGTCCCCGGCACGCCGTCCGCGCCGGCGTCGAGGGCGCGGGCGAGGCGGGTGATGCCCTGGTCGATATCGGCCCGGCGGGACTCGACCAGTCCGTCGCTGTAGAGCAGCAGCAGGGCCGGCTCGGACAGGTGCAGCACCGTCGGCTCGTAGCGTCCCGCACCGAGCCCGAGGGGCAGGCCCGCGGTGGTGAGGGACACGGGTTCCGCCGGGCCGCCCGGCCCGCGGATCAGGGGCGGCGGGTGGCCGGCGCCGACGAACGTGCAGGTCGCCAGGCCCGCATCCCATTCCGCGTAGATGCAGGTGGCGAAGGAGGCGCCGGGCGTGTCGCCGGCGACCGCGTCCAGCCGGTGCATGAGCTCGGTGGGGCCGATGTCGAGGGCCGCCAGGGTGCGGACCGCCGTACGCAGCTGGATCATGGCGACCGCGGACTCGGGGCCGTGTCCCATCGCGTCGCCGACGATCATGCCCAGCCGCCGGCCCGCCCGGGGCAGCACGTCGTACCAGTCGCCGCCGATCACGTCGTCCTGGCCGGCGGGCCGGTAACCGTGGGCGACCCGGCAGCTCGCGAAGGTCTGGCCGGTCTCCGGGAGCAGGCTGCTGCGGATGGCGAGGGCGGTGCGGCGCTCCCGCTCGTAACGGCGCGCGTTGTCCAGTGCCACGCACGCCCGGGCGCCCAGCGACTCCACGGCGACGGCCTCGCCGTGCGAGAAGGGCTCCTTGTCCGGGCCGCGGGTGCAGGCGATGAACCCGACGGCCGCGCCGCGCAACCGCAGCGGGACGATCAGGAACGACGCGCTCCGTAGCAGGGCGTCCACCCCGGCGTCGTCCGGGTCGGCCCTGCGCAGTCTTTCGAAGGTGTGCCGGTCGACCCCGTCGAGCAGTTGTGTCTGCCCGGTGGCGACGGCGCGCGCGTACGGCGTGTCACGGGGGAAGACCAGGACCTCCCCGACGGGCAGCAGGTGCTCCCAGTCCTCCGGGGTGTCCGACCCTATGCGCAGGGCGAGGCGGCGCGCCTCGATCTGCGGCGGATCGGGCGCGGCGCGGGCGTGCTCCTCCAGGCGCCAGCGCTGCAGCAGGTACACCGAGGCGGCGTCGCAGAACCCGGGGGCGAGGGCGTGGACGACATGACGGCCCGTCAGATGGAGGTCGAGTTCGGAACCGATGGCGTCGGCCGCGGGGGAGAAGGGGGTGCGGCGGCGGGGCGGCGCTGTGGGGGGAGCGTCGCCGGGGTGGCTGCGTTCCGTGTTCCGCAGGGTCGTTGCCTTCCGGGTGGGGCCGGTAGCGGCGCGGGTGGGGCCGGGCGGGAATGTGATGGCACATGCCATGGGCAACTATATGATGGTCAGTCAAGTTGGTTGACACGAAGGGGAGTTGGCATGAGGCCGGACGGAAGCGGTCCGCCGCAGGGCGTCGATCCGGGCAAGGCGAGCGTGGCCCGGATGTATGACGCCATGCTGGGCGGGGATCACAATTTCGCCATAGACCGGGAGGCGGTGGCCGCTTTCACGGCGATCGATCCCCAGGTCCGTACGCTGGCCCGCGCCAACCGCGCCTTCCTGGGCCGTGCGGTGCGCTTCCTGGTCGACGCGGGTGTGCGTCAGTTCATCGATCTCGGCTCGGGCATCCCGACCCAGGGCAACGTCCACGAGGTCGCCCAGGCCGCCAGCCCCGGCGCGAAGGTCGTGTACGTCGACAACGACCCGGTGGCCGTGGCGCACAGCGAGGCGCTCCTCGCCGGCAACCCGGACGCGGCGATCGTGGCGGCCGACATCCGCAAGCCCGAGGACGTGCTCTCCTCCCCGCAGGTGCGTGGGCTCATGGACTTCCGGCAGCCCATCGCCGTCCTGATGATCACGATTCTGCACTTCGTCACACCCGAGGAGGACCCGGCCGGCATCGTGGCCGCCTTCCGGGACGCCGTTCCCACGGGCAGCTGGCTGGCGCTGACCCACGCCACGGACGAGGACCGCCCGGACACCGCGGCCGCCGTGGGGCAGCTGTACCGCTCCCGGGCCACCTCGCCGGTCACCGCCCGCTCCCGGCAGCAGATCCGCTCCCTGTTCGACGGCTTCGAGCTGGTCGAGCCGGGGCTGGTCCACGTCCCCCTCTGGCGCCCGGAGGCGGCCGACGACATCCCCGAGAACCCGGCCCAGTACTGGGTGTACGCCGGCGTCGGCCGCAAGGACTCCTAGGAGTGCCCGGTCGCCTCGCCCTGCCGGGCACCCTCTCCACCGAGCAACATACGGCCGATCGGGTGACGATGGACATGCAACCCAGGTGATATAGCTGCCCCATGGAGGAGGCAGGTGTCATGACATCTCCTACCGATTCTCCCGCCCCCGGGCCCTCGCGCGGCACCGAACCAGAACAGGGCCCCCTTCCCGAAGGTATGGCCGCCCTGGCGAACATAGGCTGGCAGATCCTGCTCACGATGGGCCTCGCCGCCATCGCCCTGGGCGTCGTCGTCCTGGTCTGGCCAGGCGCGACCCTACGCGTCGTCGGCATTCTCTTCGGCGTCTACCTCCTGGTCACCGGCGTCTTCCAACTCGCCGCCGCCTTCGGTACCCACGTCCCCCGGCACCTTCGCGTCCTGCACTTCATCACCGGCGCCGCATCCATCCTGCTGGGTCTCCTCTGCTTCCGGGGCCCCCTGGAGTCGATCCTGCTGCTCGCCCTGTGGATCGGCTTCAGCTGGCTGCTGCGCGGTATCACGGAGACGGCCGCGGCGGCCTCCGCCCCCGCCATGCCGGGGCGCGGCTGGCACGTGGCATTCGGGATCATCGGGACCATGGCCGGCATCGTGATGATCGTCATGCCGTTCGTCTCGATCGCGACACTCACCCTGGTGGTGGGCGTCATGGCCATAGTTCTGGGCCTGACCGAAGTGGTCCGTGCGATCAGGACTCGCGTCGAGATCGGTCATCTCGCTTCGGGTACGGCCACCCAGCGGCGCCCCCTGTTCCACGCCCGCCCGCACCCCCAGCACTGACCGGCCGGAAACGCGAGCGGCGGCACGACCACCCACCGCGCGGCGTGCTCCGGTCAGTCGGTGTGACCACCATGAGTACCCCGCGTGACAAGTGAGACGGCCCGCTGGACGACGGCCCGTCCCGACGGCCGCCATCCGGTGGGCGCGACGCCCGGTCGATGACGCGGAACCCACACCCGCAGCGTCCGGGGACTGATCCGGCACCGTACGGGAGTGGGCAGGGTGACGGCTTCGCCGTCCAGCCCGACGGGGACGACCGGGGCGTCGGCCTCGACGACGACGCCGTCGGGTGTCGCGAGACGGGTCAGCCCGTGCAGCTGCCCGCTTCGCAGCCTGGCGGCCGTCTCTGGTGGCGTCTCCGCTCTCGCGGCCAGCAGCCCCAGGAGCCCGGAGTCGAGGTGCGCCCGTCTGCCGAGCCCGGCCGGGTCGTCGATCTGGTAGGGGTTGTTGCTCACCAGCACGGCATCCGGCCGGGTCACGGTCACCAGCCCCGCGTGTACCACCAGCTCCGGACCCTCGTGGCGAGCCAGGAACTCCGGGAGGGTCCTCACCATGGTGCCGATCTTGTCCTCCCGATAGGCAGGGTCCTGCACCACAGCGGCATACGCTCCGAACGACACGTTGTTGACGAATGCCCGCTCGCCCGCATACCCGAGGTCTACGCGCAGCTCGACGCCGTCCGTCAGGGCCTCCAGCGCGGCCGAAGGGTTCTCACGGTCCAGGCCGAGGTCCATCGCGAAGTGGTTGCGGGTGCCGGCCGGAATGACCACGAAGGGCAGGCCGCTCTCCGCGGCCACCGCGGCGACGAGTGCCAGCGTGCCGTCTCCGCCGGCGACCCCGAGCAGATCCGCACCGTCAGCCACGGCGCGTCGCGCGACAGTCGCCGGATCCCGTGGCCGGGAATGATCGATCAGAACGACCTGCGCTCCGAACGCACAGGCCCGTTCCGCGATCCGGAACCGGAGGGCTTTCCCGTTCCCCGAATGGGGATTCACGATCAGACAGGGCCGCAGCGCGCTGGTCGCCGGTCGCGACTCGTTACCGGTCACGGCGCGTGCCGACAGGCCGCATGCGGACCGGCGCACGCCGGCACCGGCAGGACTGCCGTGAGCAGGCCGACGGCTGAGGGCGCCGTCCCCGCCGGGGCCGACGGTCCGGCGAGTGCACCTGCGGCCACCGTCACCATGACACTTCCTTCAACGCGTGAGGCGTACGGCATCATCTTGCGGCTCGGCTCGGGCATCCGCACCCGGGGCGCACGGGGTCGAGGCGCCACTGCCGTCACGGTCCTGGCGAGTGCGGCACGCGGCAAAGCGACCCGCGCGAGGGAGGTCACCCCGTTTCTCCGTGACGGGGTCTGGGCACCCAGTGCCCATGGCGTCGCGTCAGGTTCCGGTGCGCACCATCCTCGCCACCATCGGTCTGGTGCTCGCCACCTACGTAGTACTCGAGTTGGTGGTGCACGCCCACCGCGTCCTGATCTGGGCGGTCATCGCGCTGCTGCTGGCCGTCTCCCTTCACCCGGTGGTGGAGGCGCTGCAGCGCCGTGTGCCGCGGTGCCGACGGGCGGTGGCCACCTTGCTGGTCTTCTTGGCCGCGGCTGCGGCCATCGGCGCGGTGATCGCCCTGTTCGTCATCCCCCTGGCTCAGGAGGGAAGCCGCTTCGCCGAACGCCTGCCCGCGATGATCAGGGACGCCCGGGCCGGTCGCGGGCCAGTCGGCAGCCTGCTGCAGCGGACGCACGCTCTGCAGTATGCCGAGCGGCATCAAGCGCAGATCCACACGTTCGCCACCGGACTGAGCACGCCCGTCCTGAAGTTCATCCGCAGTGCCGCTACCACCGCGACAGGCGCTCTCACCATTTTCGTCCTGGCCTATCTGATGGTGCTGGAAGGGCCGAAGGCCATCGACGGCGCCCTGAGCCTGGTGGACGACGCGCGTGCCGCCCGCATCCGCCGGGTGGGCGCCGCGTGCGCGCGTACGGTGACCGGCTACCTGACCGGCAACCTGCTGATCAGCGTCATCTGCGGAGTGCTGACCTACGTCATGCTGCTGGTTTCCGGAGTGCCGTTCGCCGGTCTGCTGGCCCTGTTCGTCGCCCTGACCGACCTCATTCCCCTGGTAGGGGCCACCATCGGAGCCGTCGTCGCCTCCTCAGTGGCGTTCACCCACTCCCTGGCGGCCGGCATCGGCGCCATCGTCTTCTTCATCGTCTACCAGCAGGCCGAGAACCACCTCCTGCAACCGGTCATCCTCTCCCGGACGGTGAGACTCAACCCCCTCACCGTGCTGCTGGCCATCCTGATCGCCACCGAAGTCGCCGGGATCCTCGGTGCCCTGCTGGCGATTCCCGTCACCGGGATCGTCCAAGTCGTGCTCGGTGACATCTGGGCTCACCGCCACGGGCGGCCGCCGGGGCTGCCGACGCGGGCGGACAGCGACCCCGAGAACACCGATCGGACCGACGCCCGCGGATGACCGTCGCAGGGCCTCGCCGGCGACGCCTTCGACGACTCGGTGGACAGGCACGAGCCGCACACCCATGATCCTCGCTGGTGCGGGTTTGTCGCGATCTGCTCGCCGGCTGGACCGGAGCGGTCGCCATCGCCGCGGCACGCAACGCCGGAACTGCCGGAAGACGCCCAGGGCGCGCCTGGTCGTGGACGTCGAACCCGACTCGATGCCGAGCGCCGGCTGTCCGACGGAGCATCCGGGGACGGGGTCCGGCGCGCGCTGCGACGTTGTCGTCGATGGTCGACGCTCGGCGTCGCCGTCCTCCGCGCCCTTGCGGCCGCACGCACCGGACCCCCTGCACAGGGGGCTGCAGGTGCCGCGGACAGCCCCCGGCCGGGACCCCGCCCGCCGGGACCTCGCGCCGGAGCCGCGCGGGCGTGTCAGGAAACACGCTGCGGTAGTGGACTGCCCGGGGGTACCCGCCGTCCCCGCCGGGGCGGGGACGGCACGGGCCTCAGGCGGGACGCACCGCGCTGTGGACGGCCCGGGCCCCGGCGAAGAAGACCGACTCCTCGCGAATCGGCGCCCCCGGGCTCGGCGCGTGGATCATCAGGCCGTTGCCCGTGCACAGACCGACGTGGCTGACGTCGCCGTAGAAGAGGATCAGGTCCCCGGCCCGCATCTCGGCGAGGGCCACGGGCGTGCCGCAGCCGGCCTGGCCGGCCGCCGTGCGGGGCAGGTCGACCCCGGCCGCTCTCCAGGCGGCCTGGGTGAGGCTCGAACAGTCGTAGGAGTCCGGCCCGGTCGCACCCCAGACGCACGGCTTGCCGACCTGCGCGCGGGCGAAGGCCAGCGCCTTCGCCGCCTTCCTCTCGTACGCCGTACCCCCGACGTCACCGACACCGAGCGGGGCGGCGGTGGTGGGGACGACGGGGGCCCCGGGGCCGGGGCCGGCGGCCGGGTCCGGGTGGGCCGGGACGGTGGGGAAGGGCGCCGTGGTGGTGGGGGCGGCTGGCGGGTCCGGGTAGGTCGGGACGGTGGGGAAGGGCGCCGTGGTGGTGGGGGCGGCTGCCGGGTCCGGATAGGTCGGGACGGTGGGGAGGGGCGCCGTTGTGATGAGGACGGCGGCCGGGTCCGGGTGGGCCGGGACGGAGGGGAAGGGCGCCGTGGTGGTGGGGGCGGCTGGCGGGTCCGGGTAGGTCGGGACGGTGGGGAAGGGCGCCGTTGTCATGAGGACGGCGGCCGGGTCCGGGAGGACCGGGACGCCGGGGGAGGGGGCGGTGGCCGGGTCCGGCCAGGCCGGGGAGGCTGCCGTCGTCGAGGCGGCGGCCGGATCGGGGAAGGGCGGGACGGCGGGGAAGGGAGCCGTGGTGTCGGGGGCCGCGCCGGTGGTGGGGGTGGCGGCCGTGCCCGGCTGGCCCGGGCTCACCGCCGTGCCGGACCAGTCGGCCCGGCCCCCGTCGGGGGCGTTGCCCGGGCCGGAGGCCGCCGGCTGCCCCGTCCATTGTTCGAGCAGCTGCTGAGAGGTCAGCCGGGACGCACTGGGGGCGTCCGCGTACCAGATGGCGCCGGCCGGCCCGGCTCCGGTTCCGGTCGCCGGGCCGCTTCCCCGGCCGGCCTGCCGGGCCAGCAGCCCGCGGGCCTGGTCCATCTTCCTCTGCAACCGCTCCTTGGCAGAGCTCGGCACCTCGGGCCGCGGCCGGGCGACGGAGGGCGGCCGGGTCGCGGCGGCCTCCGGCCGCGTCCCGGCGGTGGCCGCGACCGTCGGCGCCGGCTCGGCGGCGACTCCGGCCCACGGGGCGGGCGCGGGCACGGGGGTGAGGAGGTCCGCGGAGGTGAGGAGCTCGGGGGCGAACCGCGCCGGTGCCACGGCGGGTTCGGCGGCCGGCTCCGGCATCACCAGTGCAGTCGAGACCGTCGAGACCGTCGAGACCGTCGAGGTCATTGAGCTCGTCGAGGCCGTCGACGCCGTGAGGTCGGGGCCCGCGGTGAGCTCTCGTGCGGGGGGCACGGCGACGGGTCCGGCCGGCAGGCTCGGGAGGCCGGCGGCCGGTGCGGCGGCCGGCTCCGGCAGGGCCGGTGCCGTGGCGGACGGTCCGGCCGGCAGCGCGAGCCTGTCCCGCGTGTCCGACGCGGGCCCGGAGGCGGTCAGTTCACCCGCCGGGCGCCTCGCCGGCGCCGCGGACCGGGAGGCGGCCGGGTTCGGGCGGCGGTCGGCGGGCAGGACGGCCGGGACGGTCGGCCCCAGTTGCGCGCGCGCCAGGTCGAACCACTGCCTGGTGACGCTCTCCAGGGCCGGGTCCCGTCCCGCCGAGGAGGTGTCGCCGGGCGCGGAGTCGACGCGGGTGCGCCGTGCCCTGCTCCTCGCCCGGGTCGCGTTGTAGTTCCCCGTGGCCGTCTCGGCCTGGTCGTACAGGGCACTGACCCGCCGCTGCACCTCTTCACGGCTGGGTCCGTCACCGCCCGTTGCCGAGGCGGAGTCGCGCGCGCCGGGGAGGCCACTGCCGGCGGGGCGCGAAGGTCGTTCCGGCGCCAAGGAAGACGTACTCCTTCCGCGGACCGCCTACCGGGTCGGCAGTCGGGTTCGGGCGGTCGCTTCGGAAGGTGTGCCCTACGGCCCCGCCCTGCCGGGCTGTTGAGCCGATTCACCACAAGGTCGGTCGGGTTCCCGGCTCCGGTGGCCACGAGGGCGCGCCGGACGCGGCGGAGGCCACGCGATCCGGCGGGTTCGCCGGAGGCAATCGTGCGGCCCGGGCGTCAACTTAGCGAACATGTGTGCCTGGTGTGAAGGTCGAACCGCGACGGGACCGATGCGGGTTCGTTACCTGCCTGCCTGCCTGCCTGCCTGCCTGCCTGCCTGCCTGCCTGCCTGCCTGCCTGCCTGCCTGCCTGCCTGCCGGGCCGTTCCCCGCCCCGCCCCGCGCAGCGCCGGGCCGCCGGGGCCGTGCCGCGTGCGGCACGGCCCCGGAGACGGGGCGGCGAGCACGGGACCCCGGGCGGCCCGGCGCTGTGCGGGGCCGTACCGGCTCGCGTACCGTCGCGTCGCCCGGCTGCACGAGCCCCGGCCCCGCGGCCCCTGCTCCCGCCGCGCCGGGGCCGCGACAGGGAGTCCCAGGCGGCGGTCAGACGGACCCGAGGTCGGACGACACCCAGCGTTCGGGGCGCATGCGGACGACGACCTGCTCGCCGTGGTTCTTCCAGGCGAAGTCGACGTAGGCGTCGACCTTGTCGGCCGGGAGGTAGCGGGCCGAGATCTCCCGGAGCTGCTCGATGGTGGCGGGTTCCGTCCCGACGACCGGGCCCTCGACCGACACGTACCGGATCGTGGGTTCGACGCGGTCCACCATCAGGGTGAACCGGCCCGCCGCACCGATCAGCCGGTTCTTGCGGGAGTCCTTGCCGGTCAGGATCCAGGCGATGCCGCCCGGCGCGTACTGGTACCAGATGGGCACGGTCAGCGGGGCTCTGTCCGCTCCGGCGCCGACCGCCAGCGCGGCGACGTGCGGCTCGGCGAAAAACTTCTCACGCTCTTCGCGGTTCAGGGCCATACGGGTCTCCTCCAGCGGTGCCGAAGCGGACGTCTTCGCCATCCGTGCCCCGTCTCGGCGCCCGTGGCACTCACCGGTGTTCCGCGCGCCCCGCTCGGCCCACCCCGTCACCCGGCCGGACGAACGAATCACGCCACTTCCAGCGGGCTCCGGCGGCGCCGGGAGGCGGCGACGTGGCCCGAACGGCCCTGTCGGGTACCCGCAGAAGCACCGGAGGGTGGGACATGCGTACCGCAGGACATCGCCCCGCCCCCGCCCGCCGCGCCTTCGACCACCGCCCCGCCGGCAGCCCGACCCCCGTCCGCCGGCAGCCCGACCCCCGTCCCGCCCCGCCGCCCGGAACCGGCGCGGCCCTCCCGAGATCCGGAACCGAACCCGACCGCCGTCCCGACCGCAAAGGAACCCCGATGTCCGTCGACACGCACCAGGCGCCCGCCCGGCTCCCGGACGAGGAACTGCTCACGCTGGACGCCCACTGGCGCGCCGCGAACTACCTGTCCGTAGGCCAGATCTACCTGATGGCGAACCCGCTGCTGACCGAGCCGCTCCGCCCGGAGCACATCAAGCCGCGCCTGCTCGGACACTGGGGCACCTCGCCCGGCCTCAACCTGGTCCACACCCACCTCAACCGCGTCATCAAGGCCCGCGACCTCGACGCGCTGTGCATCTGGGGCCCCGGTCACGGCGGGCCCGCCGTCCTGGCCAACTCGTGGCTGGAGGGGTCGTACACCGAGACCTATCCGGACATCACGCGGGACGCCGCGGGCATGGCACGGCTGTTCCGGCAGTTCTCCTTCCCCGGCGGGGTGCCGAGCCACGTCGCCCCCGAGACGCCGGGCTCCGTCCACGAGGGCGGCGAGCTCGGCTACTCGCTGTCCCACGCCTACGGCGCCGCGCTCGACAACCCGGACCTGCTCGTCGCCTGCGTGATCGGCGACGGCGAGGCGGAGACCGGCCCGCTGGCCGCTTCCTGGCACTCCAACAAGTTCCTCGACCCGGTGAACGACGGGGCCGTCCTGCCGATCCTGCACCTGAACGGCTACAAGATCGCCAACCCGGCGGTGCTGGCGAGGATCCCCGCGGACGAACTCGACGCCCTGCTGCGGGGGTACGGACACGATCCGCTCCACGTCACCGGCGACGATCCGGCCGCCGTCCACCGCGCGATGGCTGAGGCCATGGACACCGCGCTGGACCGCATCGCCGCGCTGCGGCGGGCCGCCCGCGAGGAGGGCGTCACCGACCGGCCCCGCTGGCCGCTGATCGTGCTGCGCACCCCGAAGGGCTGGACCGGGCCGGCCGAGGCCGACGGACTGCCCGTGGAGGGGACGTGGCGCTCCCACCAGGTGCCCCTGCCGGCCGTTCGCGACAACCCCGACCACCTGCGGCAGCTGGAGGAGTGGATGCGCTCCTACCGGCCCGAGGAACTGTTCGACGAGCACGGCGCGCCCCGCCCGGAGGTGCTCGACTGCGTCCCGGGCGGGGCCCGGCGGCTGGGGTCCACCCCGCACGCCAACGGCGGGCTCCTGCTGCGCGAGCTGCCCCTGCCGCCCCTGGAGCGGTACGCCGTCGAGGTGGACAAGCCCGGCGCGAGCACGCACGAACCGACCCGCGTCCTCGGCGACATGCTCGAGGACGTCATGCGGGCCACGGCCGAGCGCCGCGACTTCCGCCTGGTCGGCCCCGACGAGACGGCCTCCAACCGCCTCCAGGCCGTCTACGGCGCCAGCGGCAAGGCCTGGCAGGCCTGCACGCTGCCGGTGGACGAACACCTCGACCGGCACGGCCGGGTGATGGAGATCCTGTCCGAACACACCTGCCAGGGCTGGCTGGAGGGCTACCTTCTTACCGGCCGCCACGGGCTGTTCTCCTGCTACGAGGCGTTCGCGCACCTCGTCGACTCCATGGTCAACCAGCACATCAAGTGGCTGCGCGTGACCCGCCGCCTGCCCTGGCGCGCCCCCATCGCCTCCCTCAACTACCTGCTCACCTCGCACGTGTGGCGCCAGGACCACAACGGCTTCTCCCACCAGGACCCCGGCTTCGTCGACCACATCCTGAACAAGAGCCCGGAGGTGGTGCGGGTCTACCTGCCGCCGGACGCCAACACCCTGCTGTCGGTGGCCGACCACGTGCTGCGCAGCCGCGACTACGTCAACGTGGTCGTCGCCGGGAAGCAGCCCTGCTTCGACTGGCTGTCCATGGAGCAGGCCAGGGTGCACTGCGCCCGCGGTGCCGGCATCTGGGACTGGGCCGGTACCGAGGACGGCTCGCGCGCACCGGACGTGGTGCTGGCCTGCGCGGGTGACGTGCCGACGCAGGAGGTGCTGGCCGCCGCGCAGTTGCTGCGCCGGCACCTGCCCCATCTCGCCGTGCGGGTCGTCAACGTCGTCGACATCGCCCGGCTGCTGCCGCGCGAGGAACACCCGCACGGCATGAGCGACTTCGAGTACGACGGGCTGTTCACCCCGGACCGGCCGGTGATCTTCGCCTACCACGGCTACCCGTGGCTGATCCACCGCCTGGCCTACCGGCGCACCGGACACCCGCACCTGCACGTGCGCGGGTACAAGGAGATCGGCACCACGACCACCCCGTTCGACATGGTGGTCCGCAACGACCTGGACCGCTACCGCCTGGTCATGGACGTCATCGACCGCGTCCCCGGCCTGGCGGTGCGCGCCGCGGGCGTCCGCCAGCGCATGGCGGACGCCCGGGAGCGCCACCACACCTGGATCCGGGAGCACGGCACCGACCTGCCGGAGGTGGCCGACTGGACCTGGAACGGCTGAGCCGGACCGCGCGGGCCCACGGCCGGCACACGCCGCTGCGTGAGCGGGGCCCGTACCGGGGGCGGGGGACACCGGCCGGGCCGGGTGCGCCCGGTCGGGCGGCCGGACAGAGAGGGCCGACCGGCCCTGGCCCGCCGTCCGGGGAAGGGGGAAGGATGCCGATGGAATGCGAACGTGTGACGAGGAGCGACCGATGGCGGACAGCGAGCAGGCCGGCACCGACACCCCGATCAGGGTCTTCCTGCTGGACGACCACGAGGTGGTACGGCGCGGGGTGCACGACCTGCTGGACGACGAACCGGACATCACGGTGGTCGGTGAGGCGGCCACCGTGGAGCAGGCCCTCGTACGCGTGCCCGCCCTGCGCCCGGACGTGGCGGTCCTCGACGTCCGCCTGCCCGACGGCGACGGCGTCACCGTGTGCCGGGAACTGCGCTCGCGCCTGCCGGAGCTGGCCTGCCTGATGCTGACCTCGTTCGACGACGAGGAGGCACTCCTTGACTCGATCATGGCGGGGGCGTCCGGCTACGTCCTGAAGCAGATCCAGGGCTCCGACCTCGTCTCGGCCGTCCGGACGGTGGCGCGAGGCCAGTCGCTGCTCGACCCGAGCGCCACCACCAAGCTGATGGCGCGGCTGCGCGGCGGGCAGCAGCAGGAGCCGGAGCCCGACGCCCTGCCGGGACTGACCGAGCGGGAGCGGGAGATCCTGGCCCTGATCGGGGAGGGCCTGACGAACCGCCAGATCGGCCAGCGGCTGTACCTGGCCGAGAAGACGGTCAAGAACCACATCTCCCGGCTGCTGGCCAAGCTCGGCGTGGAGCGGCGCATCCAGGCCGCAGTCATCGCCACCCAGGCGCAGGACCGGTTGCGGGGCGGCGAAGGGCACTGAGCACCGCCGCACCGGCAGACCCCGCGCGGCGGAGGCCGCGGGCGCCGTCCGCCGGCCGCGGCCACCGCCGGCGGCGGGGGAGGGCGCGGCCGGCGGCCCCACCCGACCGGACGTCACCGCCGCCGGCCGTCCGGCTCGCGGTGGGGCCGGCGGAAGACCGGCTCAGGGCGCGATCGGCAGCTGCCGCTTGTGCTCGGTGAGCCGGTAGCGCTGGACGATGGCCGCGAAGGCGGCCTCGTCGACCGGCTTGCCCTCCAGGAAGTCGTCGATGTCGTTGTACGTGACGCCGAGCGCCTCCTCGTCGGGCTTGCCCGGGTCGAGGGTCTCCAGGTCCGCGGTCGGGGTCTTCCGCACCAGCTCGGACGGCGCGCCCAGCGCCTCCGTCACGGCCCGTACGCGCCGCTTGGTGAGGCCGGTGAGCGGCACCACGTCCGCCGCGCCGTCGCCGAACTTGGTGAAGAACCCGGAGACCGCCTCGGCGGCGTGGTCGGTGCCCACCACCAGGCCGTCGTGCGCGCCCGCCACCGCGTACTGGACGATCATGCGCTGCCGGGCCTTGATGTTGCCGTGCACGAAGTCCTGGTGGCGTGCGTCGCGGAAGACCGCGCCGCCGGCCAGCAGCGTCTCCAGCGCGGCGTCGCTGGCGGGCTTCACGTCCACGGTCAGGACCCGGTCGGGCCGGATGAACTCCAGCGCCCGCTGCGCGTCCTTCTCGTCGGCCTGCGCGCCGTACGGCAGCCGCATCGCGAGGAACGTCGACTCCTGCCCGCCGGCCCGGACCCGCTCGACCGCCAGCTGGCACAGCCGGCCCGCGGCCGTGGAGTCCACACCGCCGCTGATGCCCAGCACCAGCGAGCGCAGACCCGTGGAGGTCAGCCGGTCGGCCAGGAACGCCACCCGGCGCTCGATCTCCTGCTGCGCATCGAAGGACGGGCTCACCTGCAGGTCCCGGGCGATCTCCTGCTGCAGGGACATGGACGCCGGATCGGTCACACTCGCTCCTCGGTCGTGCCCGGGGCACGGTCGGCACGCGCCGTCGGGCGGAAGATTTCAGACATGTGTAAGGGACGGATGCACTCTAAAGGACGGCTGCGAAGTGCCGTGCGGGGAGTCGGCGGACGCGTCAGTGGCGGAAGAGCATGATCAGCAGGATGGTCGCCACGGCGCTGATCAGCAGCGAGCCGACACAGCCGATGCGGTTGCTGAAGAAGAACATGGCCGTCGCATGCCCGCACGGACCGGATCGAATCAGGCGCGTTCCGCTGCGGCACCGGCCGGCCGCACCCTGAACAGCCGTCCCAGCCCGGCCGTCGAGCCCCCACCGCCTCCACGGCACGGCCGGGTTCTCACCCTGCGTGCGGCGGGGCCGGGGGCCGGTCCGGCACCGCGGGCCGATGGCACGACCGGCCGCCTCCACGGCAGGCGGCGGGCCATGGGTCCCCGCGGCGCTCGTCCCGGCTGTCCCGGTCCGGGGCGTTTTCCGGGCCGCCGGATCACTTCGGCTCGTCGAACAGGGCCAGCAGCGCCTGTTCGTCCACCTCCGAGGCGGGGTGCCTCGTCCGCGGCAGTTGCTCGGCCCAGACCGTCTTGCCCTGCGGCATGTAGCGGACGCCCCAGTTGCTGGTGAACTGCGCCACCAGGAACAGGCCGCGCCCGCCCTCCTCGGTCGTCGCCGCCCGCCGGATGCGCGGGGAGGTGTTGCTGCGGTCGGAGACCTCGCAGATCAGCGCGTCGTCGCGGAGCAGCCGCAGGCCGATCGGCCCCTGCCCGCCGTACCGCACCGCGTTGGTGACCAGTTCGCTGACCACCAGGCCGGTGCTGAAGTCCAGGTCCGACAGGTCCCAGGCGGCGAGCTGGGCGGAGACCAGGGCCCTGGCCCGGCTCACGACCGAGGGGTCGGACGGGAACTCCCAGGACGCCACCTGGTCCGCGGGCAGCGGGTGGACGCGGGCCAGCAGCAGGGCCACGTCGTCACGCGGACCGCCGGGCAGGAGGGCGTCGGTGACCCCGTCGCACACGTCCTCCAGCGCCGGACCGGACCCGTCCAGCGAGGCCAGCAGCTGCGCGGTGCGCACCTCGGTGTCCCCGTAGCCGCGGCTCTCCTTGAGCAGGCCGTCGGTGTACAGGGCCAGCAGGCTGTCGGTGGGCAGGTCCACGGTGGTGGACTCGTACGGCTGGAGTCCGCCCAGTCCGAGCGGAGGCCCGGACGGCAGCTCGATCACCCGGGCCGGCTCGTCCGGCACCAGCAGCGCGGGCGGCGGATGACCGGCGCGTGCCGCCGTGCAGCGGCAGGACACCGGGTCGTACACGGCGTACAGGCAGGTCGCCCCGGTCGCGGGGTCCTGGTCCCCGGCCGGACTGCCGGCCGGTTCGTCGAAGGTGCGGCTGATCAGGTCGTCCAGGTGGGCCAGCACCTCCTCGGGCAGCAGGTCCTGCGCGGCCAGCGTCCGCACCGCCGTGCGCAGCCGGCCCATGGTCGCCGCGGCGTGCAGACCGTTCCCGGGCACGTCACCCACGACCAGCGCCACACGCGTACCGGACAGCGGGATCGCGTCGAACCAGTCCCCGCCCACACCCGCCCGGGCGTCCGCGGGCAGGTAGCGGGAGGCGAGGTCGACGGCCCTGAGCCGGGGCAGCGCGCGTGGCAGCAGACTGCGCTGCAGGGTGAGGGAGGCAAGACGCTCCCGGCGGTAGCGGCGGGCGTTGTCCAGGCTGGTCGCCGCCCGGGCGGCCAGCTCGCCCGCCAGCGTCAGGTCGTCCTGCTCGTACGGCCTCGTCCCGCCCCGGCGGTAGAACCCCACCAGGCCCAGCACGCAGCCCCGCGCCGACAGCGGGGCGCCGAGGTAGGAGTGCGTGCCCTCGCCGAGCAGACCGACCGGGTGCCCGCCGTCCGCCGGGACGCCGGCCGGCACCGAGTCCGCGACCGGCCGGCCCGACTCGAGGCACCGGTGCTGAGGTGTGCCGGCGGGGTAGTCGACCGGCTGCTCCTCCGTGCCGCCGGGCGGAGCGCCCCCGACGTCCCGGCCGGCCCAGACGACCACCCGCCGCAGCGCCACCTCGGGGCACGGCCGGCCGGGCAGGGGGTCCTCGTCCGTCAGGATGCCGTCGGAAAGGTCGACGACGACCAGGTCGGCGAAGCGTGGCACGGCGATCCTCGCCAGCTCCTCGGCGGTCTGCCGCATGTCAAGGGTGGTGCCGAGCCGGGTGCCCGCCTCGTTCAGCAGGGACAGCCGGCCGCGGGCCTCGGCGGCGAGCCGCCCGACGCGGGGTTCGCCCACCAGCAGCAGCCACGCGTCGGCCGCCCGGTCGGCGCCCGGCGGGGCCGGGCCCGGTTCATCGGCCCGCGCCTCGTCCGCCGCGTACGGGGCCTCGACGGGGGCCGTCCTCTCGGCCGTGTCCGTCGCCGTCGCCGTGCCCGGTGCGCTCAGCAGCGCGTGGCGACCGCCGGGGGCGATCGCCGTGACGGCCTCCGGCGTTCCCGCGCCGCCGGCGTCCTGGAAACCGACCTCGACCGCCGCGCCCTCCGCGTCGCCGTGGCACAGCTCGCGGCGGCGCAGCAGGGCGACGCGGCCGCCGGCCAGCGGCACCTCGGCATACGCCGTGCCGCTGGAGGAGATCAGCTCGATGGCGTGTTCCAGCAGCCCCAGCCGCTCCTGCGCGGTCAGCCGGGGCGCCGGCTCACCGGGCCGGAGCAGGTCACCCGGGGCGAGGTCCGGCCCGGCGCCGCGTCCGTCGGGCTCCCGGATCCGGCGGAAGGAGCGCATCAGCTCGCGTTCGCGGGTCCTGGTCAGCTCGAGCAGCCGCTCTCCGATGCGGTCGGTGGCGTCCTGCAGGACCAGCGCCATGCCGGGGTCGGCCAGCGTCCGGGGCACGGAGAGGTTGACCACGCCCTGCACGGTGCCGCCCACCGGGTCGCGCACCGGCGCAGCCATGCAGGTCAGCTCCTTGAGGCCGTGCAGATAGTGCTCGTGGCCGACGACCACGAACGGCGCCCTGGTGCTCAGGACCATGCTGACGCTGCTGGTTCCCATGAACCGCTCGTCGACGTTGGCGCCCAGCACCAGGGACGCGGCGTCCATCAGCGCCAGTCCCGCACTGTCGCCCAGCCGCTCCACGATGCGTGCCCGTGCGTCGGCCAGCGTCACGGTCACCGGCAGGCCCGAGAAGCGTTCGCGCAGGCGTTCCAGTACCGGTGCGGCGGCCCGGACCAGCCGGGAGTCCGGGTCGAGGTCGTGTTCGACCGGCAGGGCCGCCCCCTCGCGGTCGATGCCGCGCGCCTGCGAGCGCCGCCAGGAGGCGAGGATCTCCGGCCGTATCCCGGCAGCCGGAGACTCCTCGTCCCCCCGGCCGCCGTCCGCGGGCGTCGGGTACATCTCCACGAAAACCAGGGTAATCGGGGAATTTGACACCCGCTCGGGCCGCCGGTTCGCCCGTTTCGGCTCACAGGACCCGCGCCAGGACTCCGCCTGGCGCTGCGGGAGGCCCAGTCGCTCCTCGAGGCCGGCGAGGTCCTGCACCCGACACACCCCCGACGACCCGTCCGACCCCGGGCGGCAGGCTCGTCGGGCTGCTCGGCCGGCGTGCCGCGGGGGAGGGAGTGCTGTACGCGTTGCCCCGTCCGGGGGTTTCGCCGTCGGAGGGTGCCGGTCAGCCAGTAGTGTGACCGGAGAGCGGGCCGGCTCCCCGGCACGTCGCGGTGGCTTGGAGGAGCAGCGGTGGGAAGCACCGGGGACGCCCGCGAGGCCCGGATACGGCTGCCCCAGCTGAGGCTCGACGAACTGCTGGAGGAGTTGCAGGCCCGCCTGGACGCGGCACGCGGCACCCGGGACCGGGTGCACAGCCTGCTGGAGGCGGTGCTCTTCGTCGGCAGGGAGCTCGATCTCGAACAGGCGCTGTCCGGCGTCGTGGAGGCGGCGGCCGTGCTGGTCGACGCCCAGTACGCGGCACTCGGCGTGATCGGCCCGGACGGCAGACGGCTGTCCGCCTTCCACACGATCGGCGTCGACGAGGACAGGATCGCCCGCATCGGACCCTACCCGGAGGGCCACGGCATCCTCGGCGAGCTGATCCGGCACCCGGAGCCGCTGCGGCTGGCGAAGATCTCCGAGCACCCCGCGTCGTACGGCTTCCCGGCGCACCACCCGCCGATGAACACCTTCCTCGGCGTCCCCATCCGCGTGCGCGACCAGGTCTTCGGCAACCTGTACCTGACGGAGAAGCGCGGCGGAGCGCAGTTCGACGAGGACGACGAGGCCGTCCTCTCCACGCTCGCCGTGGCGGCCGGAGTGGCGATCGACAACGCACGGCTGTACGAGGAGTCGCGGCTGCGGGAGCGCTGGCTGAGGGCGAACGCGGAGATCACCCACAGCCTGATGTCGGGCGCCGCCCAGGGCGAGGTCCTCGGCCTGATCGCCGAGCGGGCCCGCGAGAACACCGGCGCCGCCCTCGCCGCCGTCGCGACGCCGATGAAGGGCACCGGCGCCCTCACGGTGGAACTGGCCCTCGGCGACCAGGCCGACGGACTGCGCGGCCTGGTGCTGCCCCCCGAGGGCAGCCTGATCGGACAGGCCTTCACCGGCGGTGTCCCGGCGAGCACCCCGGACGTCGCCCGCGGTGAGGACAACTCGGCCGGGCCCCCGCGGTTCGCCGGCCTCGGCCCGGCCGTGGCCGTGCCCATCGGATCGGGCGACGGCGTCCGGGGCGTCGTCCTGCTGGTCCGGGAGGCGGGCGGGCGGGAGTTCTCCGGCAAGGAGATGGAACCGCTGCAGGTCTTCGCCGCGCAGGCGGCCGTCGCCATGGAACTCGCCGAGCGCCGGCAGGACGCCCAGCAGATCGCCCTGCTGGAGGACCGCGACCGGATCGCCCGCGACCTGCACGACCTGGCCATCCAGCGGCTGTTCGCCACCGGCATGACCCTGCAGAGCGCCGGCCGTCTCATCGAGCACACGGAGGCGTCCGAACGCGTGCTGCGGGCCGTGGACGACCTCGACGAGACCATCAGGATCATCAGGTCGACCATCTTCGGGCTGCGCTCGCGCGAGGACGGCACCGCACCCGGTCTGAGGGCACGCGCGGTGCGCGTGGTCGGGGAGGCCACACCGGTCCTCGGCCTCGCGCCCAGCGTGCGGATGGAAGGCCTGCTGGACACCCATGTCTCCTGTGAGACCGCCGGCCACGTGGTGGCCGTGCTCTCCGAGTCGCTGGCCAACATCGCCCAGCACGCGCGGGCCGGCCGCGCCGAGGTGGTGCTGGAGACCGACGGCAGGCAGGTGCGCCTCACGGTCACGGACGACGGCGTCGGCATCCCGGCCGGAGGCCGCCGCAGCGGTCTGCGGAACATGGCGGAGCGCGCCCGCAAGCTGGGCGGGGACATGGAGATCACCACCCCGGACGGCGGCGGCACCCGGCTGGTCTGGCACGCCCCGGTCGACGGTTCGTCGGGGCGCGGGGCCGGCGGCTGACCGCCGCGGCGCCCTCTGCCACGGCGCCGTCTGCCGGACCGCCCGGCCGACGGCGCCCACCCGGACCGCTGTCGCACGGCAGGTCCGCCGTCGTAGCCGCGCGGGGGCGGCGCGGCCGGCTACCGGTCCGGCCGGGGGACCGTGAGGACCGGGCAGCGCGCGTGGTGCAGTACGCCCTGGCTGACGGAACCCAGCAGCATGCCGCCGAAGCCGCCGTGTCCGTGCGTGCCCACCACCAGCCCGAGCGCGTGCCCGGACGCCTCGGTGAGCACCTGCACCGGATGACCGCGCACCACGTCCTGGTGCAGCTCGACCTCCGGGTGGGTCGCCGAGCGGCCGGCCACCGTCTCCGACAGCACCCGGCGGCACTCCGCGACGGCCGCCGGCTCGTCCAGCACGCCGAGTGCGGGGGGATGCCAGACGTACAGCGCCCGCACCGCCGCGCCGCGCAGGGACGCCTCCTCGAAGGCGAAGTCCACCGCGGCGGCCGAGTGCGCACTGCCGTCCACGCCCACGACCAAGTACGGCGGTTCGTCGCCGGCCCGCTCCGGGCCGGGAACCACCACCACCGGGCAGGACGCGTGCGCGACGAGGGGCAGCGCGACGGACGCGGAAGTGGACAGCTCCTGCCGCGTGCTCAGGTGCCAGGACCCCACCACCACCTCGGTGGCCTGCCGGGACTGCTCGCGCAGCACCCAGGCCGGATGTCCCTCCGCCAGCAGTCCGGCCGTCTCCACCCCGGGGTGCCGGGACTCCATGAAGGACACCGCGGCCTTCAGCACCTGGTCCCCGGCCGCGTGCAGGTCGTCCTTCCAGGCCTCCCAGGACGGGTGCCCGCCGCGCGGGCGGTACCCGGCGGTCGGCACGCCCTGCGCGTGCACCAGCAGCAGCGGCAGATCCCGCCGTTCGGCCTCGGCGGCGGCCCAGGCGAGCGCCGTGCGCCGGTCCGGATCGGGGTCGACACCGACAACGATCGGCTTGCGGCCGTCGGTGTGCGTCATCAACGCCTCCGGGGATGTCGGGCGCGGTCAGGGGGCCGCGGTCGGGCGTGCGCTACGCCGCGGAAGCGGGGCGCACGGCGCCGCCCGGGCGGCCGCCGCGGCGCGCCCGCGGGTGTCTTCCATGGTGACGGCGCGACCCTCTCCCCGCACGGGGCGATCGGCCCTGCGGGTCGGGGACGTACCGCGACGCGGCCGGAGTGCCGGGCGCGCGGTGCCGCGGAGGGGCAGGCCGCGTCGCCGGTGGGGCTGAGCGTGCGTCAGTGCGCCGTGCGCCCCCACTGCGGTCCGACTTCCTCCCACTCCGCGTCCCAGGCCCGCGCACGGCGCCGGTCCAGGACGACGCGGACCGCGTAGAACCCGCCGGCGGCGGCGCCCGTCACGGCCAGGGACGCCGAGGCGCCGGTGACGGCCGCCTGCGTCAGTGCCTGCACCGGGGTCAGCGGCGGCGGGCTGACCCGGTTGCCGCCGTCGGTCCAGACGGTGATCCGGTCGCCCGCCCTGGCCCCCGCGTCGACCAGGGTCTGGTCCGAGTGCCGGCTGCCGTCCGGGGCCGTCCAGCGCACCGTGGCGAAGACGCGGTCGCTGCCGGCACCGACACGGCCGGTGTCGGGCCGCACGGCGTCACCGGCGACGGTGGCGGTGGCCGGATGCCGGTCGGCACGCTGCTGGGCGAGGCTGTCCACGGTCGCCTGCGCGGTCACCACCCCCGTGAAGGGGCCTCCCACCGCGACCACGAGCCAGGCGCTCAGGAGGACCCAGCCCTCGACCAGGTCCTCGCGGCGACGCAACGGGTTGTGCCGCCAACGCCACAGCGACCGCCGGTTCCGATTCCTACCCCGCATCGCGCTCACCTCCGGCTGTCGTCACCAGCCTTCATGGCGGGACCGGTCACGCGGCAGGGCCGTACGGGCACTGCTGGCCGCGGTCAGGAGGCCAACCGGCCCCATCGGGCTGGCCGGCCGAACGAGCCCCGCGGCTGCCGGTCCGCGCCCGGGGCCGCGAGGCGGCGGGCGGCGGGGCACGACGCCGTCGGCCCGGGGACCGGCGACACGCTCGCCCTCGTGACCCGGCCGCCGCACCGGCGGCCGCGTCACGGACCCGCGTTCGCCGGCCCCTGCCCGGCACCCTCCGGCGCCGCCGCCCGCGCACGCGCGGCTGTGAGGGCCCCGAGCGCGGCAGGGCCGCCTCCCTTCCCACCGGACGGAACACCGGCCCCTGTTGGTGGACGGCGCCGAGAAGCCGGATCCTTGAGGGAGCAGACTCGCAGGGAAACGGCACGCTCATGCAAGCTCACCTTGGCGATCGGCTGATCGTCGAAAGTCCGGTCACCGGGTTCACCCGGCGCGACGGCGAGATCGTCGGTCTGCACCACGACGACGGAACGCCTCCCTACGACGTGCGGTGGTCGGACACGGGCGAGGTCACGCTCCTGTTCCCCGGGCCCGACGCGCACGTCCAGCACCCCTGCCACGAGAAGGCCCCGCCCGGCGGCCCCGCCCGTCCGGGCGAGGGCTTCGCCGCGCCGGTGCGGCCGGCGGGCGGCGCCTGCCGGGCGGGGGACGTGGGCCGGCGCCTGGCCGCCGCGCGGGAACGGCTCGGGCTCAGCATCGAGGAGACGGCCCGGCTGGCACGGATGTCACCGCAGTATCTGTCCTATCTCGAGCACCATCCCGCCGAACCGAGCCTCGCGGCCCTCATGCGCCTGGCCGACGCGCTCGGCACCACGCTCATCGAGCTCCAGGGCGGTGACCAGGAACTGCCGCCGGGGCAGGGGCACGCCCTGCTCCATCCCCGCCTGCGCGACCTCGACCAGGACGAGTGCCGCAGCCTGCTGTCGACGCACGGGGTCGGGCGCGTCGCGCTGACCACGCCGGACGGCCCCGTCGTCCTGCCGGTCAACTACGAGGTGGTGCAGGACGGGCTCGTCTTCCGCACCGCGCCCGGCACGGCGCCCGCGGCGGCCGTCGGCGCGGAGGTCGCCTTCGAGGTCGACCATGTCGACGACGTCATGGGCCAGGGCTGGAGCGTCCTCGTCGTCGGCCGCGCCGAGGACGTCACCGACCCGGGGACGGTGCGCCGGCTCGAGGAGCACGCCCGGTCCGACCCGTGGGCGGGGGAGGGCCGCACCCTGTGGATCCACATCCGTGCCGCCCGGATGACGGGCCGCCGCATCACCGCGGCCGACGGCTGAGCGGCCCGCCGAACCAGCGCGGGCAACCGGTGCGCGGGCGGCGCGGCGGCGCGGCCGGCCGGGACCTTCGGGGCCGGGCGTGGACTGTTCGGCCCCAGACGCCGCCGGGGCGGCGGCGGTCGACTGGTCGGTGCGGGGGACGTCCGCCGGAGGAGCCGAGATGAACATCCACACGCGCTGCGGACGCGTCATCGGCGTGACACGTTTCGCCCCGCGGGGACTGCCGCCCGCCATGGACCGCGTCGTCCTGGAGACCTCGACCACGCCGCAGGACAAGGGCGGCGAGCTGTGGGCGTCGATGACGCCCGAGGAGGCCAGGCGCCTGGCGGGCCTGCTGCTGTACCAGGCGGACGCCGTGCAGCCGGCACCCGCGGCGCCGCCCGGGGAGGTCGAGGTGCGTCCCGTCGCGGGCGACGCCTGCGCGATCCGCGTGCGCGGTCACGTCCTCACCGTCGACCTGCCGCAGTCCGACGGCGGCAGCGACACCGCGCCCACCCCCGTCGAGCTGTACGTGTCCTCCGTCGCCGCCGGCGTGGCGCAGCACGCGGGACGCTACCTCGACCGGCACGGCCTCGACCGCGAAGGGCTGCGCGTCTCGGCGCGGTTCCGCACGGCCGCGGACCGTCCGGCCCAGGTGGCCGGGATCGAACTGACGGTCGCGGCGCCGTCCCTGCCGGAGGACCGGATCCCCGCCTTCCGCGACGTTGTCGCCCAGGGCGCGCCGGGCACCACGCCGGCGCGGCCGCCCCGGACGAGCCTGGAGGTCCGGATCGGCGCGCACGGGACACCGGTCCCGGCGCCCGAACGGAGCCCGGCGTAGGCGAGCCGCCGCCGGCACCGCCCGCACCGCTCGCCCGGCGCCCGCGACCGGACCCGGGCACACGCCGGGCCATGGCTTGCGGACGGCGCACGACGTGGTCCGCGGTGCGCCCGGTCAGTGAGCCCTGTCGTGTTCCTGCCGGACGACGACCACCGGACACGCGGCGTGCTGCGCGCAGCGCTGACTGACCGACCCCAGCATGGCCCGGGCGAACCCGCCCCGGCCGCGACTGCCCACCACCAGGAGCTCGGCCCCCTGCGAAGCCCGGATCAGCACCTCCGAGGGATCACCCTCCACGAGGTGCTCGCGCAGCCGCACCGGCTGCTCGTCCGGGAAGACACTGCGCAGCTCCTGCGAGAAGCGCTCCCGTGCCTGTTCGAGGTCGAACTCCGGGTCGATCGCCGGACCGCTCCAGCCGACGGCCGACGGGGTGTCCCAGGCGTGGATCGCCTCCACGGTCCCGTCCACGAGCCGCGCGTACCGCGCCGCCCAGCGCAGCGCCTCGTACGACGACGGTGAACCGTCCACGCCCACGACCACCCGGCGTTCCGCTTCCGAGGGTTCCATGGCCACCTCACTCAGCACTCGCACGCAGCGGTCGCTGCCTCTGCCGTCCACGCTGCCCGGCCCGGTCCGACTGTGCCAGCCGGGCGCGCCGGGCCCCGGCCGGGGGAGGGGCCAGCCCTTGCCCCGCGCCCCCGCCGGCCGGCGCGGGGGAGCGTCCCGGACCGCTCAGTCCCACAGCTCCCGGCTCTCGCAGAGGGTCGCGCCCATGTTGCGTTCCATCATGCGCAGCGCGGCGTCCGCGAGGTCGGCGTGGATGTGGGCGACGGCGTCGCGCGGCACGACGACCTCGAACCGGCGGATGTGGGCGTCCAGGGCGGAGTAGAGCACGCACTGCTCCGTCACCTGGCCGCACAGGACCAGCCGGTCGATGCCCTGCTCGTTCAGCAGATAGTTCAGCGGCGTCTCGAAGAAGATCGAGTGCCGGGCCTTGACGACGAAGAGGGAGGAGCCGTCGGGCCTCAGCGGCTCGACGAGGTCGGCGTGCGGCCCGGCGACGGCCTGGTCCAGCAGCTCGCCGTGGTGGGAGCGCCACTCGCCGAAGTTGTCGTTGACGTAGATCACGGGTACGTCCTTCGCCCGTGCCCGCTCCAGCAGTCCGGCAAGCACCGGCACGACGGACTTGGCCGACGGGATCAGCAGGTCGGCGTCCTCGTGATCGTAGGGGTTGATCATGTCGATGAGAATGAGTGCGGTCTTGCCCATGTGATCAAGACTGCCACTGCCGCCGGCCGAGTGGTCCGGCCGGCGGCAGCGCGCGTGCGTGACGGCGACGGTGTGGCACGCTCCCCGGCCGCATCCCGGCCTCAGCGGGCGGCGGCCATCACGGTGGCGGAGTCCTCGCCCGTGATCTCCATGATGCGGCGCACGGGGACGCCGGCGGCCAGCGCCCGCCCGAGCAGCGCGTCGCGGCCCTCCGCGCAGTCGCGGTAGGCCAGCAGTTCCTCCTCGATCCGGGCGGCGGACTCCGGGGCGCTGTGCTGGCGCAGGAGGACCAGTTCCTCCTCGCCCAGCGGCACCGGCAGCCGCTCCGCCTGCTCGGGAATGGCCGCCGTCTCCTCCGGCGGCAGGATCCGCAGCCTCGGCGACGTGGCCGTGACGCCCTGAGCGTCGAGCCACGCCCGTACGGCGGGGGTCTCCATGCAGGAGAGCGGCCCCACGGCGGCCGGCGGCACCCCGAGCGGGGTGGCGGCGTCGTCGAGCAGCAGCAGGTAGGCGTCGTCGGTCATCTCGGCTCCTACGAAGGGGGTGGCGTGGTCGAACGCCGATCCCTTACCCCCTCGCGGCCGGTTCATCGCCGGGTGACGGCCGACCGGCGTCCCCCCGGACGGGTGCCGCCGCCGAGCCCGGCCCCCCGGCCGCCGCTGCCCGGTTCCCGCCACCAGCAGCCCCGGTGCCCTTGCCACCCCTCCTTCCTCACCTCTCTGCCGTTCGCGTACGATCCCGTCAGCGAGTTAGGTCAGCCTTACCTTAGTGACAGGAGCGGTGCGGTGGGCAGCGAGACGTACCGGGACGCCTGGGGAATCCCCCACCTGCGGGCGGACAGCGCGCGCGACCTGGCCCGTGCGCAGGGCAGGGTCACCGCCCGCGACCGGGCGTGGCAGCTGGAGGTCGAGCGGCACCGCGCGCAGGGCACCTCGGCGTCCTTCCTCGGTCCCGCGGCCCTGCCCTGGGACGTCTTCGCCCGGCGCGCCCGACTCGACGACACGGCCCGCCGCTGCTTCACGGCCCTGGCGGAGCGCGACCCGGAGACCGCCGACTGGGTGCGGGCCTACACCGACGGCGTGAACGAGGGGCTCGAGGCCTGCGCCTCCCCGGAGTTCACCCGTACGGGGCTGGCACCCGGCCGCTGGGAGCCCTGGACACCGCTCGGCGTCTGGCTCGCCACCCACATCCTCTTCGCGGGCTTCCCGGCCAAGCTCTGGCGCGACCAGGTCGTGCGGCACCTGGGGGCGGACGCCGTGGCCCTGTTCGCCACCGACGGGCCGGGCACCTCCGGCAGCAACGGCTGGCTGGTGAGCGGCGAGCGAACCGTGACCGGGCAGGCGGTCCTCGCCGGCGACCCGCACCGCTTCATCGAGGACCCCGGCGTCTACCAGCAGATCCGCCTGTCCTGCCCGGAGTTCGACGTCGTCGCACTGGCGGTGCCCGGCGTCCCCGGCGCCGCCCACTTCGGCCACACCGGCACGGTCGCCTGGGCCATCACCAACGCCATGGCCGACTACCAGGACCTCTACCGCGAGCGGCTGCGCCGCACCGGCGCGGGCGTCGAGGCGCTGGGGCCCGACGGTGGCTGGCACCGGGCCGCCCGGCACACCGAAACGGTCCACGTGGCGGGGGAGGCGGCCGTCGAGGTCGAGATCATCGAGACCGCACGGGGACCCGTGATCGCCGGCGGCCCCGAGGGCCTCGACGACGGCACTCCGGAGGCACTGAGCCTGCGCCACCCGCCACGGGTCACCGGCGACCTCGGCTTCGGCGCCCTGCTGCCCCTGCTGCGGGCCCGCCGGGTCGCCGACGTCGACCGCGCCCTCGACCGGTGGGCCGAACCGGTCAACGTCGTGCTCGCCGCCGACACCGAGGGCGGCTCGCTGCACCGGGTCGCGGGCCGGGTGCCGGTGCGCCACGACGCCAACCGCGTCCGCCCGGTGCCCGCCTGGGAGCCGGGCCACGAGTGGCGCGGCTGGCACGAGACGCCCCGGGCCGGGCTGACGGACGGCGTCGCCGTGATGGCCAACCAGGCCGGCCTCGCCGCCCCCCTCGGTGTCGAGTTCGCCCCGCCCCACCGCGCCGACCGCATCACGGCGCTCCTGGCGGCCAGGGAGCGCTGGTCCGCCGCCGACATGCCCGCGATCCACAAGGACACCCACCTCGCCTCCGCGGCAGCCCTGCTCGACCACCTGGCGGAGCTGGGGGACCTGCCCCCGCGGGCCGCCGCGCTCCGGGACCGCCTGCTGCGCTGGGACCGCCGCATGGACGCGCACAGCACCGACGCGGCGCTCTACGCGGCGGTGCGCGGGGCGGTCGTCCGGCGGCTCGCGGCGCACCCCGCGTTCGCCGGGCCGGCCGGCCCGCCCGCCTACCCGGAGATCTTCCAGCCGTGGCTCGCTCTGGTGCCCCGCATCGGCTACGCCCTCACCCACCTGCTGCGGGCGGAGGACCTGTACGGCATCGACCGCTCCGAGGCGGTCCGCGCCGCGCTGCTTCAGGTGGCCGCGGGACAGCCGGCCGCCGCCTGGGGGGACACCCACCGACTGGCCCCCTGGCGCGCCCTGGCCCCACCGGCGCCGGACGAGCCGCCCGGCCTGTCCGGCGACCACGACTGCGTGCTGTGCACCTCCGCCGTGCCCGGCGTCACCGACCTCGCCGCCCGTGGGCCGGCCGCCCGCTACGTGTGGGACCTGGCCCGCCGCGAGGACAGCCGCTGGGTCGTCCCGTTCGGGGCCTGCGGCGTCCCCGGCTCACCCCATCACCGCGACCAGCTGCCCCTGTGGCTCGAGGGGGACCTCGTCCCGGTGGTCACCGACTTCGACCAGCTCACCAAGGAGACCGATGTCTGACCCCTACGCCTCCCGCGCCCCCGTCCACGAGGAGCGGGTCGACGGCTTCGGCACCGTGCGGATCCTGCCCCTCGACGCGCGGGCCGACGCCGAAGTCGTCTGGCGCTGGGTCAACGAGGAGCGGGCCGCCTTCTGGGGCATGACCGGCCACACCCTGGACCAGGTGGCCGGCAGCTACGCCCACCTGGACACCCTCGGCACCCACCACGCGCACCTGGTGGTCAAGGACGGCTCCCCGGCCGCGCTGCTGCAGACCTACGAACCCGAGGCCGACCGCGTCGGCGAGTGCTACGACGTCCGCCCCGGCGACATCGGCATCCACCTGCTGGTCGCGCCCGCCGGGGCCGCGGGGCCGCGCCCCGGCTGGACCGCGGCGCTGGTGTCCGTCATCCTCGCGTACGTCCTGCTCGGCCTGGACCGCACACGCGTCGTCGTCGACCCGGACGTGCGCAACGGCAAGGCGATCGCCCGCTTCCTGAAGCAGGGCTTCGCCCGGGGCCCGGCCGTGGTGCTGCCGGAGATCGACCTGCCCGGCGTCCACCTGCCCGAGAAGCGGGCCCGACTCGCCTTCCTCACCCGGGAGGCGGCCTTCCCCGCGACGCGGTGACGGACCGGTGACGGCACGGGGCCGCGGGGTTCGCCGGCGCACCCGCCCGGCGGCCGGCCGCGCCGGCTGTGTGAGAAGCGGCGCAGAGCTCGATCGGCTCCTGCACGAGGTGCGCCGTACCCAGCCCACGCCAAGACGGCGCGGGGGATCCGGCACGGGACGGGTCGTCCTCGTGGCGTCCGGCATGCTCGAAGCAGTGTGGGCCACCGCTCTGGGCGCGTCGGCGGGCCTCAGCCGGCCGCTGCCGCCGCGCTGTTCCTTCCCGGCCTGCTGCTCAGCATGAGCGGCCCGGCCTACGCGCTGCGGACGGCCCCCTGGGACCGGCTACGCAGTCTTAGTGGGCATCGGTGCGGTGTGCACCGCCGGCTACGCGATGGTCTTCGGCGGCGAGTCCGCCAGTCCGCCGAAGGTGCTGCTCCTGGCGGGCATCGTCGGGTGCGCGGCGGGCCTGAAGCCGGCCGGCTGAAACCGGCGTCCGCCGGCGGCCGGTGGTCCCCAGGGAGGCGGTGGCGCCCCGCGCCGGCGCCTCCGCCGCGGCGCGGCGCCGGGCGGGGCGTGCGGGCCGGGGGCGGGTGCCGCTCCGGCCGCGGCGCGGGCGGTCAGGTGACGAGGGCGGCGCGGGCGGCGTCGAGGTCGGGGAAGCGCGGGAGCACGGCGTGGGTGCCGGTGACCTCCAGCAGGCGGAGCACGAGGGGGCCGGCGCCCACGAGTCCGGTCGTGCGGGCGCGTGCGGTCCCCAGGAGGAGGTTGAGCAGGGCGGAGTCGCAGAAGGTGACGTCCTCCAGGTCGAAGACGACGGGACCGGGGAAGGACCGCAGTGCGGCGGCGGTCGTCTCCTCCACACCGTCGAGGGTTTCCATGTCGAAGTCGCCGTGCAGGGCGATCACCCAGATCGGCCCGTCCGGCGCGGACCTGGAGACCCCCGCTTCCGCAGGCCCGTGGCAAGTTGTCATACGGCAATGATCCCGCTGTCCGGCTCGCCAGTACAACCACGGTCCGGGGCTGCCGGTGAAGTGCCGGACCGGCCGGGTCGGTCGCCCGGCCGCGAGTGTCCGGGAACCGGTCGCAGCCGGCCCCGGCGGCCCCGGACGCCCGGCGGCGCGCAGGGAGATGCCACCGGTGCCGTGGACGTCGTGCGCGCACCGGTGGGCGGGCCGGCCCGGCGGCCTGTCGTGTGACGGTCGTTCAGCCGTCTGGGGCAGTGCGGTGGCCGGTGCGCCCGGCCGCCCCTGCAATGGAGACGTCCGTCTGTCGACGCCCGAAGGAGACGCCTGTGATCGTCAAGAAGCTGCACGAGTCCGGGATCCGCGCCGAGCACGCCTACGCGGCGGGGTTCGCCTCGATCGGCCTGTCGGTCCTGTCGTGGTGCGTGTCGCTGAGCATGGAGAAGAAGGGCGAGGAGCGGGCAGACCGCTGGGGGATCTTCGTCGGGGAGTGGGCACCGACGTTCTTCGCGATGGGCCTGGCCCTGTCCACCTACGAGAAGTAGCCCGCGGGCGCGCCTGCCGCGCCCGCGTCCCGGGAGCGGCGGTTTCCGGCGGCGCGCTCGGCGAGGCCGGTGCGGCCGACGGGTGCGGACGGCGGCCGAGGATCTCCCGTGCGGGGGTCCCGGCGGCCGGTGCGGGGCCCCGGCGGCCCGTGCGGGGGCGTTCGGCCGCTGCGGTGGCCGGGGGCCGTCCGGGCGAGTGGGAGACACTCGGCCCGAGCTGCGGCCGGGGCCGCGGGGCCTCCGGGGCCGGCCCCTGGGGAACCGGAGGGGCAGGGGGGTTCGTCCGGTCCCGAGGGCCGGGCCCGTCACAGCTTCAGCGTGAACCAGGTCGTCTTCCCCTCGTCCGTGGGCCGCACCCCCCAGCTGTCGGCGAGCGCGCGGACCAGGGACAGGCCCCGGCCGGACTCCTCGTCGTCGGCCGCGACGCGGGGCTGAGGGAGGTGGGAACTGCGGTCGCTCACCTCGACCGTGAGGTCCGTGGCGGTGCGGCACAGCCGCAGTCCGATGGGGCCCTCGGCGTGCCGTACGGCGTTGGAGAGGATCTCGGAGAGCAGCAGCCGGGCGTCGTCCGCGGGCGCCGTGCACTCCCACGAGGCCAGCGTCCGGCCGAGGAAGGCCCTGCCCTCGGGCACGGAGGACGGGGTGGCCGGCAGGTCTCTGGCCAGGGCGGCCAGCGGCGCCGCGGGCAGCTGGGCGAGCAGGAGGGTCACGTCGTCGTTGTGACGCTCGCAGTCCGGCACCAGCCTGGCGAGCACCTGGTCGGCGGCGGCCTCCAGACCGGCCGTCCCGGTGCGCAGACCGAGACGGCCGAGGACCGCGGTGAGTTCGTCGAGCCGGCACTCGATGTCGCTGCCGGGCGTCTCGATCAGGCCGTCGGTGTACAGCACGAGCGTGGCGCCGGGGGATATGTCCGCGCACGACTGCTCGTAGAGGACGTTGCCGACGCCGAGCGGGGCGTTGACCGGTGCCGGCAACGGGCGCACGCCCTCGTGGGGACCCACGACGAGGGTGGGCAGGTGGCCCGCCGAGCACACGGTGACGGTGCCGGCGTCCGGGGCGACGACCAGGTAGCAACAGGTGACGAGCTGGTCCGGGACGTCCAGGTCGGCGACGACCGTGTCCAGGGCCTGCATCAGCTGACGGGGCTGCATGCCGGTCTTGGCGAGCGCGTGCGCGGCCGAGCGCAGCTGGCCCATGACGGCTGCGGCCTCCAGGCCCCGGCCCATCACGTCGCCGATGAGCATGCCCACCCGGCCCGCGCCCAGCGGAATGAGGTCGAACCAGTCGCCGCCGACGCCGGCGCCCTGGGTGGCGGGCCGGTAGCGGCTGGCCGTGGCCAGACCGGGCAGCGCCGGCGGGGTGCCCATCAGGCTGCGCTGCAAGGTGAGTGCGATGTGCCGCTGCTGCTCCAGCAGAGCGGTGAGTTCGGCCTCCGCGCGCTTGCGGTCGCTGATGTCGCGGACGATGGCGCACGCGCCGACCACCCTGCCCAGGGTGTCCCGGGTCGGCCACAGGGTGACGTCGACGTCCAGCAGGGAGCCGTCCTTGGTGACCCGCAGCGTCTCGAAGTGCGCGACCTTCTCCCCGTGCCGCAGCCGCTCCAGCAGCGCGCTCACCTCGTCCTGGAGTTCGACGGGCGCGAGCAGGGACACGTGCCGGCCCATGGCCTCCTCGGCCGTGTAGCCGTACAGGCGGGCGGCCGCGGCGTTCCAGTAGGTGATGTAGCCGTCGAGCGTCTTGGCGAGGATGGCGTCCTGGGACGACTCCACCAGTGCGGCGAGCTCGTTGATGCGCGCCTCGGCGGCCTTGCGGTCGCTGACGTCGCGGACGGCGGCGGACACCAGCAGCCCGTCCGCGGTCTCCAGGGGGCTGAGGCTGATCTCGACGGGGAACTCCGTGCCGTTCTTGCGCAGCCCGTGCAGCTCCAGGCCCGCGCCCATGGGGCGTACCTGCCGGTTGGCGGCGTACCCGTCGCGGTGGCGCGTGTGGTGGGCGCGGAAGCGGTGCGGTACGAGCAACTCGACGGGGCGGCCGAGCAGTTCCTCGCGCCGGTAGCCGAACAGCGCCTCGGTCTGGGCGTTGACCAGCCGAATCGTGCCGGTGTCGTCGACGATGACCATGGCGTCCGGCGCCGCCTCCAGCAGCCCGCGGAACCGCTCCTCCGCCGCCGACGGGCCCCCCTTCTGCCGGCGCCCGCCGTAGCGGCGGTCCTCGACGGCCCTCCGGTCGGCGGACCGCGTCGGCCCGCCGGGAAAAACGCTCATGTCCGTCCCGCCCTGCCTCAAGAGATGATTCCGGCCATCCCAACTCAAGCGGTGGGGCGCCCGCATCGGGATGTCGCCTACTGTCCGCGCCGTGGCCGGTTTCTGACGGAACGGGACGCGACGCGACCGGCCGCGCACGACTCCCGTCCCACCCCGCCGCGCCTGCGCGCAGCGGGCATGTCCGGCTCCGTGGCCTCGCGCCTGTGCGCGGCGAGCGCCTCCTCGCCGTGCCGGATCCCTGCGGCCGGGCCCGCCTTCCGTCCCGCCCCGGCGGCGGGAATGCTGCGCGTGGGAGCCGGTGTGTCTGCTTGGGCTGCGGGTGGGTTGTCACGAGCCGGCGTGCCTGCCGGGCGGCCGGGCCGGCTGGGGACGGCCGGGGCCGCGCCTTCCGTCCCGCCCCGGCAGCCGACATCCCACGCGAGCCGTGACCTGCTCCAGGCCGCCGGCGCGCCCCGGGAGCCGCCGTCACCGCCGCGCCGGCGGGCGAGCCGGCCGGGGTACTGCCGCCGCCCAGTGGGCCGACCGGTCGGCGCGCATCCCACCGTTAGCGTCGGACCCTGCCGCCGCGCCGGCCGGTGAGGTCGTGCGGGGCTGGACCCTGCGTGTCGTCTCCGGCCGCCCGACTGCGCGCCGGGTGGGCCGTCCCGGCGGCGGGACCGGAGCGCCGGGGGGCGGCGGCACCCCCGGCCTCGACACTGTGGCTCCATGGCCCTGTGGCCCTGTGGCCTCGTGGCCTCGTGGCCCTGTGGCCCCGCAGTCCGGCGGTCCCGTGGCCCCGCGGACCCGCGGAGTGGGGTCGGTCGGCCCCCGCGAGGGACCCAGCGGCCCCTGCTGCCGTCCCGGGCCCCGCGCTGATCATGGCATCGGATCGTTCGGCACAGGAGGTGGAGACCATGCCCCGCACCGTCACCGTAGGTCTCGACGGCTCGCCCGAGAGCCGGGCCGCGGCCGAATGGGCGGCCCGGGAGGCGAAGCTGCGCGGTCTGCCCGTGAGGCTCGTCCATGTCCGGGAGGCGGTGCCGGAGTCCGTGGCGCAGTCCCCGCTGCTCGGCGCCGAGACCGACGAGCACTGGGCCGGTCGCATCCTCCGGGAGTCCGCGCAGGGCCTGCGGCTGCGGCACCCCGGTGTGGAGGTGACCGTCGAGCAGACCTCCGGCAGTCCCGCCGAGGCGCTGTGCGCGGCGGCGAAGGACGCCGAACTCCTGGCGCTCGGCTCGCGCGGCCTCGGCGGTGTCGGCGGCTTCCTGGTCGGGTCCGTGGGCATGAGCGTCGTGGCGCACGCCGAACGGCCCGTGGTGCTGGTCCGGGCCGGTGAACAGGCGGCGGACGAGCACGAGATGGACCCCGCGGGCGTGCCGTCGGCCGCGACGGCCTTCCGGCCCGTCGTGCTCGGCCTCGACACCGGCGCCCCCGACGAGACCCTGCTCGAGTTCGCCTTCGACGCGGCCGCCCGCCGCGCCACCTCGCTGCGTGTCGTGCACGGCTGGCGCCTGCTGCCCTGCTTCGGCGTCGGTCCCGTCCCCGAGCCCGACCTGCGGACGCTGGAACGCGACCGGTCGACCGCCCTGAGCCGGATCCTCCGTCCGTGGCGGCAGAAGTTCCCCGCGGTGGAGGTCGTCGAGGTGTGCCGCCTGGGCAGTGCCGCCGAGCAACTGGTCGACGCCTCCCACCAGGCGGGCCTGGTCGTGGTGGGCCGGCGGGTGCGCCGCGCCCCCTTCGGCACCCGCATCGGCCACGTCACCCATGCCGTGCTGCACCACGCCGCCGCCCCCGTCGCCGTGGTCGCGCACGGCTGACGCCGTCCGCTGTCCGGCGCCGGACAGCATGGCCGTACGGGCCGCCCCCGCCTCGTCCGGACCCGGCAGCGCCTCGACTGACGCCTGTGTGACAGTAGTTGAGGGTAGGCGGGCCCGGTCGCGTCGCCGGGGCGGACGGCGGTGAGGTGAGGGGACGCTGCTAAGTTCGGTGCCGTGCGCTCACGTGACTACGACCTAGATTTCCGCGACAGGGCCGGCCGTACACGGGCCTGGGGCATCGGCCTGCTGGCCCTGGCCGCACTGCTGTGGACGTGGTGCGCCGTGCTGATCCTCACCCCGTACGAGGTCGACGAGGAGCCCGGCGACCGTTACCCGCGGGAGTGCGAGTCGCGGTTGCTGACGGAGCGTGGCACGGCCAACGACGGCCTGCAGCACGGCGACTGGTGCCAGAACGAACGCGACTGGCCCGAGGCCCTCGCCGTGCTCGGACTGTCCGTGCCGGTGTCGGCCGCGGGCGTGGCACTGCTCGTGAGTGGCGATCTGAGCAGGCGGATGAGCGCCCACGCCGAGGCGATGCGCGAACTGGACCGGATCGCCGACGCCCGCGGGGCCTGACCCCACCGCCCCTTGCCGCCCACCGCCCCGCCGTCCTCTCCCTCCCTCCACGGCCGGGCAGTTCGGCCGGGCCGGCCCCCCCCGGTGTCGCGGAGGATGCCGGGGCGAGGACGCCGCGGCGGACCGGTGGCGCAGAAGCCTGGGGGAGGAGGCCGTGGGGAGGAGCCGTTGCCGAAGACCGGCCGGAGAGCGTCCCGGGCCCGGGGTCCGGTGGGCCCGGCCGGCCGGGCCCCGGGGAGCCCGCGTCACCGGCCGGCCACGGACCCCCGGCCGGCCGTCCGATGGGGCCGACCGGCCCAAGCGGATCTCCCGGGTGCCGGACAAGCTGGATCTGCGGGGCAGTCCCGGCGCCCCGCCGGACTCCGGCTCGCGCCTGCCGACGGCGGTGATCCGCGTCCCGGAGCCCGCCCGAGCACAAGAGGGTGAGGATCGGCATGAAAGGTTACGTCTTCCACGGCCCCGGTCAGTCCGCCTGGGAGGACGTCCCCGACCCGGACGTCCGGGAGCCGACCGACGCGATCGTGCGCGTCGACGCCGTGACCATCTGCGGGACGGACCTGCACATCCTCAGGGGCGACGTGCCCGAGGTCACCGCCGGCACCGTGCTCGGGCACGAGGCCGTCGGGGAGGTCGTCGAGATCGGCGGCGACGTGCGCACCGTGCAGCCCGGCGACCGCGTGCTGGTCTCGTGCATCACCGCCTGCGGACGGTGCCGCTTCTGCCGCGAGGGGAGGTACGGCCAGTGCCGCGGCGGCGGAGGCTGGCTCCTCGGTCACCTGATCGACGGCACCCAGGCCGAGTACGTCCGCGTCCCCTGCGCCGACCTCTCCGTCCATCCGCTGCCCAGCGCCGTGACCAACGAGGACGGCGTGCTGCTGGCCGACATCTTCCCGACCGCCTACGAGGTGGGCGTCCTCAACGGGCACGTGCGCCCCGGCGACACCGTCGCCGTCGTCGGAGCCGGACCGATCGGACTCGCCGCGATCGCCACCGCCCGGCTGTTCGCGCCCGAGCGCGTCGTCGCCGTGGACGTGGCCGCTCCCCGCCTGGAGGCCGCGCGGAAGCTCGGCGCCGAGGCGGTGGCCGACGCCCGGGAGGCTCCCGAGCAGCTGATCGCCGACCTCACCGGCGGTCTCGGCGCGGACGTCGTCGTCGAGGCGGTCGGCCTGCCGGAGACCTTCGAGGCCTGCACGCGCATGGTCAGGCCCGGCGGCCACGTGGCCAACGTCGGGGTGCACGGCAAGCCCGCCACCCTCCGCCTGGAGCAGCTGTGGAGCCGGAACGTGACCATCACCACCGGCCTCGTCGACACCTGCTCCACGCCCACCCTGCTGCGGATGGCGGCCACCGGCCGGCTGCCCACCTCCCAGCTGGTCACCCACACCTTCCCGCTCCACCACATGGAGGAGGCGTACGACGTCTTCGCGCACGCCGGCGACACCGGAGCGCTGAAGGTCGTGCTCGGCGGGGAGCGGCACGACGTCGTCGCCGTGAACGCGGCCTGAGTCCGGCCGGACGGCGCGGCGAAGCGGGCCGTTCTCCGGCACCGCCGGGACGGACGGCCCAAGCCCCGGGCCGGCCCCCCGCGCCAGGATGGACCCACGATGTAGCGCCGTACCAGGCGAGAGACGAGCCGGCCGATGTATGCGAACGACGGATTCCGCGAACTTGAGCGCCAGGAGTGCCTGCAACTGCTGGCCCAGGTGCCGGTGGGACGCATCGTCCACACCCGCCGGGCCCTGCCCGCGGTCCTGCCGGTCAACTTCTGCCTCGCCACCGACGGCGCGGTCCTCCTGCGTACGTCGGCCGCCTCCGAACTCGTCTCCGCCATCGACGGCGCGGTGGTCGCCTTCGAGGCCGACGAGGTCGACGCCGTCGCCCAGGCGGGCTGGAGCGTCCTCGTCACCGGCTCCGCCTCGGTGGTGGCCGACCCCGCGGAGCACGCCCGCCTCGTCCGCGAGGGCCCCCGCTCCTGGGTGCCGTCGCCGCGGGAGGTCTTCGTGCGCATCGAGCCGGAGCTCGTCACGGGGCGCGAACTCGTCGCCGGGCGCACCCTGTACGGCCTGGACCTGGCGCCCTGAGGCACCGCACGACGGCCGCCGTGGGACCCCACCGTCACGCTCCGGCAGGCGTCCGGCCCCGGTGGCGGCGGGCGCGGTCCACCGCCACCGGGCGCGGTCGTGGCCCGGCGCGAGCGGCGCGGACCCGACGGCTCACGCGGACCCGTTACGGACGGCTCAGATGTCGACCACCCGCCCTCCAGCGAGCGGTACTGCACCTCGCTGCCGGCCTCGCTGCCGGTGATCAGGGTGGCGCCCAGCTTGCCGTCGGAGCTGGTGCTGTCGTAGTCCCACAGCGTCAGGGTCCGCGACTGCTGACTCCCCAGCACCAGGGCGGCGTTGCCGTGGGCGTCCGTCAGGGACCGGACGTAGTTCGGGCCCATCGTCTGGTACCTGAGGCTCCCGGGCCACACCTTGACCGGGTTGCCGTTGCTGTCGGTGAGCTGCGCCCCGGCCGCGGTGCCGTCACCGCCCGCCGGCGACGGCGGGGCGGCGGCGCCTGCGCCGCCCGCGCGCCGTGGCCGGAGCGCGCGGGCGGGGGCACCCGGGAACGCCGCCGTGCGGCCGCGGGTGGCTGGAATGCGTCGCTTCCCTGCCGCGGGTGGCGGCCGTCTCCGCCGCCGCCGGTCACCGTGCGACCCGGGGACCGTCCTGGCCGGCGGCTGCCGTCAGTTGCCCCCACTGCCGTACGGGGCGTACAGATCGAGCAGCCGGACACGGGCCGAGTGGAGCCGGTGCGCGACCACCCGGCCGACCCAGACGGCGACGGCGCGGCCGAACTCCGCGTCCTGCGCGCACATCGTCCGCACGGTGCTCGCGTCGAACTCGTACGCCCTGACCGGGCTCTGGGCCTCGGCGCCCAGTTGCCAGACGTAGGGCGGGAAGTGCCAGGACCAGCCGACCAGTTCGCCGTGCCCCAGGGACTCGATCAGAGCGGCGCGCCGGCCGGGCACGTGCAGGTCCAGGGCGATCGTCCCCGTCTTGATGATCCAGAACCGGTCGGCGCGGCGGCCCTCCTCGAACAGACGGGCGCCCACGTCGAAGGAGACCTCCCGAGCGGTCCGCATCAGCTGTTCGCGCTGCTCGGCCGGGAGGGCGGCGGCCAGGGTGGTGGTGGAGGTCATCGCTCCGGTTCCTTTCGGTCCCGCCGCCGCAGCCGGCCGGCGAGTGCGTCGTGGAGTGCCGGGGCCGTCTCGGCGTCGGCACGTGGGCCGCGGCCGGCTCCGGCGGGCGTCACGGCACCGTCCGGTACGGCCCGTCCACGGCCGTGCGGGACGGGACGGTGCCGTGCGGTAGGGCCGACGGCCGTACGTCGCCGCGCGGGCAGGACCCGCACCGGGCCGTCGGGCCCGTGCCGGTCCACCGGGGCGGTCGTGCGGCTGTCGGTCATCTTCCCCCCGGTACGCCGCGTGCGGTTGTCGACCTCAGCCTCGCCCCGGGCGGGGCGTCGTGCCACGGGCCGCCCGGTCCCGATCGCGGGTCCTTCGGCCCAAGCGGCGGACGCCCGCCGGCCCGCGGGTCGCCCGAGAGGGCCGGTGAGGGGGCCGAGCGGCGCAGGTCCGGGGGCCGCGGTACCCCCTTCGTCCGGGACGCGCCTCGGGGTTCGGCCCCGGGACATGACTCGGGGTGCGGTGCGCGCGGCACACGCCGAGGCGCCGGAGCGGCTGAGAGGCGCGGCCGTGGCGGAGCGTGGCCCGGCGGGACACGGAAGAACGGGAAGGACTACCCGCTTCTCGCGGATCACGATTGCGCGGTGCGCGGCTGCCGGCCGCTTCCCCGCGTCTGTCCGGTGTCCTTCCCGTCACTCCGAGCACACCGCGCCGGCCGCCCCGGCGCAAGGGCCGAACGGCCCTGACGAGGAGGTGCTCCAGGTCAGCCTCGCTCGGGACGGCGAGTTCCGCGGATCCCGGCCGCCGCCCGACGCCGCTCGCTTCGGGACCGGTCACCGTCCGACGCCGCTCGCTTCGGGACGCCACCGCCCGGCCCCGCTCGCTTCGGGGCCGGTCACGGTTCGAGGCCGCTCGCTCGGCCCGGTCACCGCCGTCGCCGCTCGCTTCGGGACCGGCTCACCGTCCGGGGTCGCCCGCGGCCTGGGACGTCCGTCACCGCCCGACCGCGCCCGACCGTGCCGGGCCGGCGAGGCCGGAGGGTCGCAGACCCGGGTGCTCGCTCAGGATCGACGTGCGGACCGGCGGCCGTCCGTCCGTGTCGTGCAGTCGGCCGGGGGAGACGTGCGCCCCGCTGCCGCAGTGAGCGGCCCGCGCGGAGCCGGCCCCGGACGGGGCGGCCCCGCGCGGAGCCGGCCCCAGGTTGTCGCCGCCGTCCGGGCGTCCGCAGTCGTGGACGCGCCCGCCGGCGCCCGGCGGAACGGCCTCACGCCGGCGTCACGCCTGCACGGGCCCGGCCATCTCGACGATGTCGTCGGCGGCCACGTCGTGCAGCCGGACGGCGAGGTCCTCCAGGGCCCGGCTCGCGGCCAGTTCGTCGCCGATCTCGGGGATCGGCCGGTCGACCGGATTGCGGCGGGCCACGCCGCGGCCGGTCACGACGGAGGTGTCGCGGGTGCTGAGCACGGCGCGTGCGTGCGTGTCGTCACCCTCCTCCGTGATGTAGATCTGCACGGTCCACTGCTTGGCTTCCATGATGATCACTTCCGTACGGGCTTGCCCTCCTTCCCACCCTGCGCGCGGAGTCCCGTGCCCGGCCAGAGCCGAACGGCCCCTCCCGCCCCGCCGGATCCCCGCACGCCAAGGCCCCTCGGCCCGGGTGGGGGTCATGTGGCCCATGCCCGCACCGGTGACGGCGGACGACCATGAAGGCAGGCCCAGGAAGCTCGAGAAGGGCGGCACCGCTCATGTCCGTCGTCACCGCACCCCCCGGCCATGCCTCCACCTACCTGGCCCGTGCTGCCGTCACCGCGCCCTCGGCCCACGACACCCCGCCCTGGCTCTTCGTCGCCGACGGGGACCGGGGCGTCGAGCTGCACGCGGACGCCGACCGCCGGCTGCTCGCCGGCCCCCACGGCCGCGACATGGTCATCAGCTGCGGCGCCGCCCTGTTCAACGTCCGCCTCGCCATGCGCCACCTGGGCTTCAAGCCCGTCGAGCAGCCCTTCCCCGACCCCCGCGACCCTGCCTTCCTGGCGCGGGTCGCCTGGGGCGCCTACGCCCGCCCCACCCCCGACGAGGAACGCATGTACGGCGCCCTGCGCCGGCGGCTGACCGTGCGCGGGCCGTTCCTGCCGGACCCGCTGCCGTCCGCCCTGGTCGGCGCGCTGCGGGAGCACGCCAACGAGGAGGGGGCCGGCCTGCACCTCGTCGACGACAGCACGGGCCGCCGGGACCTGGCCGAACTGGTCCGGGCGGGCGAGGACGCCCACCGTGCGAACCCCGAACGGAGCGCCCACCCGTCCCGGTGGAGCCGGCGGCTCACCCGCACCCGGAGCGACGGGGGCCCCGCCGACGTGGGCCTCCTCCACCCCGACCGCACCTGCCCGGCGGAACGGGACTACGCGGCCCTGACCCGCATGTACCCCACGCCGCCGCGCCGGTGGCCCGCGCGCACCGGACTGGTGGCCGTCCTCGGCACCGACCGTGACGACCCGCCGGCCTGGCTGCGGGCCGGGCAGGCCCTCGAGCGGGTGCTGCTGGCAGCGGCGGCCCGGGACGTCGTGGCCGCCTTCCACACCCAGCCCCTGGAACTGCCCCCGCTGCGGGACCGGATGAGGCAGACGCTCAGCGCCGGCGAGTACCCGCAGATGCTGCTCCGCCTCGGCTACGCCCCCGGTGGGCGGGCCGTGTCCTGAGCGCCCGCCCGCGGTCGGGGCACCACGAACGGCGGCCGGCGGAGACCTCCGGTGCGGTCGCCGGCCCGGTGGCGGACGCCGGCTGGAGGAGGTGCGGCATGACGAAACCCGTGGTGGTCGGAGTCGACGGTTCGCAGTCGAGCCTGGACGCGGTCGAGGTCGCGGCCAGGGAGGCCGGTCTGCGGGGTGTGGGACTGCGCATGGTGCACGCCTTCGGATGGCCGGGGCTGCACGTGCCGCCGGGCGGTCCACCCTGGGACCCGGGCTCGGCGGGCGTACGCGAGCTGATCGACGGCACGCTGGCCGAGGCCGAGCGGCGGGCCCGCGACGCCGCACCCCACGTGGACCTGACGCGGGAGGTCCCCGTGGGCGAGCCGCTCATGGTGCTGGAGATCGAGTCGCGCACCGCCTGCCTCGCCGTCGTCGGCAGCCGCGGGCTGAACTCCTTCGGCAGTCTGCTGCTCGGTTCCACCGCCGTGCACCTGGCGGCCCACGGCCACTGCCCGGTCCTGGTGGTACGCGGCAGACCGCACCCGGCGGGCCCCGTGCTGCTGGCGGTGGACGGCTCGACGGCGGCCGAGCCGGCCGTGGAGTTCGCCTTCGCCGAGGCATCGATGCGCGGCACCGAGCTGGTGGCCCTGCACGTGTGGAAGTCCTGGACCGAACGGGCCCCCGACGGTCTCGCCGACCCGGCTCTGGTCGCCTACGACGAGAGCCGCCTGCGCGACGCGGAGGAGCGCCTGCTGGAGAAGGCGGTGGCCGGCCACCCGGAGACCCGCGCGGACGTGACCGTGCACCGGCGGCTGGTCCGGGGCCGGGTACGCGCCACTCTCGTCGAAGCGAGCGCCGGGGCCCAGTTGCTGGTGGTCGGCGCGCGCGGCCGGGGCGGCTTCACGGGCATGCTGCTGGGATCGGTGAGCCAGGCCGTCCTCCACCACGCGCGGTGCCCCGTCGCCGTGGCCCGCTCCGGCGCGACGTGACGCCCAGCGGCCGCCGCAGCGCCCGGCTCCGCGCGGCGGGGCCCCGGCCGGCGCATGGCCTCAGGCGGCCGGCGGCGTCCAGTGCGGGTCGCGCCCCAGGAAGGCGAGCAGTGCCTCGGCCCTGCCGTGGCCGTCGGGCAGGGCACGCGCGGGGGCGAAGACCCCGTAGGAGTCGCGGAGGTGATCGACGAGTCGCTCGGCCGCCGGCCGGATGCCCTCCACCAGGTCGTCCGCCAGCTTGCCTCCCAGGCCGACGGCGACGGCGATGTCCCAGGCGTGGACGGCCGCGTCCATCGCGGCCGCCGCCGCGGCCACGGGCAGGGGCAGCGGGCCCAGCGGGGTCGGTACCCGGTCGGCGTCGGCGGGCAGTTCGGCATAGGCGTCCGCCACCGAGCGCAGCACCTTGTCGAGTTCGCCCACCGGGTCGCCGTCGAGGGCGTCGGCCGGCTGGAAGGGGTCCTGGTCGGGGCGGCCGCCGGTGAGGACGAGGCCGTACGCCTCCTGGTCGATGCGCGCGTGGTTGACCACCTGCCGCACCGTCCACTCGCTGCACGGAGTCGGCGCTCCCCACTGCTGCTCCGGCACGGCGGCGACCACCTCCCGCAGATAGTCGTGCGCGCTCGTGAGGACCTCGATGCCCCGGGTGCTCGCCATCGTGTGTCTTTCCCTTCCGCCGTCCGTGCTCGATGAGAGGAAGCTAGTCCCCCTTGCAAACAGCTTCGGTCCGCGATTGGTCCGCGAGCACGGATTTCACGCGGACGAGGCAGGGTTCGCACACACGACGAGAGCAGTCGGCCCCGCGGCTTCTTCCCACGGCTGCTCACAGCGGGGCGCCCGGTGGCTGACGGCCGCGTACCGGCTCGGACGCACAGGCGCGTCCGGTCCGCACGGCGCGGGAGTGCCGGCGCGCCGCACGGCGGCCGGCCCCGCTGAACCGGGGCGTCGCGGCACGCACCACCCGCTCGTGCGTGGGATCCGCTCGGTGGGCGGCAAGGGCTCCGCGCGCCGAGCCGCCGCGTGCACCGGACCCGCGCGCTCACGGACCGGTACGCGCGGTCCGTCCGTGCGGGGGATCCGGCCGCACGTGGGACCTGGGGCGTGGGAGGCGTCCGCACGCGGATCGGTCCTGTACCTGTGACCCGCGCGCTCACGGACCGGTATGCGGGGTCCGTCCGTGCGGGGGATCCGGCCGCACGCGGGACCTGGGGCGTGGGAGGCGTCCGCACGCGGATCGGTCCTGTACCTGTGACCCGCGCGCTCACGGACCGGTATGCGGGGTCCGTCCGTGCGGG
>NZ_JBEYXZ010000012.1:0-43815 GCF_040645305.1 Streptomyces sp. NPDC046831 | reverse complement strand
GGGGATCCGGCCGCACGCGGGACCTGGGGCGTGGGAGGCGCCCGCACGCGGATCGGTCCCTACCTGAGACCCGCCGGCTCACGGGACCCGGGACCGTCCGCGCGGGGGTCCGTCCGCCCGGGGTATCCGTCCGTCCGCGCGGGAAGCGCACCGCACGGTGGAATCGCCCCCACGCCACACCCGGTCGCCCACGCCGCGCCGTCGGCCACCCGCTCGCGGGCGGCGCCGCGGAACCGTGTCGGCCGGCCGCGGGCGGTGTCACTGCCTCCCCGGCGCCCCGGGAACCGCGTGCGGCTCGCAGTCGTCGACCTGGAAGGCGAGGTCGTTGATCACGCCGATGACGCCGTCCACCCGCCACGCGGAGCGGACGGCCAGGGGCACGTCGCTGCGCAACCGCACGCGCCCGTCCAGCCGGACGACCCCGTCCCGGACGGAGACGCCGACGGCCTCCCGCGGCAGCCCGAGCTCCCCGGCCACCACCTCGTCGGTCACCTGGCGGCGGATGTCGTCGTCCGCGCGCAGGAACACCCGCAGCAGGTCGCGGCGGGTGGCGATGCCGACGAGGCGGTCCTCCTCGTCCACCACCGGCAGCCGCTCGATGCCGTGACGTTCCATCAGCCGGGCCGCGTCCGGGACGCCCTGCTCCGGATGCACGGTCACCGCGGGCGTCGACATCACGTCCCCCGCGGTGACCGGGCGGTCCGGGCCCCCGCCGTCCCGGGCCGCCTGCTCGCGCACCAGGTCGGTACCGGAGACGACGCCGATCACCTTGTCGTCGCGGTCGACGACCGGAAGACCGCTGATGTGGTGGTGGTCCAGCAACCGGACCACTTCCTTGAACGGTGTCGCCCGGTGGGCGTGGACCACCTCAGGGGTCATCACCTCGCCGACCGTCTGCGATGTCACGGCAGTTCTCCTCGAGCGAATCGGCGGGGTGGGGCCGGCCCCTCCCCGCCACGTCCGACGCGCGGCGCGGAACCGGGGCCCGGCACCGGACCGGGTCCGCTGCCCGCTCGTCCGTTCCACCCTCCGGCCGCCGGGGCCGCCGGCGGGAGGTCCCGCCGGTCCCGGGCAGGGGGCCGGTCGGCCCCGGCCGCGCCCGGCCCGCCGGACCGATGTCCTCCTCCAAGCCGGGACGGCGCGGCGGACCTCGTCCTCCTCGGCGCCGGCGACGCCGGTGTACGGGGGCGGGTCCGGGCCGCGGAACCGGTCACCCTTTTGGGGCCGAAGGGACCGAGGCGGGGCCGTGCGGCCCATGGGCGCCCGTCCCGCCCGGCAGGACGCTCGAAGCAGCAGGAGGGCCGAACCAGCGGGAGGGACGCGTCATGCTTCGGACTGTCGCCGTGGGAGTCGACGGATCTCCCGAGAGCCTGGCGGCCGCGCACTGGGCGGCCCAGGAGGCCCTGCGCCGGGGAGCCGGGCTCGATCTCGTGCACGCCTGGCGCAGGCCCGCCGGCCCGGCGCCGTACGTGGTCTCGGACACCACCGATCAGGACTGGGCCGAACTGATCCTGCGGCAGGCCGTCGACAGCGTCCGCGCCGCGCACCCCACGCTGGCGCTCGACGGCCGTCTGATCGAGGACACCCCGGTCGCCGCCCTGCTCACCGCCGCCGCGGACGCCGAGCTGCTGGTCGTGGGCTCGCTCGGGCTCGGCACGGTGGCCGGATTCGTGACCGGGTCCGTGTCCCAGCGGGTGGTGGCGAGGTCGTCCCGCCCCGTGGTGCTGGTGCGCGCGGGACAGAGCGCCGCCGACGACCACCTGCCCGCCGTGAACGGGGTCGCGCCGCACGAGATCCCCGAGACCCCCTACCGTGCCGTCGTCCTCGGCCTGGACATCGAGCACCCCTACGACGAGCTGATCGAGTTCGCCTTCGACGCGGCCCGGCGGCGCGGCACCGACCTGTGCGTCGTGCACGCCCGCAAGGCGCGGGAGCCCGACGCCCGCACCGGCCCGGCCCGGCAGGACCCGGCTTCCAGCGCGCTGCCGGAGCGCGAGAAGGAGCTGGCGGCGGCGCTGCGCCCGTGGTGCGAGAAGTACCCGGAGGTCCCGGTGACCCGGACGGTGACGGCGGGGCGGCCGGCCGCGGAGCTCGTCCATGCCGCGAGCGCCGCGGGACTCGTGGTCGTCGGACGCCGGGCCGCCGGGCGCCTCGGGACCCACATGGGGCCGGTCGTCCACGCCGTGCTGCACCACGCCGGCTGCCCCGTCGCCGTCGTCCCGCACCCCTGAGGCGGCGAGGACCGCGCCATGCGTATCGTCATCGCCCTCGGCGGCAACGCCCTGCTCCTGCGGGGCGACCGCCCCGACGCCGCCGTCCAGCGGGCGAACGTCGTCCGGGTGGCCACCGCGATCGCGCCCCTCGCCCACGACCACGACCTCGTGATCACCCACGGCAACGGGCCGCAGGTCGACCTGCTCGCCGAGGAGACCACGGCCGACCCCGAACTCAGCGCGCCCTTCCCGCTCGACCTGCTCACCGCCCAGACCCAGGGCATGATCGGCTCCCTGCTGGCGCGCGCCCTCCGCGACGCCCTGCCGGGCCGCCGCGTCGCCGCGCTGGTCACCCACGCCCTGGTCCGCGCCGACGACCCCGCGTTCGGCCGCCCCACCACGCCCGTCGGCCCCGCCTACCCGCGGCAGCTGGCACAGGCGTTCGCCCGCCGGCGCGGCTGGCACATCGCCGACGACGGCCGCGGCGGCTGGCGGCGCGTGGTTCCCGCGCCGTCCCCCCAGCGGATCGTGGAGACCGAGACGGTCGAGGAACTGCTGGGCAGCGGCACGGTCGTCGTCTGCTCGGGCGGCGGAGGCGTGCCCGTCGTCGCGGAGCGGGGCCTGCTGAGCGCCGTGGAGGGCCTCGTCGACAAGGACCTGGCCGCCGCCCGGCTCGCCCAGGACCTCAAGGCAGGTTTCCTGCTCGTCCTCACCGACGTGCCGAACGTCTACGACCACTACGGGACCCACCGCCAGCGGCCCGTGCTGGACGCCACCCCCGGCGAACTGCGGGCCGGCCGCTACGCCGAGGACTCCATGGGACCGAAGGTCGAGGCGGCCGCCCGCTTCGTCGAGGCCACCGGCGCCCTGGCCGCCATCGGCGCGCTGGACGCGGCCTATGAGATCGTCCACGGCAGGTCGGGCACGCTCGTCCGCCCCGCCCTGGCCGCCGGCTGAGACACCGGCCGGGCCGGTGGGGGCTGGAACCCGGCCCACCGCGACCGGCCCGATGAGCCGAACCGGCTGGCGGTGGCAGTCCCGCGCCCACGGCCTCGGCTTCCACCCGGGCTCACCGCCCGCTGACGGCCGGCCGGCGGCGTGCGCCGGCGTCTCCTGGGCCGCCGTGATCGGCGGCCCACCGCCCCCTGCCGGGTCCGCCCGGCGCGGGCCCGCATCCGCGGCCGCCGGTCTCGGCCGGTTCGGTGAAGCGGGCGGCGGGACAGGCGCGTTCCAGGAAGGGAATGTGGTCGCCGCCCCGCAGATGGCGGTCGCGCCGGTGGACCAATGTCAGGGGTGTGCGGGCGCCATGCTCATGGACCGGTCGTTCATGCGGCGAGGCTCGCGCACGCGCCTCTTCGGCTGTCCGGCCGACGCCGAGCCGGCCGGTCCGGCCGGGCTGTCCGGCCGGCGTCCCATGGCGGCCGGCCGGAGGCCCGGCCTGCCCGCGTGGCGTCTGCGGGTGCGGCGGCGCCGACTGCCACACCCGGGCGGTCAGCCCTGCGGGAAGCGGCGGCGGCTCAGTCGCGGATGAGCAGGACCACACCGGCGAGCACGACGGCGAGTGCCACGGCAGCGGTCCCGTGGACCAGCCGGTGCGCGCGCAGCCCGGGCAGGAAGCGGTCGGCAGCGATCCTGCCGGGCCCGGTGAGGGCGAGTCCGGCCGCGCCGGCGGCCAGCAGGAGTTCGTACTCGATGCCCTGGGGGGCGAAGAACCCGCCGCCCCACTTGACGGCCAGGGCGTTGATCATCGTGCCGAGGACGGCGGCGCCGGCCAGTGGCGTCAGCAGGCCGAGCACCAGGCCCAGCCCGCCGAGGGTCTCGCTCAGTCCGGCGATCGCGGCCATCGTCTCGCCCGCGGGGTAGCCGCTCATCGTGAAGAACTGGCCGGTGCCCTCAAGACCCCCGCCGCCGAACCAGCCGAACAGCTTCTGGACGCCGTGCGCCGCGACGGTCAGTCCGAGGGCGACACGGACGATCAGCAACCCGACGTCGTAGGCGTGCGGCGAGGCCCCCTCGGCGACGGTGGAGGAGGAGGCGGAGCGGGTGAGGGTGGAGGCCATGGCGGACGGACCTTTCTGCTGGAGGGCAGGGGGCTCGCTTGAAGTTTCAAGCTTCTGCTCCACGATAGCCGATACGTGAAAGTTCAAGGATTCTTCCGCGCGTCGCTCGACGACCGCTCGCGGCACACCGGGCCACCCTGGAAGCCGCGGTCGGCGAGTCCCGGAACGGCGGACGCGCACGGCACCCGCCCGGGACTCGACGGGCACGGCTGGGGAAGGCGACGCATGGCGTGCCGGCCCCAGCACCCTGCCGACGCGGTGCTGAGCGGAGTGGCGCGATACAGCGCCCCGCAGAAGGGAGAAGTTGTTCGACATGTGCGGTCGCTATGTGTCCACCCGCCGTCCCGACGACCTGGTCCAGCACTTCGGTGTCAGCGAATGGCATCCCGAGGAGAAGCTGGCGCCGAGCTGGAACGTCGCCCCCACCGACGACGTCTACGCCGTGCTCGAACGAACCCCGCGCGGCGGCGACGACGCGCCCGCGCGCAGGCAGCTTCGGCCGGTCCGCTGGGGTCTGGTGCCGTCCTGGGCGAAGGACGTCAGGATCGGCAGCCGGCTGATCAACGCCAGGGTGGAGACCCTCCACGAGAAACCGGCGTTCCGCGGCGCCTTCGCCCGGCGCCGCTGCCTGCTGCCGGCCGACGGCTTCTACGAGTGGCAGCAGGCCAGGACCGAGGGCGCGGGCAGGACCCGCAAGCAGCCCTACTTCATCCACCCCGAGGACGACCGCGTGATGGCGCTCGCCGGGCTGTACGAGTACTGGCGCGACCCGCGGGTCGCCCGGGACGACGATCCCGCGGCCTGGCTGATCACGTGCACCATCGTCACCACCGAGGCCACCGACGCGGCCGGCCGCGTCCACCCCCGCATGCCCCTCGCCCTGAGCCCGGACCACTACGACGCCTGGCTCGACCCGCACCACGAGGACCCCGCCGCGCTGCGCGCCCTGCTGACACAGCCGGCGGACGGGCACCTGGACGCCCGGCCCGTCTCACCGGCCGTCAACAACGTGCGCAACAACGGCCCGCAGTTGCTGGAGGAGGCGACGCCGTGAGGTTTGGCAGCCGGCCCGCCGCCCGCGTCGCCGGGCGCGGCCGGGCGCGGCCGTCAGGGGCCGCGCCGGCGCCGCGGCCGTCCGGTGACCACGGCAGCCCGCCGCCGCCCCCGTCGCCGGGCGCGTTGCGTCCCGCCCCGCCCCCCTTCCGCTTACCGTGCTCTAGTGATGTGACCGGAAAGGTTCGCCGGGAAGCTCGTGACACCCGGTGCTGGGGCAGGTCCCCACGCCGTTCGGGCCGCGGGGTGTGGGTATCTCCCACGCCGCCGGGCCGTGGGGGAGTCGCACGGCGGAGCATCGCCCGCGTACGGGAAGTACTCGGACGATCCGGCAACGCGGCGAGGTGCGGCGCCGGGCGCCGCGACCCGGTGAACCTCTCCGGTCACAGCACGAGACGTGACGGGCAGTCGCCGAGCGAGGCCGGGAGGCGTGGTGGCGGATGCGGGCGGCCCCGCGGCCGGGCCGGGCCGGCGGCGCCGAACCGGCGGCGCGGTGCTGGGCAGCCGGCCGGCGCGCGCCGTACGGCTCCCGCCCCGCGCCCGGTCCCGTCCGGCGGCCCCGTCGGCCGAGCACACGGTGACGTGGCTGCGCGTCGCCGCCGCCTACGCCTGGCGCCTCCTCCTCGTGGGCGCCGCCGTCTACGGCGTCTTCACCGTCCTCGGCCGGTTCCACCTGGTCGCCGTGTCCCTGTTCGCCGCGCTCGTCATCACGTCGCTGCTGCGCCCCCTGGCCGACCTGCTGAACCGCGTCCTGCCGCGACCGCTCGCGATCGCCGTCTCCCTCGTCGGCAGCATCCTGGTCCTCCTCGCCCTGCTCGCCCTCGTCGGCAACGCGGTGGCGGGGGAGTGGACCCGGCTGACCGGTGAGTTCCGCGGCGGCGTCCACCGGATCGAGGTCTGGCTGGAGCGCCCGCCGTTCCGGCTGCGCCCCGGCACCCTCTCCGACCTCCAGCAGCGGATCCTCGACTACGTCACCTCCCACCGGGCCGGGCTGCTCAGCACCGCCGTCAGCGGCCTCGGCAGGGTGGTGGAGGTGGTCACCGGGGGCGCACTGGCCCTCTTCGCCTCCGTCTTCTTCATCCACTCCGGGGAGGCCCACTGGCGGTGGGCGCGCGACCAGCTGCTGCCCGGCGCGGCACGTCCGGTGTGGGACCGCGCGGGACGGGCGGCCTGGAGCACGTTCGCCGGGTACACCCGCGGCATCATCATCGTGGCCGCCACGAACGCCCTGCTGGTCGGCGCCGCCCTGCTGCTGCTGAGGGTGCCGCTCGCGCTGCCCCTCGCCCTGCTGGAGTTCTTCGCCGCGTTCGTCCCGCTGGTGGGCTCGCCGATCGCGCTCGGCGTCGCCACGGTGGTCGCCCTCGCCGGCCGCGGTCCCCTCGTGGCCGCCGCCGTCCTGGTGCTCATCGTCGTCATCGGCCAGCTGGAAGGGCACGTGCTGCATCCCCTGGTCCTCAGCTGGGCGGTCCGCCTGCACCCGCTCGTCGTCGCCGTCTCCGTCATCGGGGGCAGCATCGTCGCCGGAGTGATCGGCGCGGTCGTCGCCGTCCCCCTCGTCTCCGTCGCCTGGGCGGTGCTGGGCGCGACACGCACCCCGGCGTGACGGACCGCGGCAGCGGGCCTCCGCCTCGCGCGATCCCGGTCGGGGCTTTTCGGCCCGCGCGAAAAGGGGCACGCGTCCGTCGTACCACCCCCGAGCGGAGGAACGGTGCCGTGATGGCCGAGTACGAACGTTCACGCACGATGCCCGCCCAGCCGGAGCGGATCTTCGACCAGGCCGCCGACCTCGGCCGGCTGGACTCCTGGCTCCCGGACGACCTCCACGTGCACGCCGAGGACCTACCCGCCGTCACCGTCCACGAGGACCGGACCGACCAGGACACCTCCGCCCTGCTGCGCGCCGAGCCCGATCAGATGCGCATCGAGTGGGGCACGCGCGAACAGGGCAGTTACGCCGGCTGGCTCCAGGTCGCGGGCATCGGCAGCGGAGCCAGCGAGGTGACCGTCCACCTGTCGTTCTTCGACGACCGCCACGATCCGGGTGAGCGGGCCGCCGCCGACGCCCTCGAGGGCAGCCTGCGGCGACTGGAGGAGCAGGTGCGCAGGGACACCGACAACCCGGCCGGCTGACCTGGGCGCGACCCCGAGAGGTGTGTGACGGCCCGGCAGCTCGCCGGGCCGTCACGGCGGTTGCACAGGCCGGGAGGGCGGTCATCCCGCGCGCGGCATGACCGCCGCGCGTCCTCGGCCGAAGGACGCGAGGCGGTGTGAGGCCTCGTGACGAGGTCTCACACCGCTCATCGTTCAGAGGATCGGGTCAGTGCCCGCCGCCTCCGTGACCGCCACCGCCGCCGTAGCCGCCGCCGCCTCCGTGACCGCCGCCGCCGTAGCCGCCGCCGCCTCCGTGACCGCCGCCGCCGTAGCCGCCTCCGTGACCGCCGCCGTAGCCGCCGCCATGGTCGCCTCCGTGACCGCCGCCGTAGCCGCCGCCATGGTCGCCGTAGCCGCCGCCGTAGCCGCCGCCGTAGCCGCCGTGGTCGCCGTAGCCGCCGTAGCCGCCCCAGCCGTGACCGCCCCAGCCGTGACCGCCCCAGCCGTGACCGCCCCAGCCGTGACCGCCCCAGCCGTAGTCGCAGTCGTTGTCACCCCACCAGCCGTTGCCCCAGTTGTCGCAGTAACGGTTGTAGTTGTGGGAGGTGTTCTGCGGGGCCGCGGAAGCGGTCCCCGCCGCGCCGATCGCGGCGCCGCCGGCCAGCATGACGCCGGCTGCGGAGACCGCAAAGAGACGCTTCACACGCTGTGCTCGCATGGGTTCACCTTTCTTTTCCATCGTCTCGCGCAGTCCCATGGGCGCGAGAATGATGGCCGCCGCCGCCAAGGAGATGTGTGTGCGGCGCGGTCTCAGGCGTCGCCGCTTGTGATGTGGGGACACGCCTCGCCCTGCGGCGCCGCGACGCCGGCCGTGTCAGGCCGCGCAGCCGTGCGCTACGGCACGGGCCCCGCTCGGGCGCCTCGCCGGAACGGGAACGTACCCCGTATTGCGGCTGTCACTTGTAGACGCTAGTCGCCCTGCCGCCAGTCGGCATCTTGAGCGAGCAACCCGAACGGACGACATCGGCCAATACGGAACAGACCCGCCCGGCGGCACGGCGCGCGTGGCCGAAAGGCGGGCACCGCCAAGGAGGTTCGGCGCCGGCCGGCCACCCGGCGCCCGGTCCGTCGCGCGGGATCCCGCCGCGCCCGCCCGGCCGGCCCGCGCCGCCGCTCCGCGGCCCCCGCCGTCGCGCCGCCGGGACCGGGCGCGCGCGACGTTCAGGCGAACGGGCTAGAGCTAGGGAGTGTCCCGCGGATCAGGCCGGAGGACCCCGGCGAGGTGCCCTGCCGCGAGGGCACCCCGGTCACCGGACCGGCTCGGTGCCACGAAACCGGGCACGCCCCGGGAGAGCCCCGGGTCCGGGCCGTCACGGGCGGTACGGCAGGCGGGTTTCCGGGGCGGGGCCGGCGGGACGGGACGGCGGGAGCCGCGCCGTGTGCCCGGGAGCCGCACGCCTGGACCGTGGTCCGGCAACCGGGCGCGGTCCGGCGCACGGTGGGCCGACACGGACGCCCGCGTGCCGTGAGGTGCGTGCGGGCCCGCCCGGAATGCGGAACCTTTGGAGTGTTGCCCGCTTCCCGGGTCTTCCATGTCGATAGGGGTCACCGATGGCTGTGCAGGCCGAGCCGGCGAGCTTGGGGCCGACCGCGGAACGCCATGGCGGGGGACGGGTGATCGTTTCCTGGATCACGACGACGGACCACAAGAAGATCGGGCACCTGTACCTGATCACCTCGTTCGGGTTCTTCCTGATCGCGGGTGTCCTCGCGCTGGCGGTCCGGGCGGAACTGGCCCGTCCGGGGCTCCAGATGCTGTCGGCCGAGCAGTACAACCAGGCGTTCACGCTGCACGGCACGATCATGCTGCTGCTGTTCGCCACGCCGACCTTCGCCGGTTTCGCCAACGCGATCATGCCGCTCCAGATCGGCTCCCCGGACGTCGCCTTCCCCCGGCTGAACATGCTCGCCTACTGGCTGTTCCTCTTCGGCGGCCTGATCGTGCTGGGCAGCCTCCTGACCCCCGACGGCGCCGCGGACTTCGGCTGGACGGCCTACATCCCGCTCAGCGGCCGGCGCCACAGCGGCCAGGTGGGCGCCGACCTGTGGATCATGGGCCTGGCCCTGTCCGGCTTCGGCACCATCCTCGGCGCGGTCAACTTCATCACCACCATCGTGTGCATGCGCGCCCCCGGCATGACGATGTTCCGCCTGCCGATCTTCAGCTGGAACATCCTGCTCACCTCGGTGCTCGTGCTGCTCGCCTTCCCGGTGCTGGCGGCCGCGCTGCTGGTGCTGGAGGCGGACCGGCAGTTCGGCGCGCACGTCTTCGCCCCGGCCAACGGCGGAGCCCTGCTGTGGCAGCACCTGTTCTGGTTCTTCGGCCACCCGGAGGTCTACATCCTGGCCCTGCCGTTCTTCGGCGTGGTCACGGAGATCATCCCGGTGTTCTCCCGCACCCCGATCTTCGGCTACACGGGTCTCGTCGGGGCGACGATCACCATCACCGGGCTGTCCGCCGTCGTGTGGGCGCACCACATGTTCGCCACCCAGGCCGTGCTGCTGCCGTTCTTCTCCCTGCTGACCTATCTGATCGCCGTCCCCACGGGCGTGAAGTTCTTCAACTGGATCGGCACCATGTGGAAGGGGTCGCTGTCCTTCGAGACGCCGATGCTGTGGGCCGCCGGTTTCCTCGTGACGTTCCTCTTCGGCGGGTTGACCGGTGTCGTCCTCGGCTCGCCGCCCCTGGACTGGCACGTCACCGACAGCTACTTCGTCGTCGCGCACTTCCACTACGTGCTCTTCGGCACGATCGTGTTCGCCATGTTCGGCGGGTTCACCTTCTGGTGGCCGAAGATGACCGGCACCATGCTCGACGAACGCCTCGGCCGGATCCATTTCTGGACGCTGTTCGTCGGGTTCCACACCACGTTCCTGGTGCAGCACTGGCTGGGCGCCGAGGGCATGCCGCGCCGCTACGCCGACTACCTGGCCGCCGACGGCTTCACCGCCCTCAACACCGTCTCCTCCATCGGGGCGTTCCTGCTCGGCCTGTCCACGCTGCCGTTCTTCTACAACGTCTGGAAAACAGCCAAGGAGGGCGAGAAAATCAAGGTCGACGACCCCTGGGGCTACGGCCGCTCCCTGGAGTGGGCCACCTCCTGCCCGCCGCCCCGGCACAACTTCGTCACCCTGCCCAGGGTCCGCTCGGAAGCGCCCGCGTTCGACATCCACCATCCGGAGGTCTCCCAGCTGGACCAGAAGCAGGACACCGGCCGGCGCGACGTCGTCGACGCCGCCGGACACGAAGGCAGCCGGTCGTGACCGGCCCGGGCCGCGACCTCCCGCCCGCCGAGCAGCCGGCCCGGCTGGTCAACGAGGTGGAGGGCTACCTGCTCGCACAGGCGGAACGCGACCGGGCACGGCGCGAGGCGGCCGCCCTCTGCGCGTGCCTGCCCTGGCTGACCGGAGCGCAGGCCGACGACGTCACCCACCACTACGTGCGGCAGCGCCTGGAGATCACCCGCCAGACGCTGCGCACGATCGCCGGCCGCGCCGAGCAACTGCGGCACGAGTACGAGACGCGCTACGCGGAACTGCGCCGGGCCCTGCTCAGACGGCACGCGGCCGTCGCCTGCGCCCTGCTGGCCGGTGCGGGCGGTCTCGTCACGGTGCTGTGCGCACTGACCCGGGACGCGTAGGGGACAGGGCGCGCCCCGCACGGGTCACCGGCGAGACGCGCCCCGTGGAACAGCGGTCGCCGCGGGGGCGCGCCGCACGCGGGCCGGCCGTGGGGGCGCGCCGTACGGGGGTCAGCCGGCCAGATGGCGTTCGATCCAGTCGGCCGCCCTCCGGCGGAACAGGCGGCGGTTGTCGGCACGCCGGAAGTAGTGGCCCTCCTCGTGCAGGACGAGCACTTCCGCCTCGAGCCCCCGCTCCCTGGCCGCCCGCACGAACTGCTCGGACTCGCCGGGCGGCACGTTGGTGTCGTGTTCGCCGTGCACCGCCAGCACCGGGACGCGCAGCGCGTCCACCCGGCTCATCGGTGACAGCGCGTGCAGCAGCTCGCGGTCGCGGACCGGATGCCCGTACTTGTGGGCGGCCGACTCGGCGATCCACGGCTCGGTGCCGGCGAAGAAGGAGGCGAAGTCCGACATGCCGCAGACCGGGACGCCGGTGCGGAACAGTTCCGGGTGCCAGACCAGCGACGCCATGACCAGGTAGCCGCCGTACGAGTGGCCGAGGACGGCCAGCCGGCGCGGGTCGGCGAGACCCTCGATCATCACGTGGGCCGCGCAGTCGGCCACGTCCTGGATGGCGGCGAACCGGCCCGTGCCCAGGTCCGCGTCCACGAACGAGCGCCCGTAGCCCGACGAGCCGCGCACGTCGGGGGCGAAGACGTCCAGCCCCCGGCCCAGCAACTCGTGGAAGAGCGGTTCGAACACCGGGCGCTCCTGGTCCTCCGGGCCGCCGTGGAGGTACAGCACGCAGGGCGCCGGCGTGTTCGCGGGGCGGCCCGGCGCGCGGTAGTACCAGCCGCCCAGGGCGAGCCCGTCGCGGGCGACGGGCCGCAGGGGCACCGGGCGCACGGGCCGGTGCCCGGTGAGGGCCACGGCCTCGTCGCCGGAGGACCAGGGGGTGCGCAGGGGAGTCCCCTGCGGGAGCCACCAGACGCCGGGACGGCGCTGCGAGCCGGACAGGGCCACGACGGGGGCGTCCGGGTCGGAGGTGACCGCCACCCTCGTCACGACCTCGTGCGGCAGCGGCACGGTGCGGGTCGGCCCGACCGCCGATTCCGGCAGGCCGCCGGCGTCGCGCGGCGGCCGGGCGGCGTCCTCGACGCGGGTTGCCGGCGCCGACTCGGCGGTGCCGTCCGCGGGCCCGGGGAGCGAGGGCTCGGCCGTGCCCTCGGCCGTGGCGCCGGCCGACGGCCGCACAGAAGTCTCCGGTGCGGCGGGGCTGTCCGGTGCGGCAACGTCCCCCGCGTCGGCGGTACCGCCCTGGGCGGAGCCGTGCGTGTCCCGGCCGCCGGCGTCGCGGCGCTGGGCCAGGGCGGCGACCTCCAGTTCGCTCACCCCGCGCACGTTCCACGACAGCACCGCGCTGCGGCCGTTGCGGTCGAGAGCCAGCAGCTCCAGGTCGCAGTCGTCACGGTGGGCGGCGACCGCCAGACCGAGCCGCTCTCCCCGCGCGTCGAGCCGGACCGCGTACAGGGCGGCGTACTCCCGCTCGTGGTCGCTGCGCAGCCACAGCGTGCGGCTGTCCGGCGAGAAGCCGCCGATCCAGGGGTCCCCGTCGGCGACCCGCAGCGCGCAGGTCACCCGCAGGTCCGGGACGCGCACGACGAGGGCCTCGCGCCGCCCGCGCGGGCCCCGGCGCACCAGGGCGAAGCGGCCGTCCCGGCTGAGGTCGCACACGCGCAGGGTCGCGGCCCCGCGCTCGCTCGCGATCAGCACGGGCGCGGCCACGCCGTCCGGATCGACGAGATAGGCCGACAGCGTCTTCGGAGCGGGCTCGCGGCCCCGCGCGCCACCGTTGGCGGCCGCGGACGGTCCGACCCGCGTGGTTCCAGGAACCGCGGAACCGCCGTCGGCGGTGCGCGGCACGGAGGGCGTGCCGGGCGCGGAGCCGAACGGTGGCCGCGGTCCGTGCGGCGGTGCCCCGTGGGCGAAGGCCGCACCGTGCAGAGGGGTCCTGAGGCCGCCGGCGCTCCGGCCGCCCGGGCGGTACAGCGCCGCCACGTCCAGGCCGGCGGACGCGGCGTCCTCCGCGCCGGGGTGCGGGACCGCCTCGGCCACCGTGACCGCGACCGCCGAACCGTCGTGCTGCCAGCAGCCCAGATACGCGGAGCTGTCCGGCTCACCGCCCGCCAGGATCCGCCGTCCCGTGCCGTCCGGACGCACGCACAGCACCCGGGTGTGCTCACCGCCGCCCGGGGCGGCGGTGTACGCGATCCAGCGGCCGTCGGGCGACCAGGACACCTCGGTCACCGGGTGGGGACCGGCGTCCAGGAGGCGGGCCTCGTCGCCGTCGACCGGCCCGGCCCACAGCTGCGGCACGCCGGTCCGGTCGCAGATGAACGCGACGTACCGGCCGCCGGGGTCCACGGAGGGGTACCAGCAGCCGTGAGCCGGCAGCAGGGCGGGCACGTCGTGGGTCGCGGCGGTGTCCGGCAGCGGCGTGGGCGCGGGCGCGGGCCGCTGACCCGCCTGGGGTGTGCCGTCGGGCAGTTCCGTGGACCGGACGGCTCGCGTCGGGTCCGGTGTGTCCGGAGGTGCCGTACCGGTGGCGGCCGGGCTCCGGCCGGCCGGTGGCTCGGTCCGCGTACGACCGGGCTCCGGGGTGTCCGCCGGGCCGGCGCCGAACGCCGTGTCCCAGGGGGTGGCCGGCCGGCCCGGCTCAGCCGGCCGTACGGAGTGGCCCTGCCGCCCCTCCGGGCGCGCCGGGCGGCCGGAGCGTGCCGAGAGGTCCGCGGGGTCCGGCCGCCCGGGGTGTTCCGGGCGGCCGGGTCCGGTCCGTTCGGGTGCCGGGGCCCCGGTCAGCGGATTCCGTGCGTCTGCAGCCATATCTCCAGCAGGGCGACCTGCCACAGGGCGTTCGCCCCCCTCTTGGTGCGGTGTGCGTTCGGCTCCGCCAGCATTTCGGCGACGTGGTCCTGGCGGAAGAGACCCCGGGACACGGCCTCCGGGGCGGTGAGGGCCTCGCGGACCCGGTGCAGCACCGGCCCGGCCATGTGCTTGATCGCCGGGACCGGGAAGTAGCCCTTGGGCCGGTCGACGACGTCCCGCGGCAGCACCTTGCGGCCCGCGGCCTTCAGGATGCCCTTGCCGCCGTCCGCGAGCTTCAGCTCCGGCGGGCAGGCGGCCGCCAGCTCGACCAGCTCGTGGTCGAGGAAGGGCACCCGGGCTTCGAGGCCCCAGTCCATCGTCATGTTGTCGACGCGCTTGACCGGGTCGTCGATCATCATCACGTGCGTGTCCAGCCGCAGGTCGGCGTCCAGGGCCGTCTCCGCCCCCGGCGCCGCCATGTGCGCGCGCACGAAGTCGCCGGACAGGTCCTTCCCGGGCAGCACGCCCGGTTCCAGGATGCGGGCCAGGTCGCCGTGCCGCCGGTCGAAGTAGGTGTCGATGTACGCCTCGGCCGCGCGCTCCCGGGGCACGCCCGCCATGGCCGGGTACCAGTGGTAGCCCGCGAACACCTCGTCGGCGCCCTGGCCGCTCTGGACGACCTTGACCTCCTTGGCCACCTGCTCGGACAGCAGGTGGAAGGCGACCACGTCATGACTGATCATGGGCTCGCTCATGGCGAGCACCGCCCCGTCCAGGGCCTGCGAGACCCGGTCGGAGGGCACCAGCAACTGGTGGTGGTCGGTGCCGAAGTGCCGGGCGACCAGGTCGGAGTAGTGGAACTCGTCGCCCTCCTCGCCGCCCTCGGAGTCGAAGCCGACGCTGAAGGTGGCCAGATCGCTCTGCCCCTCGTCGGCCAGGAGGGCCACGATCAGGCTGGAGTCCAGGCCGCCCGACAGCAGCACGCCCACGGGCACGTCGGCCACCATCCGGCGGCGTACGGCGGTGCGCAGCGCCTGGAGCACCGCGTCCGTCCAGTCCTCCGCGGACAGCGCGGCGTACTCGGGCCGCCGCGTGTACGCGGGCTGCCAGTAGCAGTGGTCCTCGTGGGTGCCGTCCGCCTCGATCACACGGACGGTCGCCGGCGGCAGCTTCCGCACGCCGTTCAGCACGGTGTGCGGCGCGGCCACGGTGGCGTGCCAGCTGAAGTACTGGTGCAGGCCGACGGGGTCGAGGGAGGTGTCCACGCCGCCGGCCGCCAGCAGCGCCGGCAGCGACGAGGCGAACCGCAGCCGCCCCGGCGCCTCGGCCAGGTACAGCGGCTTGATCCCGAGGCGGTCGCGGGCCAGGACCACCCGGCCGGTGTCCTGCTCGACGACCACGAAGGCGAACATGCCGTAGAGCCGCTCGACGCAGGCGGTGCCCCACTCCTGGTAGGCCTTCAGGACCACCTCGGTGTCCGAGTCCGAGAAGAACCGGTGGCCCAGGGACGTCAGTTCGTCGCGCAGCTCGCGGTAGTTGTAGACGCAGCCGTTGAAGACGCCGACGATGCGGGCGTGCGGGTCGGCCATCGGCTGGGCGCCGCTCTCCGACAGGTCGATGATCTTCAGCCGGCGGTGTCCGAGGGCGACCGGCCCCTGGGACCACACCCCGCGGCCGTCGGGGCCGCGGGGCGCGAGCCGGTCGGTCATGCGCTCGACGGCCGCCAGGTCGGGCTGCCGGCCGTCGAAGCGGATCTCGCCGCTGAGCCCGCACATCAGGCGTTCCCCCCTTCCGTGAGCTCCTCGCGCCCGGCCGGCGGCAGCGCGCCGGCGCGCCTCGGCCGACTGCCGCCGGCCGGGCCCGCTCCCGCGGTGGCGTCAGGGGCGGCGTCGGTGGGGGGAGTGGGGACGTGTGACATGACGGTGACAGCTCTCCTCGGTGACGAAGGCGGTGCCGCGGTGGCACCCGCCGGGGTGGCCGCGGCCGGTCCGGCGGGTGCCGGTACGCCGCCCGGCCGGCCGCGGCGGGTGCCGGGCGGCCGGGGCCGCGTGGCGGCGCCGGGCTCCGGGAACTCGGCGCGGGACATGGGGGATGCGGGCTCAGGCGCTCGCGCCGCCGGCGACGGGGCTGGGACGGCGGGCCGGGCGTGGCGCGGACGCCGGTGCGGCGGCGGCACGCGCGGCCGCCGCGCCGCGGGTCTCGGCGACCATGAGGTCGACGCTCGCGAGCAGGTCCTCGGCCTCGGCCGCCTGCCGCAGCCGGTGTGCGGCGCTGCCCATGGCGAGGACCTCCGCCAGCAGTTCGTGGACGGTGTCCCAGTCGCCGGTCGCCTCCAGCGCCGGGCGGAGCCGGGCCAGCATTCCGTGCAGGGCCACGCGGGCCGGGACGGCGCGCCGGGTGACCGGGTCGACCAGGGGCCCTTCGAGGCCGGAGCGGGCGGCGCGCCAGGTGGCTGCGCGCAGCCAGCCGTGACGGCCGTCGCAGACGGGCCCGTCCTCGTGGGCCAGCCGCTCGCAGGCGTCGTGGACGAGGGCGCGGAAGAGGCCGGCCACGAGGACCACGGTCTCCACCCGCGGGCACGCGTCGCAGATCCGCAGTTCGAGGGTGCGCTGGTGCGCCGAGGGCCGTACGTCGTGGTACACCATGCCGGCGTCGCTGATGACGCCCGAGCGGATCAGCTCCTCCAGCTCCGCGTCGTACTCGGCGGCGCCGGAGTAGCAGCCGGCCGGGCCGGCGGTGGGCCAGCGCTGCCACAGCATGGTCCGCCAGCTGGCGTACCCGGTGTCCGCGCCGAGCCAGAACGGCGAGCTGGCGGACAGCGCCAGCAGCGGCGGCAGCCAGGGCGAGACCAGGCACATGGCGCGTACGGCGGTGTCCCGGTCGGGGACGTCGACGTGCACCTGCGCGCTGCAGATCAGCTGCTCGTCCGCGATCCGGCGGTACTCGTCGACCATGTGCCGGTAGCGGGCGTCCTCGGTGACGTCCTGGGAGGTCACCCGGGCCAGCGGGACGGTCCCGGCCGCCACCACCGCGAGTCCTTGCGAGGAGGCCGCCGCGTCCAGTTTCCGGCGGGCCTCCGCCAGGTCCGCGTGCAGGTCGTCGAGGGTGGTGTGCACCCGGCTGTTGCTTTCCACGACGGACCGCTGGAGTTCCGCGGTGAACCCGTCGCTCTCCAGCCGGTCGAGCACGGCGCCGGCCCGTGGCACCAGCCGGCCGCTCTCGACGTCCAGCACGTGGAACTCTTCCTCTGCCCCGATGCGCAACGTCAACGTTCTCCCCTTGCGTACTGATCCGGCCGGCCTACGCTCCGGCCTCCCGGCCCCCGCGGGCGCCGGACCTTCCGAGTGCCCCGGCCGGAGCGCCCGCAAGCGTGTCCGCGCATCTGATGCCACACAGCTCACATGTGAGCACAGAGGGTGCCGGGTGCCGGGCACACGCGCGGTCGCCCGCCGGCCACGGAAGGGCGGCGTCAGTGCAGCGCCCGGTACACCGATGCGGTGGTGAGGCCGTAGACGAGGTGCGGCACCACGTCGGACACCCAGGAGGTCGTGTCCCACGAGAAGGGGTCGGTCACCCGCAGCGCGGCCGCGGGGACGTCGCTGCCCGCCATGGCCGCCGCGCCGAGCAGCGGCCCGGCCACCGAGACCGGCAGGGGTCCGCTCCGCCGGCGCAGCAGGCCGTACGCCGCTCCGACGCCGACACCGGTGAGGTACCCGAGGAGCGCGCCCGCGGCCTCCGCGCGGTGGGACCTGGTGTCGCCCTCGCCGAGCCCGACGCCGGTCCGGTCGGCGAGCCGTTCCGCGACCTGTGCGGGCACTCCGCTGGATCCGCGTCCGCGCACCAGCATGTCGCCGTACGTGGTGAGGTCCAGCGCGAGGGTCCCCGCCGCTCCGGCCAGCAGGCCTTTGGTCATCGCGTGCATCCGGGTGCTCCCTTCGGTGTCGCGTGGTCGCCGCACACGGCACCCCGGGTTCCCACGGGGCGGCCGGCGAAAAGCGCGACGATCACCGCCCTGGACGGCGGCGGCCTCAGGGGCGGCTGGGGGTGCGCAGGGCGAGGATCGCGACGTCGTCGTCGTTGTCGTCCGGGCGGACCCGGGCGAGCAGCGCGTCGGTGAAGGACTCCAGCGGGCGGTGGGCGAGGGCGGCGGCGTGCCGGCGCAGCCGGTCGAGGCCCTCGTCGATGGCGTGGCGGGGCGACTCGACCAGGCCGTCGGTGTACAGCACCAGGGTGGATCCGGGCGGCAGCACCGTGGACGCGTCCCGGCGGGTGCGCTGGGTCCGGGCGCCCAGCAGGATGCCGTGTCCTTCGGTGAGGTACTCGGTCACGCCGTCGTGGGTGACCAGCAGGGGCGGCGGGTGCCCCGCGTTGGTCCACGACAGCTCCCACAGCCCGTCGTCGCCACCGGTCATCCGGGCCAGGATCACCGTGGCCATGGACACCTCGCTGATGTGCTCCGTGGCCTGGTCGAGCCACTCGACGATCCTGCTCGGCGGCTGCTTCTGCGACCAGGCGTAGGCGCGCAGCATGTTGCGCAGCTGCGCCATGCCCGCGGCGGCGTCCAGGTCGTGCCCGACGACGTCGCCGATCGCGAGCGCCATGGCGCCGTCCGAGAGGGAGAACGCGTCGTACCAGTCCCCGCCGACCTTCGAGGCGTCGGGCGCCGAGACGTACCGGGCGGTCATCTCCAGCCGCGGCACGCGCGGCAGCTGGGGCAGCAGGTGCCGCTGCATGGTCTCGGCCACCTTGCGCTGGCGCTGGTAGAGCCGGGCGTTGCCGAGCGCGAGGCCGGCCCGGCGCGTGATGTCCTCCAGCAGCGCCAGGTCGGTGACGGTGAAGGGCGGGCGCCCCGGGCCGCGGCCCAGGGTCAGCGCGCCCAGGACCTCGCGCAGGGTGCGGATCGGCGCGATCGCCGCCGAGCGCATGCCGGTCGCCTCGAACAGGCGGCGCTGCTCGACCGCGATGCCGGAATCGGGCTCGCGCCGGTAGGTCTCCGGTCCCGTGAGCGTGGACGCCACGCCCCGCAGCGCGCGCGACAGAGGCCACTGCGACTGCTCGGGCACGGGCGGCATCGGTCCCTGCAGGTCCTCCCGGGTCACCAGGTCGCCGTCGGCCGCCTCCACCACCAGGGCGCGCTGCACCTCGTCGCCCTCGGTGATCAGGTCGACGATCGCCCAGTCCGCCAGCCGGGGCAGCACCAGGCGCATCAGGCGGCCCAGCGCCTCGTCGACGTCCAGCGTGGACGTCAGGCGCGTGGTCGTCTCCGCGAGCAGCGCGAGACGCTCCAGCTCCGAGATGGACCCCGTCGAGCCGTCGTCCTGCGGAGCGCCGAGCGGCCCGGCCTCGTCGAGGGAGTGGAAGAGCACGAGGGTGCAGGAGGGCCGGTCTTCGACCCGGTACGGGGTCTGCAGCCACGCCACCTGGAGCATGGAGCCGTCCCCGCGCTCGAACCACTGCTCCCCGGTCTGCGCCGGGCGCCGCGCCAGGAAGGCGTGGCGCATCACGCACTGCGTCCTCGACAGGTGCTCGCCGTGGCGGGTGCGGTGCAGCAGCTCGTGCGCGTCCTGCCCGAGCAGTCCCTCCAGCGGGTAGGCCAGCAGGCGCTGCGCCCGGGCGTTCGCGGCGACGATGCGCCCTTCCTCGTCCACCACGTACGCGCCGGTGCCGATGGCGTCCAGGGACTCGCACAGGCGGTCTCCGGCCTCCGCCCGGGACGGTCGGTCCACGGCATCGGGAGCCTCTGGGCTCTTCACTTCCCGCCTCCTCGTCCGCGACGGGTGCCGGTTCCGGCCGTACCGGAAGGCTCGCCGCACCACTCCGCACCCGTGTGGTGTGTCTGTCTCGGAGTGTCCCCCGCACGGCCGGTTCAATCGCGCGCCGCGGCGGGGCACTCCCCATGGCTTCTGCCCTGCCGGCCCGCTGCGCGATGCCACGTGCCGAGGCCCCCGGCCCGCCCGGCCGGGCGCCGCCTCGCGGGCGCTCGGCCGGGACGCCCCCGGCTACAGGTACGGGCGCGTGATCAGCTCGATCGCATGCCCGGCGGGGTCCTTGAAGTACACCCCCCGGCCGCCGTGCTCGTCGTTGGTCTCGCCCGGGCGCCGCATCTGCGGATCGGCCCAGTGCTCGACGCCGCGGTCGCACAGCCGCCGGTACGCCCGCTCGAACAGCTCGTCGTCGACCAGGAACGCGTAGTGCTGCATCTGGATCTCCACCGGCGGCTCGGCGAACTGGAGCAGGACGCCGTCGTGGAGCTGGATGTTGGTGAAGGGACCCCAGGACGGTGCCGCGGGGAGCTCGAGGAGTTCGCGGAAGAAGCGGGCCGACTCCTCGCGGTCCCGCGCGGCGATGATGGTGTGGTTGAACGTGACTGTCATACGGCTGACCTCGCTGTGGTGCGACACGGGAAAGGGACTCGTGGTGCACGAGCCCGAGGAGGTCCGCGTGCCGGACCGAGGGGGCGCTCCGCGCGCCCCCGCTGTGCGGTCAGCCCTCCACCGGGTGGCCGATCCGTGTGTGGCGTGGCGCCGGTCCGGTGTTCACGTCGGGTGACCCTACGCGAGCGGCCCGGCGCGGGCAACGGGTGTCCGGGGCCTGGTGCGGCGGACGAGGAGGCGGCCGTCCCGGCCGCCGTCGGGACGGCTCCCTCCCGATCGGCGTCACCCACCCTTGGCGAAGGTGAATACCTGACGTAGAATTCGTGTATCGCTCAACACGTTCCAACGGGGGGACGACCGGCGAGGAGGACGGGTGACCTGGGGAAAGGCCGGCATGGCGGAGGGATCCGCACGCCAGACTCCGGCGCGGGCCCGGCAGGCCGCTGTGGCGGACGGGACCGCGGCGCTTCCCTGCCCGCCGACGCTCGGCTGCCGTCCGGAGGGCGACAGGGTGGTGGTGACGATCCGCGGAGAGGTCGACCGGGATGCCGCGGGCGTCCTCGGACGGACGCTGGACGACGCGCTCCGGCGGGCCGGGCAAGGAGTCGACCTCGACCTGGGGGACGTCGCCTTCTGGGACTGCTCCAGCCTCAACGTCCTGCTCGAACTGCGCCGGCGGGCGCTGCGGTCCGGCAAGGACGTCGCCATCCGGGCCGCTCATCCCACCGTCGACCGGGTCCTGGAACTGACCGGCACGGTGGATCTCTTCGTCCCCTCGGCCGCCCGGACCTGACGCCCGGGCGGCCCGGGCCTCCCCGCCGGATCCGGCCGGGCCCGCCCGGGCAACTCCACTCGCTGAGGGAAGCTGCGGCAGGCCGCGGCGGTCCTTCCTCCCGGTCTCCTCGACGCCCGGCGCGACCCGCGGTTCCGGCGGACGCCCGCGCGGTTCTCTTCCGCTTGCCGCCCGGTCCCCCCGGCCCATCGGCACGTTCCTCGCCTGCCCCTGCCGGGCGGTCCGCCCGGCAGGGATGCGCTCCTTCCCTCCCGGCCTGCCCCGGACCGGTCGGCCCGGCGGGCCGGGGCCGCTGGGCCCAGGCGCGGCCCGGTCCGCTGGTGCACGATCGAAGGAAGACCGCCGGCGGACCGGGCCGGCCGGCCGCCGGGCGCAGGAGGCGGAGCGCCGCCGGCGGACCGGGAGCGCAGGCGGTGCCGGGCGCGGAGCAGGGGCGCTGAGCCCTGCCCCGGAGAGGAACGGTGAAGGTATGACCTGGGCATCATGGACGACCACGGGGGTGTTCGCCGGACGCGGGGGCGTCCGGACCGACGAGGCCGGGATCCTCACCGGCGACCTGACCGTCCACACCACCTGGCACGGCACCCAGGCGGAGGTGACGGTGCAGTACAGCGGCACGTCGCAGTGGTTCACCCTCACCGGAAGTCCGGTCCAGTGCCTGTCCGAGGAGGACAGCCGCGACCTGCACCAGGTGGTGGTGGAAGCCGTACGGGCCGGCGGTGGCGCCGGGGTCCCGGAGCTGTACGGGTGGAGCCGCCGGTGACACCGGCACGGACCCGGCCCCGGTGGCGGCGAGCCGGGCGGGGTCCCCGCCGGGCGAGCAGGTAACGGAGTAAACCTGAAGGAGAACGCCCGTCGTCCCGCGGCACGCGCACACCGGCGCGCCGCTCGGAGCGCCGGGTGTCGCAACCAAGTGAGGAGTGTGAGCCGGCATGCAGGTACACGTGGGCGACGTCTTGCGGTTCACCGGCAGGACCGTGGGAACGCCGGAGCACCATGCCACGGTCCTCGAGGTGCTCGGCCGGAACGGGGAGCCCCCGTACCGGGTGCGGTACGAGGACGGTCACGAGACGGAGATCTACCCGGGCCCCGGCTGCCTGGTCGAGAACCGTCCCGACCACATGGCCGGGGCGCCGCGGCCGCACCGGTGACGTCCTCCGGCCGCCGAGGCGGCGGGGCGGGCTTCCGTGCCACGCCCCGCCCCCTTCGCGCGGACGGCCGGGAAACGACGCGTCGCGTCAGATGTACATGGCCGCGTAGTACCGCAGTTCGGGCCAGGTCTGACTGCCGACGACCCCGTCGACGGTCATCGCGGGGTAGCCGGTCCTGTCGTTCACATAGGACTGGAACGCCTTGGCAGCGGCCTTGGACCTGCTCCCGAAGACACCGTCGATGGTGCCGGGGTCGAACCCGACCTTCTTGAGCAGACACTGGGCCTCGATGCCCGAGCTCGACACTCCGGTGGAGCTGGGAATGACCGTCGTGCCCTGGTCCTAGCCGGCGTACCCGTAGACCCCCGACTGGGAGTAGTGGCAGGTGTACGCCTGAGCGGTAGTGGTGCCGGCGAACGCCGCGGGGGCGGTGACGGTGCCGCCGATCAACGCCGCGGCGGTCAGAGCCGTCGCGATGATTCGCCGTGAAGCCATGTCTTCTCCCTCGTGCGGTGATGCGGTGGCGACTGCGGGGATACAACGCCGCCTCACGCCTGCCCGCGGAGCAGCTGGCCAAGGGCATCGCCGCCTACTCCTCCGGCAACCACGCGCAGGCCGTGGCCCTCGCCGCCCGGGAACTGGGCACCAGCGCCGTCATCCTCATGCCGGAGGACACCCCCGACTCCAAGAAGGAGGCGACGGCCGGCTACGGAGCCGAGATCGTCACCTACGACCGCTACACCGGTGACCGGGTCGCCATCGGGGAGGCGCTCGCAGCCGACCGCGGCCTCGCTCTCGTCCCGCCGTACGAGCATCCGCACGTCATCGCCGGCCAGGGCACGGCGGCCCTCGAACTGATCGAGGAGGCCGGCGAGCTGGACGCCCTGGTCGTGCCGGTGGGAGGCGGCGGGCTGATCGCCGGCAGCGCCACCGCCGCCAAGGCGCTCCTGCCCTCGGTGCGCGTCATCGGCGTCGAACCGGAGCAGGGGGACGACACCAAGCGGTCCCTGGAGGCGGGCCGGCGGGTCTCGGTCCCCGTGCCGCGCACCATCGCCGACGGCCAGGCCGCCGACATCCCCGGGGAGCTGACCTTCTCCGTCAACCGGCGCCTGGTGGACGCCGTCGCCCTGGTCGACGACGACCAGATCCGCGAGGCGATGCGGTTCGCGTTCGAGCGCATGAAGATCGTTCTCGAACCGAGCGGCGCGAGCGCTCTGGCCGCACTCCTCGCCCACCGGATCGGCCCGGTGCCCGGGCGCGTCGGCGTCATCGTCTCGGGCGGCAACATCGGGGCCCGCCGGTTCTCCGAGCTCATCGGCGCAAGCTGACGGGACGTCAGGACCCTTCCGCCGGGTGTCTCCGGACGCGCGGGGGAGGGGACGCCCACGGACGTCCCCTCCGCCACGCGATCCGGCGCGACCCCTACGGGCTCGGGTCTACGGGTTCAGACGCACGGGCAGCTCGAAGAGGTCGTTCTGCGTCACCACCGGCTTGTTCCGCAGCTCCTTCACCGGGACCGCCAGGTCCAGCCGCGGGAAGCGGGCGTACAGGGCGGGCAGCGCGACCCCGGCCTCCAGACGGGACAGCGCCGCGCCCGGGCAGACGTGCGGGCCGTGCCCGAACGAGATGTGGCGGTTCCTCGTCTCCCGGGTGATGTCGAACTCCCCGGCGGAGGGGCCGTGCGCCTGCTCGTCGCGGCCGATCGCGCCGTAGGAGACGATCAGCGCGTCCCCCTTCGGGACGACCCTGCCGCCGACCGGCACGTCCTCCGTGGCGAACCGGATCAGCACGTGCGAGGTCGGCGTCGACCAGCGCAGCGTCTCCTCGATCACCGCCGTCCAGTCGGCCTGCCCGGACAGCACGAGCGCGCGCTGGTCGGGGTGCGCGGACAGGTTGACGACCGCGTTGACGAGCAGCGAGATCGTCGTCTCGTGGCCCGCCGCGACCATGAGCTGGAGCGTGGAGACGATCTCCTCGTCGGTCAGCCGGTCGCCGTCCTCGGACGCCTGGATCAGGGCGCTGGTCAGGTCCTCGCCCGGGTGCGCGCGCTTGGCCGCGACCGTGTCGCCCATGAGCTGCGCCAGCTCCCCGAGGGTGGCGACGACCTCGTCGGGCGGGGTCCGGGTCGAGAAGAACTTCTCGAACAGCACCTTCAGCCGGGGCAGCAGCGAGGCGTCGATGCCCATCAGCTCGGCGACCACGTACATCGGCAGCGGGTAGGCGAAGGCCGCCTTGAGGTCCACGACCTCCTCGGCCACGGGCAGGCCGTCCAGCAGTTCGTTCGTGAGCTCGGTGATCCGCTCGCGCATCCGCTCCACCCGGCGCGGGGTGAGCGCCTGGGCCACCAGGGCCCGCAGCCGGCGGTGGTCGGCGCCGTCCACGGTGAGCATGGAGCGGCCGGGGTTGGCCAGGCCGATCAGCGGCCAGTCCCGCGGTATCTCGCCGCGCTGCCAGGCGCCCCACACCGTGATGTCCTTGACCAGGCGGGGATCGGTCAGCAGCGCCTTCGCCTCGGCGTGGTGGGTGACGGCCCAGACGGGGACGCCGCCCGGCAGTTCGACGGCGGCCAGCGGACCGGCCGCGCGCAGCCGGGCGCTCTCGCCGTCCAGGTCGCCGACGAACGGGTCCAGGACGATCCGGGTCTCCGCGGCGCTGGTTCCTTCGGCGCTGGTTCCTTCGGTGCCGGTCGTCGTCATGGCGTGCCTCCCAGGGCCGGGGTCGGGGTGAACCGCACGGGCAACTCGGTCAGCCCCCGCAGCCAGGGCGAGGGGCGACGCGTCAGGAACTCGGCGGGCACCGCCAGGTCGATGTCCGGCAGCCGGTCCAGCACCACCTCGATGGCGGTCCGCGCGATCACCTCGGCGATCTCCTGGGCCGGGAAGGGGCAGCGGTGCTCGCCGTGGCCGAAGGAGAAGTGCGCGTGGTTGCCACCGGTCAGCTCGGATCCGTGGGTGCGGACCTGGGGATCGGAGTTCGCGCCCTGCAGTCCGAGCAGCAGCAGGTCGCCCGCGCGGACCGCGCGGTCGCCCAGCCGGGTGTCGCGGGACGCCCAGCGGCCGGCCACGTTCTGCGTCGGCGTGTCCTCCCACAGCACCTCGCTCATGGCCTCGGCCACGCTGTTGCGGCCGCCGAACAGCGAGGCCGCGAAACGGCTGTCGGTCAGCATCAGGCGCAGCGAGTTGCCGATCCAGTCCGCCGTCGGCTGGTGACCCGCCGCCATCATCACCATCAGGTCCTGGGCGATCTCCTCGTCGCTGAAGCCGCTCCCGTCGGCCAGCATCCGGGAGGCGACGTCGTCGGCCGGATGCGCCTTGCGTTCGGCGAGCAGCCGCGCCATCGACGCGGCCAGGTGCGTCTGGCCCGCGATCGCCCGCTCACGGCCGTCGATCATGTCGTTGAGCGCGGTGACCAGTCCCGGCCCCTCCTCGTCGGAGAAGCCGTAGAGCCGGGCCAGCACCCGCACCGGCAGCAGCATCGCGTAGTCGGCGATGAGGTCGGCCTCGGCCCGCAGGCACACCGCGTCGATCAGCTCGTCCGCGAACCGCTCCGCGTGGTGGCGCAGCTGGGAGGGATCGACGGCCTCCAGCGCGTCGCTGACCATCGCCGCGCGCCGGCGGTGGCGCTCGCCGACCGTGTACAGGATCGACGGCTGCTTGTGGCCGATCATCGGCAGCAGCGGCCAGTCGTCGGGGATGTTCTCCCACTGGTTCCACAGGTCGGAGTCCCGGCTGAACAGCACCGGGTCTCCGGTGACCTGGTGCAGTTCGCGGTAGCCGAGCACCAGCCAGGCCGGGATGCCGCCGTCGAGCAGCACCGGGGTGACGGCCCCGTGCTCCTTGCGCATCTCCCGGTACAGGCGCGCGGGTTCGGTCTGGAACCGTGGTCCGCCGAGGGGGACGGCGTCGGACGTCACACGTACTCCTGTCGGGGCAGGGCCGCCGGGGCGGCCTGGCCGGCGTACCGGTCCCGGACGTGCCGGACCAGCGTGACGAGGACCTGCTTGCTGGACTCCCGGGAGCGCGCGTCGCAGGTCAGCAGCGGCACCTGCGGGTCGAGATCGAGGGCCTCGCGGACGTCGCCGGGGGAGTGCGCGGGACCGCCGAAGTCGTTGCACGCCACGACGAAGGGCGTGCCGTGGTGTTCGAGGCGGTCGATGGCGTACCACGAGTCGTCGATGCGCCGGGTGTCGACCAGGACGACCGCGCCGAGCGTGCCGGAGAACAGCCGGTCCCACAGGAACCAGAACCGCTCCTGGCCGGGCGCGCCGAACAGGTACAGCACGTTGCGCGCGTCGAGCGTGATGCGGCCGAAGTCGAAGGCGACGGTGGTGGCGGTCTTGCCGCGCACCTCACTGATGTCGTCGACCGCCTCGCCCGCCTGGGTCATCGTCTCCTCGGTGTTCAGGGGACGGATCTCGCTCACCGAACGGACCAGCGTGGTCTTGCCGACGCCGAAGCCGCCGACCACCACGATCTTCAGGCCGTTGTCGGCGGAGGCACCCAGTGGGGTGCGCGCGTCAGAGATTGCGGAGTCCAACGAGCACCTGCTCCAGGATGTCGGGGTCGGGAACGGCTGCCCTGCGCGGATGGCGGGCGCTGACACGGCCCGCCGCGAGGAGGTCGCACAGCAGGACCTTGGTGATGCTCACGGGCAGGCGCAGCTCGGCGGCGATCTCGACCACGGCCGTCGGGAACTCGGCCATGCGCAGGATGGCCGCGTGCTCCGACTGCATCCCGGGCGTGGGTCCCGACTCGGCGACGACCAGCGTCACCAGGTCGAAGGGGTTGTCGGATCCGGACCTGCTGCGCCCGCCGGTGATGGTGTAGAGGCGGTCGGGAGCGTCGTCCCTGCCGGGACGGCTCATGACGTCCGGGGCTGCGCGGTGAGGTGCTCGCCGATCTGCTCCACGAGTTCGCTCATGGTGTGCCCGACGAGCCCGGCGTCGGCGTCCTCGGTGGTGACGACCGCCAGGTGCGCGCCGTCGCCCGCCTCGACGATGAACAGCACGCCCCCGTAGAACTCCGTCATGGCCGAGCGCACGCCTCCGCTGCCGTCGCCGAACTCCACGGACGCCCCGTGCGACAGCGACTGGATGCCCGCGGCGATGGCGGCGAGCTGGTCGGCCTGGTCGACGGTCAGTTCGGGGGTGCGGCACAGCTTCAGCCCGTCACGGGAGAGGACGAGAGCGTGCCGTGCGCCCGGGGTGCGCTCCAGGAGGCCCTCGATGAGCCAGGTGAGCTTCTCGTCGGCGGTGGTGCCGGTCATGAAGTGGTGTCGCCTTCCGGGTGCGCGGACGGATGGGTGGGGGTGCTGGAGGCGTCCGGCTGCTCGGATGCGCTGTGGGCGTCGCGTTCCGTACCGGGACGCGGCGCCGGGGCCTGCGCGGGCGCCTGCTGCCGGGCGGAGGTGCGGACCGCCTGGCGGAAGCTGCTGAAGCGGGCGGCCCGTGCCTTGGCGTCCTCGGGGCCGGGCGTGGTGCGCGGCTCGGCGGAGCGGGCCGTGGACCGCGCCCGCTCGGCCTGGGCCAGGGTGCGTCCGCGGCGCCGCCTGGGCAGGCCGGCGGGGCGCCCGTCGGCGTCCTCGGCGTCGGCGGCGGCCGTCTCGTGGACGGGGGCGGGGTCCACCCGCGGCGCGGAGGCCGCCGGTCGCCGCCCGGACGCCGGGCGGGGCAGGCCCGCCGCGGGGCGCTCGGGGGCGGCCGGACTGGCGAGGATGTCCTGCGGGATGAGCATCAGGACGCCGGTACCGCCGCGCGCGGACGGGCGGAAGGAGACCTTCAGGCCGTACTTCGTGGCCAGCCGGCCGACCACGGCGAGACCCAGCCGGGTGCCGGTGAGGCCGCCGAGCCCCGAGGTGTCGCCGGAGACGGCCTGCTCGGCCCGCCGCAGCTGCACGTCGCTCATCACCAGCCCGCTGTCCTCGACGGACACGATGACGCCGGCCGGGACCTCCTCGACGTAGACGTGGACCTCGGCCGTCGGCGGCGAGAAGTTGGCGGCGTTGTCGAGGAGTTCGGCGAGCGCGTGCATCACTCCCTCGGCCGCGTGACCGGCGACGGCGCTCTCGCTCGCCGCGTGCACGCGCACCCGCTGGTAGCCGCTGATGCGGCCCATCGCGCCGCGCAGGATCGACTCCATCGCGATCGGGCGGGCCCAGCGGCGGCCCGAGCGGGCGCCGGTGAGGACGGCGACGGAGTCGGCGAGCCGGCCGGCCTGCGCGGTGCGGTGGTCGAGGTGCAGCAGGTCCGCGAGGACGTCCTCGTCGGAGTGGCGTTCCTCCATGGACCGCAGGTCGGCGAGCGTCGCGGTGGCGAGGGCCTGCAGGCGCGCCGCCGCGTTGGAGGTCGCGGAGATCGCCGCCGCACGCTCCCGGGCGGCCTGCCGCACCTGCTCGCTCAGACGCTCGTTGTCGCGGGCGAGACGGTCGCTGCGGCTCTGCAGAAGGGCCCGCTCCTCGGCGAGGGAGTCGGCGAACTCGGCGCGCTGCCGGGCCAGTTCGTCGATCAGCCGCTGCTGCTCCTGGCGGGCTTCCTCGGCGTCCCGGGCCCGCTCCGCCACCAGTCGGCGGGCGTCCTCGGCCGCCGCGTCCAGCCGGCGGCGGGCGACCCGGGCCGTCTGGGCGGCGTGCACCGCCCAGGTGACGGCCGCGCACAGCGCCAGGGCACCGGCGCCGGCGCCCCACAGGAGCGGGACCCGCATCGCCGCGGGAGCCGCGGCGACCCCTGCCGCGACCGCCGCCGCCGCGAGGACGGCGGTGAGTACGGGAACCGGGGCGACGGTGCGGACGGTGGGTCGCTCGCCGGGGTGCGTGGGCGCGGTCATCAATCGGGTCCTTGGGTGGCCGTCCCGGTCGCGGACGGCCCTCGGTCCGGTCCCGGACACACAGGTCCCGGGCTGATGGAACGTGACACGTGAGGCTCAACTGGCGCTCACTATACGAGAGTTCCTGATCAGATGGGCAACGCTTCACGGCCATCGTCCGCGGCACCCCGACCCATCGGGAGCAAACCGCGCCCACCCCGCATGCGGGGCCGGGACCCCCGGGCGTCGACGGCCGCCGCCCGCCGCGGCCGCCGCGCGCTCCGCCGCCGGGGCCCGCCGGACGCGCGGAGACCCGCGCGTCCGTGGGGTCGCGCGGGTCTCCCGGGGTGTCCGCCGGCGGGAAGCCGGACCGGGTCAGTTCCACAGGGGGTAGGTGATGACGCGCTCGAAGCCGTCCGGCCTGCCCTCCGGGTAGACCAGGCTGATGCGCGTGAAGTGGTGCAGCGAGGGGTGCTTCTTCCAGGGCTGCGGGCTGTCGAGCCGGACGACGACCGGGTAGGAGTGGAACGTGCCCACCGCGCAGTACGGCGTGCAGTCGTTGACCACGTTGACGCCCCTGGCCGTCGCCGAGCCCGGCCCCCAGTGCGACCAAATGAGCGAGTGCAGCCGGCTGTTGCCGTCGCCGCAGGCGAGGATGAAGTCACCGGGACGCTGCCGCGGGTGCCAGAAGCAGTCGACGAGCACCGGCCGCCGGGACTGCTGCTGGGCCACGGAGTCCCTGTCCGGCGGGGCGGCCGCCGGCGCGGCCGTCGCCGTTCCCATGGCCGCCGCGAGCGACGCCGCGGCACAGACCGTCACCGCTGCTCTCACCGTGCGTGCACCCATGGGCGTACCGTCCTCCCGCTGACGAGGCGACCTGTACCGACGCTACGACCATGTCGGGGGACGCACCACTCGTGCGGCCGCGTGGGCATTCGCGTCGTCGCCGCTCTGCGACTGGCACGTGCCGCAGAGTTCGTGCTCGCCGTCGCGGGTGATGACGGTTCCCCAGCCGAGGCACTGCTCGCAGTCGCGAGCCAGACCGGGATCGGCGTGGGGCGGCGGGGTGGGGCTGTGGTGGGCTCCGTGCGCCATAGGGGGGCGGCTCCTCGGAAGTCGCAGCAGGGATGCGATTCCATTTTGTCCGATTTTTCGGAGATGTCCACCCTTGCTTTCCGCGAAAACGGCCCGCGCGGCGTGACGCCCCACTGCCCCGGGCAGGGAAAGCCGCCGAAGCCGGGGGGACAGGTCACGGGCACCGCGTGCCGGCGGAGAAGAGCGGGCGGTACCGGCGGGATCCTGCCGGCGGCGAGGACCGGGCGTCACGGGCGATTCCCGGCGGCAAGGCGGGTGTCACGGGAGGATTCCGTCGACCGCGACGTTCAGGTGGCGCGGGCCCCGCAGGACCGCGTTCCGCCGGTAGGGCGGCGGGTCCTCGATCAGGCGCGGGCCGTCGAGCCGGCGGGCCAGCTCCGAGAGCGCGATCTGCGCCTCCAGCCGGGCCAGCGGCGCCCCGAAGCAGCTGTGGATGCCGCTGCCGAACCCGAGGTGCTGCAGGTCCTCCCGGTCGGGATCGAAGCGGTCGGGGTCCCGGAAACGCTCCGGGTCCCTGTTGCCCGCGGCGAGCACCAGCCAGATCCTCGACCCCTTCGGGATCGTCACGCCGTGCACCTCGATGTCGGCGATGCAGGTCCGCTGCGGCAGGAACTGCACCGGCGGCTCGTACCGGAGCAGCTCCTCCACGACGTTGACGGCCCAGGCCGGTTCGCCGCGCAGCCGCCGCAGCGTGTCCGGGTGGCGCAGCAGGGTCAGCATGCCGTTGGTGACGAGGTTGACCGTCGTCTCGTGGCCGGCGATCAGCAGCAGCACCGCGGTGCTGAGCACCTCCATGACCGACATCGAGCCGTCCGGCCCGCCGCTCACCGCCAGGTCCGACAGCAGGTCCTCCCCGGGTTCCCGGCGGCGCTGCTCGACCAGCCCGGCCAGGTACATGCCGAGCTGCATTCGCGCCTCCCGCACCGAGTGCTGGAAGCCGGCGTCCCCCTCCCTGCGGGTCTCCGGATCCAGACCGGCGACGATCACGTCGACCCAGCCGCGGAAGCGCGGCTCGTCCTCACGCGGCACCCCCAGCAGCCGGCAGATGACGGTGACCGGGAACGGATACGCGAACTGGTCGACCACGTCGACCTGCCGGGCGTCGCCGAGGCCGTCGATGAGGCCGGAGACGATCGCGCTCAGCTCGCCGCGCATCGCGTCGATCCGGTGCGGCCGGTGCGGCGGGCCGAAGGAGCGGTTGGCGATCCGCCGCAGCCGGTCGTGCTCGGGAGGGTCCAGCCGGATGAAGCTCGGCGGCAGGCCCGTCTCCTCCGCCACCGACAGCTCGTCCTCGTCCGGTGCGGTGAGGTTGGCGGCGTCGGAGCTGATCCGCGGATCGTGGAGCAGGCTCTCGATGTCCCAGTACGAACTGACGACGTACGGGCCGCCCTCCTCCTCGTACAGCACCGGGGTCCGGCGGAGTTCCGTGTACAGCGGGTACGGGTTCGCGCGGTGGGCGAAGTCGGTGATCCGGCGCACGAGCGAGGCGTCCGTCATGAGGCGTCCTTCGGGCGGGGAGGTCCTGGGCGGTGCGGGCGGCCGGCACCCCGGTCAGGCGCGGGCCGGTGTGAAGACCAGGCGCCGGTCGGCCGGTGAGTAGCCACTGAGCGTCACGGTGGGGCCGTGCGTCGGCAGGGACGGGTCGGGGAAGTCCGCCGGGACCGGCCGCCGGCCCTCCGGCCGCCGGTCCACCGTCGGGAACTCCACCGGGAACGGCGCCCCCGTCTCGATCAGGCGCTGGTAGAACTCCAGCCACCGCGTGTTGTCGAAACTCACCGCCGCGATCACCCGCCCCTGGTAGCCGTAGACGCCGACGAAGCGGCGCTCGGCGAGCGACCCCTGCGTGATCATGATCTGGTCGCCCATGGACGGCACCCCGACGGACTTGATGTTCACGCCGAACTGCGCCGACCAGAACGCCGGCATCCACAGGTGCGGACGGCGCTCCGCGCCGGGGCTGATCATGTTGTGCGCGGCCACCTCGGCCTGGGCCACCGCGTTGCCCCAGTGCTCCAGGGACAGGAACTGGTAGCCGAACAGCGCGTGCGGGGACCGGGCGACGTCGCCCGCGACGTAGACGTCGTCGGTCACGATGCCCCGGAAGTCGAATGCCCGGCAGCCGGCGTCGCACGCGATGCCGCGGGGACCGGCGCCCAGCCCGGAGCCGGTCAGCCAGCCCGTGTTGCGGGTGGCGCCCAGCGACACGACCACGACGTCCGTCTCGACCACGTCGCCGTCGGACAGATGGGCGGCCCGCACCCGGCCCGCCGCGTCCCCCTCCAGCCCGGTCACCGTCACACCGGTGCGCAGGTCGACCTCGTTGTCCCGGTGCAGGTCGGCGGCCACCGCCCCGACGACCCCGCCGAGGGCGCCCACCAGAGGCGCGCCCGCGCGCTCCGCCACGGTGACGGGGATGTCCCGGTGCCGGCAGGCGGAGGCGATCTCCGACCCCGTGAACCCGGCGCCGATCACGAGCACCCGGCGCGGTGACGCCTGCAACCGCCGGTGCAGCCGGACCGCGTCGTCCCGGGTCCGCAGCACGAACACCCCGTCGAGCTGGGCCTCCGCCTCCTGCGGCCAGGGCCGGGCGCGGACACCGGTCGCGATCAGCAGCCGGTCGTAGGGCACCTCGTCGCCGTCGGCCAGCCGGACCCGCCGGGCGGTCGTGTCCAGCCCGGTCGCCGCCACCCCCAGACGCCAGGTCGCGTCGATCTCCCCGCGCCGGGGCAGTTCCGTCCGGTCCGGCCGCGCCCTGCCCAGCAGGACCGCCTTGGACAGCGGCGGCCGGTCGTACGGCTCGTACGGCTCGTCACCGACCAGCGTGAGGGATCCGGTGAAGCCCTCCGCGCGCAGGGTCTCGGCGGCCCGCAGACCGGCCAGCGAGGCCCCGACGATCACGATCCGGCCCTCACGGCGGAGCCACGCGAGGTAGTCCTCAGGTGGCATCGAGGGTCTCCCAGGCCTGCTCGCCGGCCGCGGCGTCCAGCCCGCCGGCCGTGATCGCGCCCACCGGGCAGGCGGCGACGGCGCGTGCCACCTTCTCGCGCTGTGCCGGCTCCGGCCGGGGGTTGTAGACCAGTGATTCCTCGCCGTGCATCACGAACACGTCGGGCGCCAGGAAGGCGCACTGGGCGTAGCCCTGGCACCGGTTGAGATCGACGACAAGCCTCATCACCGCACCGCCCTTCCGGCAGTCAGGTCCGCGGGGGCCCCGCCCGCGCGGGCACCCGCGGACGGCGGCCGTCCCCCGGCCAGCATCGGAGAGCCGCCGCGCGCTCGCGCGCCGGCGCCCGCCGATGGGGTGACCGGCCGCACCGCCGCCGGACGTACGGCGCATGCACCCTGTCACGGCCTCACGGCGTTCTGTGCACGCGGACCGGGCGGGTCCGGGCCGAGTAGCAGCCGTGTGTCCCCGGCGCAGCGGCCGCGCGCCGGTCCGCCGGGGAGGCGGCCGCTCGTCACTTGCGGTAGCCGAGCACGGTCATCATGCCGGACTCGGAGTGGTACTGGTTGTGGCAGTGGAGCATCCACAGCCCCGGATTGTCGGCGCGGAAGTCGACCACCAGCTTGCGGTGCGGCAGGACGATCGCGGTGTCCTTCCGGGCGCCGGACGCGCCGAGGCCGGTCATGGCGAACGTGTGCCCGTGCAGGTGCATCGGGTGCCACATGTCGGTGGCGTTGATCAGCGTCAGCCGGACCCGCTCACCCTGACGGACGGGGTGGCGCCGCTCCATCGAGAACGGCTGGTGGTCGAAGCCCCAGTCGTAGTTCCTCATGCTGCCGGTCAGCCTGATCCGCAGATCGCGGTCCGGCTCTCCCTCGCGCAGGGCCACGGACTCGTGCGGCACCAGACGCTGGGCCGGCACGATGCGGCCGTCGAGCTCCTCCGGGCGCACCGAGGGCTTGGGGAGGTCCTCCCTGCCGCCGGTGCGCAGCACCCCCAGCGCCCGCCCCTTCTTGCCCTCGGCGAGGGCGACCAGCGGGAAGACCCCGTCCTCGGCGGTGACCAGTACGTCGTAGCGCTCGGCCATGCCGATGATCAGCGCGTCCGTGGTCCTGTGCTCGACCGGGTAGCCGTCCGTGTGGGTCACCGTCATCCGGTGGCCGCCCAGCGCCACGCGGAAGGCGGTCTCCGCTCCCGCGTTGATGATCCGCAGCCGGATGCGGTCGCCCGGGCGGGCCCGGAAGACCGACGGGGCCTTCGGCAGGCGGCCGTTGACCAGGTAGTACGGGAAGTCGACGTGCCCGCCCGGGCTCTGCAGGAGCTCGCTGCGGGAATGTTGCAGGATGCGGGACGGGCCGCGGGACCGTTTCCCCGCCGGCCCGTGCCCCGCGGTCCTGTCGTGGCCGGAGCCGTCGTGCCCGCCGCTCTTGTCCGGAGCCCCGCCCATGTGCATGGGCGCGGCCCCCTTGCGCAGCTGCGCCAGCACCTCGTCCGGGGTCGAGCCGTCCACGCCGTCCAGCCAGTCGTCCAGGACGACGACCCACTCCTCGTCGTAGGACAGCGGCTCGTCGGGGTCGTCCACGATCAGCGGGGCGTACAGGCCGCGGTCGAGCTGCATCCCGGAGTGCGAGTGCAGCCAGTACGTGCCCGGGTGCGTCACGGCGAAGCGGTAGCGGAAGTCGGCGCCGGGCCTGATGTCGTGCTGGGTGAGGCCCGGAACGCCGTCCATGTCGCAGCGCAGGCGGATGCCGTGCGAGTGCAGCGTCGTGCCCACGGGCAGGTGGTTGGCGAGCGTCAGGTCGAGGATGTCGCCCGCGGTGACCCGGACCTCCCTGCCGGGCAGCGTGTCACCGTACGCCCACGACCTGACGGTCCGCCCGCCCAGATCGAACGACCCCTCGGTGGCCGTCAGCCTGACCTTGCGCACCGGACCCCGCCCACGCTTCCGCTCGGCGGCGACCACCTCGGGGCCGGACGGGTCCACGTACCCCTTCGCGGCCTCGGGGACGAAGGGGCCGTGCCCGGCGCCCGGGGCGGCGGCCCCCGGATGCGAGCCGGATCCCGCGCCGGGACGCGAAGGCGAGTCGGCCCCGGAGCAGGCGGCCAGGGCTCCCAGACCGGCGGCCGCCATCGAGGCACTGAGCAGGGTGCGCCGCGAAGGTGTGTTCATGGATGAATAACACACGCTTTGGGGTGATATATGCGGTAACCGGGGCGGCGCGTGTCGGGAAGACGGGTCGTGATGACCCACGGCCGGTGCGCCGCCTTGGAAGGGTGTCCGGTGACGGGGGCGCGACGGCCACCCCGCCCGCCACCCGCCCGGCGGAGCCCCCGCCGCACCGCTTCCGCCGCGCGGCGGGTTTGCCGCGTTCGCGGCACCATGGTGTCGTGTTCAGTAAGGCCGTGCGGCGTGTCGTCGACATGTGACGAAAGCCAGAAGGCGAGGACGGTCGCGGTGAATGACCGACCGGGCACGGGTGGCGAAGGCACCGCTCCCCACCTGCGGATGGACGCGCTGCTCAGCGAGTTGCAGGAGCACGTCGAGCGCGTGCGCGGCCGCCGCGACCAGATGCAGACGCTGCTGGACGCGGTCGTGGCCATCGGCAGCAACCTGCGGCTGGAGGACCTGCTGCTGCGCATCGTGCAGTCCGCGGTCGACCTCGTGGACGCCCGCTACGGCGCGCTCGGCGTGCTCGGCGAAGAGGGCCGCATCAAGCAGTTCATCACCGTCGGCGTGGACGACGAGACCATCGCGCGGATCGGCCACTACCCGGAGGGCCACGGCATCCTCGGCCTGCTGATCCGCGAGCCCCGCTCGCTCCGCCTGACCGACCTCGGCTCCCACCCGGAGGCGGTCGGCTTCCCCGCCGGGCACCCGCCCATGCGCGGCTTCCTCGGCACCCCCGTCCAGGTCGGGGACAGAATCTTCGGCAACCTGTACCTGACCGACAAGCGGGGCGGGCGGCCGTTCGACGAGGACGACGAGTCGGTGCTGCGCAGCCTGGCCGCGGCCGCCGGCGTGGCCATCGACAACGCGCGCCTGTACGAGGAGAGCCGGCACCGCGAGCACCGGCTGACCGCGGGTGCGGACCTGACCCGGGCGCTGCTGTCCGGAGAACCCCCGGCGCAGACGCTGCGCTCGCTGGCCGACACCGTGCGGGAGATGACCGGCGCGGACCTCGTGACGCTCGCCCTGCCGGTGGGGGACAGCGGTGACCTGGTGGTGGAGACGGCCGCGGGCGAGGCGGCCCCTCTCGTGCGGGGCCTGGCGCTGCCCGCGACCACGCTCGCGGCGAAGGTCTTCGCGACCGGCGAGACCATCAGCAGCGACGACCTCAGCGGCGACTCCCGGTCCTCCGGCGGCAGCGCCTCGGTCGTCCCGCTCGGGCCGGGCTTCTTCGTGCCCGTCGGCGGCCGGGAACGGGTGCGGGGCGTCCTGCAGGTCGCCGACGCGCCGGGCAGCCCCCCGTTCAACGACACGGTCCTGGAGATGGTGCGCACGTTCGCCGACCAGGTCGCCCTGGCGCTGCAGGTGGCCGAGCACCGGCAGCACGCCGAACAGCTCGCCCTGGCCGGCGACCGCGACCGCATCGCCCGTGACCTGCACGACCTGGTGATCCAGCGCCTCTTCGCGGATGGGCTGACCCTCCAGGCCGCCCTCGGACGCGTCGCCGACCGGCCCGAGACGGTGACGCGGATCCAGCGGGTCGTGGACGACCTGGACGACACGATCAAGGTCATCCGCACCACCATCTTCGGGCTGCGGCACCGCGACTGCCCGGACCGCGGGACCGGGCTGCGCGGCCAGCTTTTGGCCCTCGCCGACACCGCGACGCAGACGCTGGGCTTCACTCCGGCGCTGCGCATGACCGGCCTGCTGGACACCGAGGTGCCCGCCCAGCACGCCGAGCACCTGCTGGCCGTGCTGCGCGAGGCGCTGTCCAACATCGCCCGGCACGCCGACGCGGCCTCGGTCCGGATCGACGCCGACGTGCGGGACGGGGTGCTGCGGCTGACCGTGGCCGACGACGGCTGCGGGGTCGATCCCGCCGTGACGCGGCGCAGCGGGCTGGCCAACCTGCGCAGCAGGGCCGAGGAACTCGGCGGCAGCTTCGTCGTCACCCGCGGGCAGCCCTGCGGCACCGTCCTGCGGTGGAACGTGCCGCTGCCCGTCGGCGGACGGGACCCCGGCGACCGGCGCGAACCCTCCGACTGCCGGGCACCCGGCGACCGGTGGGCACCGGGCGACGCCGGGTGAGCCGGGCCTCCGCCCCTGGCCGGACCGGCCTCGGACGCGCGCCGGTGGCCCGAGTCACTGGCGGGGATCCTGCCGGTCGTGAACGGCGTAGCGAGCGTCGGGACGCCCCGGCCCCGTCCCGGTCGGGTGAGGCCGCACCGGCGACCCGGGGCGGCGGGTCGCAGGGCCGCGGCGGAGGAACGACCCGCGTACCGGACATGCGAGGGCGGTCCGGTGACGCGGCGAGGCGCCGCGCCCAGTCGGGGCACCTGCGCAGCCGCCGACCCGGGGGAGCGCCACGGACGGGAGTGCCATGGACGGGAGTGCCACGGACCCGGCCCCGGTGCGTACGACGCACCTCGCTCAGACGCCGCTTCCGCGCCGTGCCGCCTCCGAGCGGACCGGGGACTGCCCGGACGGCCGTGCGCCCGGCCGCACCGCTCGGCCCCGCGCCGACGGGGGGCCGGGCGGTTCGTCCAGCACGCTCCAGGCCACCGGACCCAGGAGGTCCGCCAGCCGCTGGAAGACGTCCAGGAGCACGTCGTCCACCGTCAGCACGCCCACCGCCCGGCCCTCGTCCAGCACGGGCAGACGGCGCACCCCGGACCTGCGGAACGCGCGGTAGGCCACGTGCACGTCGTCGGACGCGCGCACCGTGACGACGTCCGGCGACATCACCGTCTCGGCCCGCGCGCCCGCGCCCGCCCCGGCCCCCAGCCCGCGCAGAGCGAGGTCGCGGTCGGTGACGATGCCGCGCAGCGCCCCCTCCTCGACGACCAGCACGGAACCGACTCCCTCGTCGGCGAGCCGGCCGGCCACCTCCGCCAGCGAGGTTCCGGGAGTGACACAGACCGCCGGCGCGCTCATCACGTCGGACACCTTCATACGGCGGCTCCTTCGGCGACGCGGTTCACCGGCGAGTCTCCGGCTCGGGCCGGGACCCGTCGCTCCCGGCCGCCGCCACGGCGGCGTCGTCCTCGTGGAAGCCCAGCCGGTCGACCACCTCGACCACGCCGTCGACGCTCTCGCACAGCCGCACGACGACCGGCACGAGGCTGCTGCTGGGCACGGTGCCGCTCAGCGTGACCTTGCCGTCGCTGACCTCCACCGTCACCGCGGACGGCGGCAGGCCGAGCGTGCCCACGAGGATCTCCTCCACGATCTCCTCCTGGATGGCGCGGTCCCGGCGCAGCCACAGCTGGACCAGGTCGCTGCGGCTGATGACGCCGATCAGCCGGCCGAGGCCGTCCACCACCGGCAGCCGCTTGATCCGGTGCTCCTCCATCGTCCGCGCCGCCCGGATGACGTTCCAGTCCGGCTCGGCGACGATCGCCGGGCTCGTCATCAGCTCCTCGGCCACGGTCGCGGCCTTGCCGCTCGTGTGCCGGTGCATCAGGTCGGCCTCGGAGACCACACCGACGGGGCGGCCGTCGTCGACGACCGGCACGGCCGTGATGTCGTACTCCTCCAGGAGCCGCACTATCTCCATGAGCGCGGTGCCCCGCTGGACGCTTACAGCGGTGGGCGTCATCAGGTCACTCACGCTGCGTTGCCTCATCGCACCGGCTCCTCTCGGTCGCCTTCCGGATCACGTCCGTCTGAAGCCAGGGTGGGCGTGGACCGGGCGCCGCGCACAGGGCCGAACGTCCCCGGCCGGTCCCCGCGAGCGGATACCGCGCCGCCCACCGGAACCGGGCGTGCCCGCGACCGCGCCCGTCTCCGCGCCGCGGTCCCCCCGCACGCCGCCACCCGGGGCCCGGCCGGCCCACCGGCCTCGGGTCCGGCCGGCCCGCCGGCGGCGGCAGCCCGGCCGGCTGACCGGCCTCGGGTCCGGCCGGCCCCCTGGCGGCGGCAGCACGGCGGGCGCGGGTGAGCCGTCCGTGGCCGCGCTGGTCTCCGCGTCGTGGTCTGTGCGCCGGCGTCCCGGCGCGCGCCCGGCCTCCTGGCGGCGGCAGCCCGGCCGGCTGACCGGCCTCGGGTCCGGCCGGCCCACTGGCCTCGGGTCCGGCAGTCTCACCGGCCGCAGGCCCGGTCGGCATCCCCTCGGGTCCGGCCGGCCCACTGGCCTCGGGTCCGGCAGTCTCACCGGCCGCAGGCCCGGTCGGCACCCCCTCGGGCCCGGCCTGCCCCCTGGCGGCGGCAGCACGGCCCGCGGCGAGCGAACCCGGTCGTGGCCGGCGACCGGACGTGCCCCACCTCCGCGCTGGGTCCGGCCCGCGAGTCCGCGCTTGGGCCGCCGTCCGCGGACCCCGCGCGGCCGCGCCGTCCGTGCGCCGTGTCCTCACCTTCGTGCGGCACCGATACTCCGGCCGGAGCCCGCGGCAGCCACGTCCGTGTCCGTCCGGTTGCGTCCATGGCCGGGGACGGGGCGGAATGGAGTCAGGGCCTCCGTCCCGTGTTTCCCCGAGCCGGGACGGAGGTCCGCCGGCGGCCGGCAACGGGGCGCCCATCGTCCGCCGCCCGGCTCCCGGCCGTAGGGTCCGCCGGGCTCCGAACACCAGCGCCATGGAACGGCCGGGAGCCCGCCCCACCCGCTTCCCAGTGGCCCAGGGCTGCGGCTGGTACGGGGGCTCGGCCCGCGGTCCGCGGCGGGGAGTGCGAACGGGACACTCACGCCGTGAAGGCCAGCCTCTCGCGCCGTACGGGGTGCAGGAAGCCGGCCCCGGACGCCCAGCGCGCGACCTCGGCGGCCGCCAGGTCGGCCAGGCGCCGCCACTCGTTGCCCTGGGAGCCGGCGAGGTGCGGGGTGAGCAGCACGCCGTCGCAGCTCCACAACGGGTGATCCGGCGGCAGCACCTCGGGGTCGGTGACGTCGAGCACGGCACGGATGCGGCCCGCGAGGAGGGCGTCGGTCAGGGCGGCCTGGTCGACGACGGCGCCGCGGGAGGTGTTGATGAGGACGGCGCCGGCGGGCATCGCCTCGATCAGCGAGCGGTCCACCAGGCCACGCGTCGCCGGCAGCAGCGGAGTGTGCACGCTGACGGTCTCGCACCGTGCGAACAGCTCCGGCAGCTCCACCCGGCGCACGCCCAGGTGCGCCGCCTCCTCGCCGGTGACGTACGGGTCGTACAGCAGCACCTCCACGTCGTGCGGGCGGAGCAGCTCGACGACCCGGCGCCCGATCAGCGACGCGGACACGATGCCCACGGTGCGGTGGTAGTTGCCGACGGTGCGGGGCGTGCGCTGCCAGGGCTCCCGGGCGCGGGAGGCACGGTAGTCGCGCGCCCGCTCCAGGACCTGCTTGCCGGTCAGCAGGATCATGCCGAGGGTGTACTCGGCCACGGGCAGGGCGTTGACGGCGGCCGCGGAGGAGACCTCCAGGCCGCGCCGCCAGCAGGCCTCGGTGACGTGCCCGCGCACGCTGCCCGCGGTGTGCACCACGGCCCGCAGCCGGGGCGCCGTGTCCAGCACCGCCGCGTCCAGCGGCGGACAGCCCCAGCCGGTGACGAGCAGGTCGGCCCCGGCGAGCAGGGACCGGGCGCGCGGTGTGCCGAAGTCGTCCAGCACGGGGAGCGGGGCCAGGTCGCAGACCGCCCGCAGGGCGCGCAGCGACGGGGGGTCGAGGACCGCCTCGGCGGCGTCCGCCGACATGGCCGCGACGGCGCGGGGGCGGAAGCCGGGCGGCGGTGTCACGTCGTTCACAGGGCTCTCCTCGCTCGGTCGGGCGGCGCGGCGTACGTGCACGGCCGCTCTTCACGTCCTCACCCTCCCGCCGTCGCCGCCGGAGCGTGTCCTGCGTCGCTGGTCCGATCGGTCACTGATCATCGGGGACCGTGTCTGCCGACGGCGTCTCGGGGCACGAGTGCTAGGGCCACCGATGCAACACGGAAGGTATGAGAACTCATGGCACAGGACCTCACTCCGCAGTACACCGTTCCCGGCATCGAACTGGAGGCCGCCGGCCGGCTCATCGGAGTGCTCCGTACGCGCCTGCACGCACTGAACGATCTGCACCTCACGCTCAAGCACGTGCACTGGAACGTCGTGGGACCCCACTTCATCGCCGTCCACGAGATGGTCGACCCGCAGGTCGACCGGGTGCGCGAGATGGCCGACGACGTCGCCGAACGCATCGCCGCGCTCGGTGGCGTGGCCCAGGGCACGCCCGGCGCGCTCGTCAGCGAGCGGACCTGGGACGACTACTCCATCGGCCGGGCCGACGCCATCGCCCACCTGGGCGCCCTGGACCTGGTCTACACGGGTGTGATCACGGACGTCCGCGCCGCCGTCAAGGAGGCCGGCGAAGTGGACCCCGCCACGGAGGACCTGCTCATCGAGCAGCTGCGCGACCTCGAGCAGTTCCAGTGGTTCGTCCGGGCGCACCTGGAGAGCGCGGGAGGCAAGCTGGCCACCGCCGGCGTCTCCACCGAGACGGACGCCGCCTCGCGCGGCGGCGAGGTCGGCTGACCCGCCCCGCACCCGGTCCCGTACCCACGGGCCGTGGGACCCCGCCGGGGCACGCCCGACAGCGGGCGGTGGGACCGTCCGCCGCCGTCGTCCCGTCGCGGCGGTGCGGTCCCCGGCCCGTACGACACCCGTACGACACCCGTATGACATCGGCGGCGGCCCGCCCGGCACCCGCGGCGCGGTGCGCGACCGGGGTCCGGCGGCCGCCGGACCGCCGGCCGCGACGTCACGAGGCCGAGGTGGAGGAGCATGTCCGCTGAGCCGCAGACCGTGCCCGGCGGCCGCACGCGCCGGCCGCCGGGGCGCCCGGCCGGTGCCCGGCCGGCCACGCCCGCCGCGTGGTGGCCCGCCCTCCGCCGCACCCCGGGGTCGATGTGGCGCGACGACATCTCCGACTACGCCGCCGCCCTCACCTACTACGCCATCCTCGCGGTGCTGCCCGCGCTGCTGGTCACGGTGATCTCCTTCGGCCTCGTCAGCCCGGGCACGGCGAGGGACTTCATCGCCCACGTCACCGCCTACGCCCCCGCCGAGTCGGGATCCGCCCTGCACGAGCTGCTGACCCGGATGCTCACGCCGAGCTCCGCGGCCTGGACCCTGCTGGGCGTGGGCGCGGCGAGCGCCCTGTGGTCGGCCTCCAGCTACCTGGCCGTCTTCCGCCGCGCCCTGCACCGCATGCACCGCACCGAGGACCGGCGGTCCCCCTGGCGCACCGCCCACCGCATCGTGCTGACCGCGCTCGTGCTGCTGGGCCTGCTCGCGCTCAGCGCGCTCCTGCTGCTCGTGACCGGCCCCGTCGCCGAGAGCGCGGGCCGCCTCCTCGGCCTCGACGGCACCGTCGCCTGGGCCTGGAGCCTGCTGCGCTGGCCGATGCTGCTGTGCCTGGTGGTCCTTCTCGTCGTCGTCCTGTTCCGCACCGGACCGCCCTCGGCCCGGCGCCGGTCGCACAGCCTTCCGGGCGGAGTCCTGGCGGCGGCCCTGTGGCTGACGGTGTCGGCGGGCTTCGCCGTCTACGCGTCCGTCTTCAGCGCCTACAGCCGGCTGTACGGCTCCCTCGCCGGCGTCGTCGTCTTCCTGATCTGGCTGTGGCTGTCCAACCTCGCCCTGCTCTCCGGCGCCCAGTTCACGGCCGAACTGACCGAAGCACCCGGCCGCCGGCCGCCCCCGGCAGCCGCCCACCGCCCCCCGCCGGACCCCGGTCCGCCCCGGAGCCCGGCATCCGGCCGGGCCTCGCCACCCGAAGACAGAAGTGCAACCGCAGCCGACGCAGGAGACCCCTAGCACATGAGTGATCGACGAGACGGCCCCGACGAGGCACACCGGCGGCCGTCCGGTGTCACGGACACGACCGTGGAGGCGCTCGGCGCGCTGTCGAAGGCGCTGGAGACCACCGAGCGGGCCCGTGGCCATCTGTACTCCTTCCACCAGCTCACCGGCACCGCCGACTTCGAACTGGACCGCGCGGTGGAGCTGCTGCGCAAGGCCGGGCACCACGAGTGGGCCGAGCGGGTCGAACGGGAGGTGCTGGGCCGCAACGTCATCCCCGGCCACTGGACCTTCCAGATCGTCGAGGCCTACAACAGCACCTACTACCAGCCGTTCAGGGACCTGGAGTCCGCCGCCCTCCAGGACCTCGCCGACGGCAAGGACCACCTGTTCGAGGCGGAGCTGAAGGAGGGCCGCCGTACCAGCGGGCACCCCGACCACACCGCGCGCCCGGACACCGGGCCCGCGTCGTGAGGCCCGGTCCGGGTGAACGCCGGAACACCCGCGGGACGCGAGCGCCTGGTGTGCCGTACACCACTCGCGGCCGGCGGGAACCGGTGGTGTGTGCCGTGGAAAGCGGGGTAGGCGGCCCTTCGTCGGGCACCGCGGCGGACACGGTGACGTGGAGATCAGGGAGGGGCACAGCATGACGGCGATCACGACGGCGAGGACGGACGCGGAAGCAACCCGGTTGCCGGAGGTCGCCGATCCCTCGAAGGTGGCTCCGCGGGACGCGCGGGAGCTGAGCCGGGTGTTCTTCGATCAGCTGGCGGTGCTGGAGGA
>NZ_JBEYXZ010000011.1:173618-190450 GCF_040645305.1 Streptomyces sp. NPDC046831 | reverse complement strand
GCGATCGTCGCCAGCGCGTCCGCGTCGTCCTGCGTCGGGCACGCCACCCGCACGATCTGGCAGCCCGCCGCGGTCAGCTCCGCGATCTGCTGCAAGGTGGCACCGATGTCCGACGTCCGCGTCGTCGTCATCGACTGCACCGACACCGGCGCGTCCCCGCCCACCGCCACCGAACCGACCTGGATCCGCCGGCTCCTGCGGCGCTCGGCGACCGGCCGGGCCGGCACCTCGGGCACGCCCAGCGGGATGGCCGTCATGGCGTCACCCGTTCTTCTGGGAGACGGTCTCGCGCACGGCGCGCAGGGACTCCTTCAGGGACCCCATGGTGGCGAGCACGGCGGTGGGCTCGTAGCCGCAGTGCGCCATGCAGTTGGCGCAGCGCGGGTCCTTGCCGCGGCCGTACTTGTCCCAGTCGGTCTCCTCGATCAGCTCCCGGTACGTCGGCACGTAGCCGTCGCTCATCAGGTAGCAGGGGCGCTGCCAGCCGAACAGCGAGTAGTTCGGGATCGCCCACGCGGTGCACGGGAAGTCGACCCTGCCCTCGAGGAAGTCGAGGAACAGCGGGGAGTGGTTGAGCCGCCAGCGGCGCCGGTTGCCACCCGCGAAGGCCTTTCTGAACAGTTCGCGGGTCTGCTCCACGCCGAGGAAGTGCTCCTGGTCGGGCGCCTTCTCGTAGGCGTAAGCGGGCGAGATCATCATCTCGTCCACCCTGAGGTCGTCGTTGAGGTAGTTGAGGACCTCGACGACGGTCTGCGGGGTGTCGGTGTTGAAGAACGTCGAGTTGGTGGTCACCCGGAAGCCGCGCCGCTTGGCCTCCTTGATGGCCGCCACGGCCTCGTCGAAGACGCCCTCCTTCGCCACCGACTCGTCGTGCCTCTCGCGCAGTCCGTCGATGTGCACCGCGAAGGCGAAGTAGGGCGAAGGGGTGAACTTGTCCATCTTCTTGCGCAGCAGCATGGCGTTGGTGCAAAGGAAGACGTACTTGCGCCTCGCCACGAGCTGCCGCACGATCTCGTCGATCTGCGGGTGCATCAGCGGCTCGCCGCCGGCGATGGAGACCATCGGCGCGCCGGACTCCAAAACCGCTCCCACGGCCTGCGCCACCGGCATGCGCTGCTTGAGCACCCCGGCGGAATGCTGGATCTTGCCGCAGCCCTCGCACTTGAGGTTGCAGGCGTAGAGGGGCTCCAGTTCCACGATGAGCGGGAACTTGTCCCGCCGGCGCATCTTCTGTCCGGCCAAGTATGTAGCGACCTTGATGGACTGGCGCAGTGGCATGGCCATCGGGCTCACCTCCTGGGGAGCAGCACATTACGGTGCCATTCGAAGAAAGTCGGTAGGACGGAACGAAGAACGCGGAAAGCCGATATTCCTCCGCGCACCGTGCCGATCCGGACGAGTTCGTGTTCCGGTGCGTCCACGACCACCCGGACGGCGGCAACGGGACGCGCCCCCGTCCGGACGGCACTGAGCAGGGTGGCCGCGGACTCCATGTCGACGGCGATCGCGCCGGTGGCGCGCAGGTCGGAGCGTTCAGGTCCGCGCACGACGTGGTCGGAGCCGGTGAGCGGACCGGTGTGGACGGTGCGCCCGGGCAGGGTGCGCGCCAGTTCCCTGACGAGCAGGACGGTGCCGACGCACGGCACCGTCCCGCGGGGGTCCCGGGTCTCCTCGGCGACGACCAGGTCGCCGGGGTGCATACCCGGGTCGAGTCCCGCGCAGAAGCCGGTCGCCAGTACGGCGGCGCCGGCGTGGGCGGGGCCGGCCAGGAGCCGGGTGACGGAGCGTTCCGCCGCCTTCGGCCCCATGCCGGTGCGCAGGAGGGTGACCGGTCCCCCGGCGCCGCCGCGGTCGCTGGTGCGCAGGGCGAAGTGCTCGATGCCGAGCGCGCAGGCGATCAGCAGCGGGGCCGGGACCGGCTTGCCCGTCATCAGCCCCCCTGGGCCTCGGCGAGGGGCTCGCCGGACTTCCCGGCCGGGTGGTTCGCGCCGGCGGCCCGGCCCGGGACGGGTTCCCCGTGGACGTACCGGCCGAGGGCGGTGAGGGGGAACACCTGCCGGTAGAGGTGGTAGTTGATGGAGAAGTCCCACGGGAAGCCCGTGCCGGTGAAGTACGGCTCGTCCCAGGAGCCGTCCTCGCGCTGGGTGGCGGCGAGCCAGGCGACGCCCCGCTCGACCGCCCCGGAGTCCTTCTCCCCCGCCGCCAGCAGCGCCATCAGCGCCCAGGCGGTCTGCGAGGCGGTGGAGGCGCCCCGGCCGCTCCACTTCCGGGCGTCCTGGTAGGAGCGCAGGTCCTCGCCCCAGCCACCGTCGTCGTTCTGCACGCTCTCCAGCCAGGCCACCGCGCGACGGATCGCCGGGTGGGAGCCGGGCAGGCCGGCGGCGACGAGGGCGGGCACCACCGAGCCGGTGCCGTAGACGTAGTTGACGCCCCAGCGGCCGAACCACGAGCCGTCCGGCTCCTGTTCGGCCAGCAGCCAGGCGATGCCGCGCCGGGTGCGCGGGTCGTGGGCCAGACCCTCGAAGGCGAGCATCTCGACGACGTGCGCGGTGACGTCCGCGGACGGCGGGTCGATGACCTCGCCGAAGTCGCAGAACGGCAGCCGGTTGGGGAACGGGCTGGTGTTGTCGACGTCGAAGGCGCCCCACGCGCCGTTCCTGGACTGCATGCCGAACTCCCAGCGCACCCCGCGCGCGACGGCCCTCTCCAGCCGCTCCGGGTCGTGGTGGCGCACACGGCGCAGCGCGAGGATGACCTCGGCGGTGTCGTCGATGTCGGGGTAGTTGTCGTTGTGGAACTCGAACGCCCAGCCGCCGGGGATCAGCCCGGGCCGGCGCACCGACCAGTCGCCGGGGCGCACGACCTGCTCGCCGAGCATCCAGTCCGCGGCCTTCACCAACTGCGGGTGGTCGGCGGGAAGTCCGGCGTCGGCGAGCGCGATGGTGGCCAGGCAGGTGTCCCACACCGGTGACTGGCAGGCCTCGATCATGCGGGCGCCGTCCTCGCGCCACACGGCGTAGCGGTCGAGCGACTCCAGCCCCGCGCGCATCACCGGGTGCCGCAGGTCGTAGCCGAGCAGGTGCAGGGCGATGATCGAGTAGACGGCCGGCGGCTGGATGCCGCCCCAGCAGCCGTCGTTCTCCTGCCGCTCGACGATCCAGCGGGCGGCCGCGTTCATCGCCGCCCTGCGCAGAGCCTTAGGCGCGACCCTGCGGTAGGCGCGCAGGGCCTTGTCGAGGCGCTGGAAGGCGCCGTCCCAGCTCATCGCCGGCGCCAGCGGCTTCGGCGGGACGGGGCGGCCGGGGTCGGTGTGCAGCTCGTCCAGCGGGAACGGCGCGGGGCGCACGGGGCGCTTGGCGGAGACGATGGTGAGCGGCACGATGGTCTGCCGCGCCCAGCAGCCGAAGTCGTAGATGTTCAGCGGCGCCCAGCGGGGGAAGCAGATGAGCTCCGGCGGGAGTTCCGGCAGGTCCTCCCACTTCCACCAGCCGAACAGGGCGAGCCAGATGCGGGTGAAGACGCGGGAGGCGGCGATGCCGCCCCGGTCGCGGACCCAGGCCGCGGCCTTCGCCATGTGGGGCGCCTCGGGTGCGTCGCCGGCCAGGCGCAGGGCGACGTACGCCTCGATGGTGGTGGACAGTTCCCCCGGCCCGCCGTGGAAGGTGGCCCAGGTGCCGTCCTGGCGCTGCTGGCCGCGGATGAAGAGGGCGGCGGCGCGGGTGGTGTCCTCGTCGCGGATCCCTAAGAACTGACGCAGCAGCAGGTCCTCGGCGTCCATCGTCACGTTGGTCTCGAGGTCCCCCTTCCACCAGCCCTCGGTGTCCTGGCGGGAGAGCAGATGGCCGGTGGCGCGCCGGACGGCGTCTGCGGCGGCTTCGCGGACCCCGGCCGCCGGCGGGGTGGTGAGGGTTTCACTGGCCGCGGCAGCGCGGGGCGGCAGGGTGGCCCCGGTGCTTCCGTCGGTCGTCGCTGTCATGGCTTCCCCTTCGTGCAGTCGTGCGAGTCGTGCTGCTGTGGGTCCGCCGTCGGCCGGCGCCCGACACCTCCTGGGCACCGGCCGGCGACTACGTGAGGAATGTTCGACCGATAGCGGTCACCTCTTCCGTACGACGACGAAGTCCGCGAGCGCCGTGAAACAGCCCCGGACCCGCTCGGGCATGTCGACGGCGTCGAGGGCCTCGATGGCGATGGTGTGCTGACGGCGTGCCTCGTCCGCCGTCCAGTCGCGGCCGCCCGCCTCCTCGATGAGCGCGGCGCGGGCCGCGAACTCCTCCTCGGAGAAGTTCTCGACGCCGGTGCTCCTGGCGTCGGCTGCGAGGATCTCCCCGAGCCGCTCGGAAGCGGGTCCGCCCGCGGCGAGCGCGGCCACCACCGGCAGGGACTTCTTGCGCTGGCGCAGGTCGCTCCAGGTCCGCTTGCCGGTGGCCTCCGGGTCGCCCCAGATGCCGAGGAGGTCGTCGACGGCCTGGAAGGCGAGGCCGAGGTGGTAGCCGTACTTCTCCAGCGCGTCGGCGGTGCGGTCGTCCGCGCCGCCGAGGACCGCGCCGATGGAGCTGGCGCAGGCGAGCAGGGCGCCGGTTTTGTTGCCCTCCATCTCCAGGCACTCCTCGACGCTGACGCGGTCGCGGTGCTCGTAGGAGATGTCCTGGGCCTGGCCGTCGATCAGGGCGCGCGTGGCGGTGGTGAGCCGGCGGGTGGCGCGCCCGGCCTCGGCGGTGCCGAGTTCGAGCAGGATCTCGCTGGCGAGCGCGAACAGGGCGTCGCCGACGAGGATGGCCTGGGCGGGACCGTGCACCTTCCAGACGGTGTCGCGGTGGCGGCGCTGCTCGTCGCCGTCCATGAGGTCGTCGTGCAGCAGGGAGAAGTTGTGCACCAGCTCGACGGCGACCGCGCCGGGGATGCCGGTCTCGGGCGCGGCGCCCGTGACCTCGGCGGAGAGCACGGCGAGGGCGGGGCGCACGGCCTTGCCGCCGTCCCCGTGGGCCGGGTTGCCCGCGGCGTCGATCCAGCCGAAGTGGTAGGCGGCAACGGTGTCCATGGGCGGGGCGAGGCGGTCGACGGCCGCCCGCAGCACCGGCGTGGCCAGGGTTCGGCCGCGCTCCAGGAGCGCGGTCACGTCCACCGCCTCGGCAGCCGTCGAGGCCGGGGGCACAGTGGGCACAGTTACTCCTCTTGTTGCGGTGCCGGAAGTGCGGGAGCCCGCCGCGCCGTGCCGGTCGGGCATCACGCCGCCTCCTCGAACGCGAAGAGACGGCCCGGGCGGGGCCGGCCCAGGGCGCGCAGCGCGGCGTCCGCCGCGCTCACACCGCTGCGGACCGCACTCTCCATGGTCGCGGGCCACCCGGTGGCGGTCCACGCTCCGGCCAGGTACAGGCCGGGGGCCTTGGTGCGGGCGCCGGGCCTGAGCCGCCCGACGCCGGGGGCGGGAGCGAACGTGGCGGTGCGCTCCCGGGTCACGAAGAAGTCCTTCACCCCGGCGCCGCGCGCACGGGGCAGCAGCCGGGCGAGTTCGGGCAGGTAGCGCCCGCGCAGCTCGGCGACGGGGGTGTCGATCTCGTCCTGCGCGGCGGACTGGGAGACCGCGAGGTACTGGCCGCTGCCGAGGCCCGACGCCTCGGTGCGGTCGAAGACCCACTGCAGCGGGGTGCCGAGGGCCGTGAGGAAGGGCGCCCGCAGCACGGGGCGGTCGTAGACCACGTGCAGGTTGAGGATGGGAGCGGTGCCGATGCGCAGCAGCCGCCCGGGGTCGTCGAGGGCGCCCTGGGGCAGCAGCCGGTGCGCCTCCCGCTGCGGTACGGCGAGGACGACCGCGTCGGCGCGCAGCGTGTCGCCGGGGACCGACACGCGCCAGCCGCCGTCCGCCTGGCGGGAGACGGCGGTGACGCGGGTACGGACCTCGGTGCGGACGCCCGCGGAGCCGAGCGCCCTGCGGGCCTGCCGGTCGTGCAGTTCGCCCAGCGGGACGCGGGCCCAGCCGATGTCGGCCGCTCCGGGGTCGGACAGCAGGCCGGTCCTGAACACCATCGCGGCCAGGCCCAGGGAGGCGTGGGAGGCGACCGCGTTGAGGGTGGCGATCCCGACCAGGTCCCACAGGGCCTCGACGGCGCGCGGCGACTGGCCGTGCGCGGCCAGCCAGCCGCCGAAGTCCTGCGCGTCCAGTGCCGGATCGGTGGGGTCCAGCTTCTTCAGCGCGAGGGCGGCACGGCCGACGCGGGCGCGCTCGGCGAGCGTGAGGTGCGGGTACGTCGCCAGGCTGCGGCCCAGGTGCAGGGGGACGGGCAGGGCGTCGCGCCGCAGCCTGCCGAGCCGCCGCCCCGCGGGCCGGGTGACGTCGACGACGGGCACGTCGAGACGGTTCTGCAGCGGAGCGAGCGCACGCGCGCCGATCCGGTCCAGGAACCAGCGGTAGGCGGTGCAGCAGCGCAGGTACACGTGCTGGCCGTTGTCGACGGTCAGGTCGCCGCGCGGGAAGGAGAAGGCGAGCCCGCCGAGACGGGGCCGGCCCTCCAGCAGCGTCACGCGCACGCCGGCGTCGGCCAGGGCGAGGGCCGCGGTGATGCCGGCGAGCCCGCCGCCGACCACGACGGCGTGCCGTCCGGCGGGCTCCGCCGGGCCGGTGGGCGGCCCTGCCGGCCGCGTGCCGTCGGTCATCGTGCCCCCTCCCCCGCGCGCCCGCCGTGGCGGTGCGGTGCGCCGCGGCCGCCCGTCGCCGTCAGGGACGCCGTCGGGCGGCGGAGGGTTGCCCGCCGTCCGCCGTCGGGGCGGTGCCTGGCTGCCGGCCGGCCCATCAGGCCCGCCTCCTGACCAGCTGCCGGGAGACGTGCCGGGCGTCCAGCCCGGACAGGCCGCGCACGGCGACGTACGCCTTCTCGCGTCCGGGCAGGGAGACGCGGCCGCGGAGCACGGCCTCGGGCTCGCGCTCGATGCGGTCCAGCAGCCGGCGGTAGATGCCGGCCATGGCGGCGACGCAGGCGCCGCTGCGCCGGTCCAGCAGCGGCAGCAGCCGGTAGCCCTCGGCGAACAGCGCGCGGGCCCGCCGGACCTCGTGGTGCACGAGACCGGGGAAGTCGGAGCCCTGCGGCGGGTGCGGGCCGTGCAAGCCGGCCGCGCAGCCGAACTTCGCGAGGTCGTCGGCGGGCAGGTAGGTGCGGCCGCCCGCGGCGTCCTCACGGACGTCGCGGAGGATGTTGGTCAGCTGCAGCGCGAGACCGAGCGTGTCGGCGTACTCGGGGGCCCGCTCGGCGCCGCGCGCGCCGGGCTCGGTGCCGAACACGCCGAGGGAGAGCCGTCCGATGGCCCCGGCCACGCAGCGGCAGTAGACCTTCAGGTCGTCCCAGGTCTCGTAGGTCCGTCCGCGGACGTCCATCTGGACGCCGTCGATCAGCTCGTCCAGGCCGCCGAGAGGGATCGGGAAGGTCCGGGAGGCGTGGGTCAGGGCCACCGCGACGGGGTCGGTGTCGTCCTCCTCGACCGCGCCCTCGCTGATGCGGGCGAGCAGGGCGCGGGTGTCCTCCAGCCGGGCGGTCTTGACGTCCTCCGGCAGCGCCCCGTCACCGATGTCGTCCACGCGCCGGGAGAACGCGTACAGCGCCGACATCGCGCGCCGCTTCGGCGCGGGCAGCAGCCTGATGCCGTAGGCGAAGTTGCGGGCCTGCGTCCCGGTCACCGCCTCGCAGTAGCTGTAGGCGGCGAGTACCGGTGCGGACACCTGCGGTGCCGGCTCCACGGCCCGCATCACCTCTCTCCTCGCAGTGTCACGCCCACCTCGCGCAGCAACCGGAGCCTGCCGGGCCTGGGCGGGCCGGGAAGTACGTCGTAGTGGGCGGCGGCGATCGCGTCGAGGGCCGCCCGTCCTCCCGCCACGAATCCCGCGAGCAGCAGCCTCAACCTGCCGTGGACGCCACCCACCAGGGGGGCGCCTTCGTCCAGCAGCTCCCGGGCGCGTTCCACCTCGTACGCGACCAGCGCGCGCACCGACGCGCCCGCGCTGGGGGCGGCCAGGTCGGCCTCGCCCACGTGGAAGCGCTTCATGTCGGCGGCGGGCAGGTAGACGCGGTCGCGGCCGAGGTCCTCCCTGACGTCCTGGACGTGCTCGACGATCTGCAGGGCGGTGCACACGGCGTCGGACCGGCGGATCCGCTCGGGCGTGGAGGTCCCGGTGACGGCGAGGACCAGACGGCCGACGGGATGGGCGGACAGCGCACAGTAGGCGAGCAGGTCGTCGTAGGTCTCGTACCGCTTGACGACCTGGTCCTGGCGGTTGGCGGCGATCAGGCCGAGGAAGGGCTCGGGGGTCAGCGCGCACCGGCGGACGGTGGGCTGGAGGCGGCGCAGCAGCGGATGGCGCGGGGTGGAGCCGAAGACGCGGCGCAGGTCGGCCTCGAAGGCGTCGAGGAGCACCAGCCGGTCCCCGGCCTCGGCGGCCGGCACGCCGAGCAGGCGGGCGTCGGCGCCGCCGGGGGCGAGGTCCCCGTCCCCGATGTCGTCGACGAGGCGGGCGAAGCCGTAGACGGCCATCAGGTCGGTGCGCCAGGCGGCGGGCAGGAAGAACGGGGCCACCGGGAAGTTCTCGTCGGCGGCCTTGTCCAGGGTGGCGCGTGCGGCATCGCGGGCCGTGCCGGTGCCCGTCACCGCGCGCTGCCCGGTCCGGGGACGGCACGTGCTGCGTTGAGCTGGGGAGTTTCCGTAGCCATCGCCGTCACATCTCCCGTTCTACACTGCCGACCCAATACAGGCTGTTCCGGACACGCCGCCCGGCCGTCGCACGGCGGCCACGACGGAAGGTGTCGCGCAGTATCTCCCCACTTGCCGCTTTCGAGGACCGGTACAGCTTACGTTGTACAGCGCGTCGCGTTCCGCCCGGGTGGCCCGCCCTTCACCACAGCACACCGGCGGGTGTCAAGGCTCCCCGGCTTCAAGGGAGTTGACGTTTCCTTTGCAGACGCGGGGCCCCGCCGGAGGACTCCGGCGGGGCCCTGGGCCGCTCGGGTCACCTGCCCGTGAACGTGTCGTACTCCTTGAGCACCTCGTCGGTGGGGCCGTCCATCCGCAGCTCGCCGCGCTCCAGCCACAGCACCCGGTCGCAGGTGTCGCGGATCGACTTGTTGTTGTGGCTGACCAGGAAGACGGTGCCGGCCTCCTTGCGCAGCTCCCGGATGCGCTCCTCCGACCGCTTCTGGAACTTGCGGTCGCCGGTGGCCAGCGCCTCGTCGATCATCAGCACGTCGTGGTCCTTGGCGGCGGCGATGGAGAAGCGCAGGCGCGCGCCCATGCCGGAAGAGTACGTGCGCATCGGCAGGCTGATGAAGTCGCCCTTCTCGTTGATGCCGGAGAAGTCGACGATGTCCTGGTAGCGCGCCTTGATCTCCTCGCGGGACATGCCCATCGCGAGGCCGCCGAGGATGACGTTCCGCTCGCCGGTCAGGTCGTTCATCAGGGCCGCGTTCACCCCGAGGAGCGAGGGCTGGCCGTCGGTGTAGACCCGGCCCCTCTCCGGGGGCAGCAGGCCGGCGATGGCCCGCAGCAGGGTGGACTTGCCGGAGCCGTTGGAGCCGATCAGGCCGATCGCCTCACCCTTGTAGGCGACGAAGGACACGCCCCGTACCGCGTGCACCTTGCGCACGCCCCGCTCCTCCTCGCCGGAGCGCCGCCTGAGGATGCGGCTCAGGGCGGCGGTGGCGCTGCCCCTGCCGGACTTGGCGCCGTTGACGCGGTAGACGATGTGCAGGTCGTCGGCGATGACGGTGGGGACTCGCCCGCCGCGCTCCCGCCCGTCCCCGTGCTGCTCAGCCACGGCCGTACCTCTCCTCCGCCTTCCAGAAGTACACGAAGCCGCCGAAGGCGAACAGCACGGCCCAGCCGGCCGCGACCGCCCAGACGTGGGCGGGCAGGTTCTGGGAGCCGTAGCCGTCGATGAGCGCGAAGCGCATCAGGTCCATGTAGACCGCCGCCGGGTTGTACTGCAGCACGTTGGCCACCCAGCGGGGCTGGTCGGCGAGGAAGACCGGGATGGAGAACATCACGCCGGAGGCGTACATCCAGGTCCGCATCACGAACGGCATGAGCTGCGCCAGGTCCGGGGTCTTCGCGCCCGCCCGGGCCATCACCAGCGCCAGTCCCGTGTTGAACAGGAACTGCAGCGTCAGTACCGGCACGATCAGCAGCCAGGACAGGCCCGGGTAGCTGCCGAAGCCGATCGCGACCACCACCAGCACGATCATGGAGAACATCAGCTGCTGGAGCTGCTGGAGCGCGAAGGAGACGGGCAGCGAGGCGCGGGGGAAGTGCAGGGCCCGCACCAGGCCGAGGTTGCCGGAGATGGCGCGCACGCCCGCCATGACCGAGTTCTGCGTGAAGGTGAAGACGAACACGCCGGTCACGAGGAACGGGATGTAGGTGCCGTGGGACAGGCCCTTGTTCGCCTTCAGGATCAGCCCGAAGACGAAGTAGTAGACGGCCGCGTTGAGCATCGGGGTCGCCACCTGCCAGAGCTGGCCCAGCTTGGCCTGGCTGTACTGGGCGGTCAGCTTCGCCTGGGAGAAGGCGAGGATGAAGTGGCGGCGGCTCCAGAGCTGGCGGACGTACTCGCCGAGCGAGGGCCGGGCGCCGCTGACGGACAGCCCGTACCTGGCGGCCAGCTCGGCCGCCGTGAGGCCCTCGTCGGGCGCCGGGACCGGGCCGACCGCGACGCCGCCGTCATGCGTTGTCTCACTCACTGGGGGGGACACTTTCGTCTTCGGGGTGCGCAGCCTGTGCGGGCGGGGCGTGGGCACCGGGCCGTGCACGGCCCGGTGCCGCCGGGGAACGAGCTTGTCAGATGACGGGGGGCCGGCCCAGCCGGGTCAGCCGCCACACAGTACGCCACTTCATGGGCCGGCGCGGCCCGCACGGAGTGGCCCAGCCTTCCCGGAACCCGCCGAACCAGGCCTTCAGGGCCGGGCCGGAGGGGCGGCGCAGCAGGGTCAGCGCCATCCACACGCCGAGGTAGACGGGCACCAGCGGCGCGGGGAGGTTGCGGCGGGCGAGCCAGACGCGGTTGCGGGCGACCATGCGGTGGTACACCGCGTGCCGCGAGGGCGCGGTCGTCGGGTGGTACAGCACCATGTCGGACCGGTAGTCGATCATCCAGCCCGCGTCGAGGGCCCGCCATGCCAGGTCGGTTTCCTCGTGCGCGTAGAAGAATGCGTCCGGCAGGCCGCCGACTTCGGCCAGGACCCGGGTGCGGACGGCGTTGGCGCCGCCGAGGAAGGTGGTGACCCGGGAGGAGCGCATCGGGTCGGAGGCGCGCAGCCTGGGCACGTGCCGCCGCTGGGTGACCCCGGTGTCGGGGTCGGCGATGCGGAAGCTGATGATGCCGAGCCGCGGGTCCTGAGCGAAGGCCCGGCGGCACAGCTCGGCGGTGTCGCCGCGGGCGAGGAGGCCGTCGTCGTCGAGGAAGAGCAGGACGTCGACGTCGCGGCCGGACGGCCCGAAGGCCTCGATGCCGACGTTGCGCCCGCCGGGGATGCCCAGGTTCTCGGGCAGCTCGATCGTGCGCACACCCTCGGGCACCTCGGGCACCGGCGCGCCGTTGCCGACGACGACGACCTCGACCGGTTCGCCGTCCTGGCGGGCGACCGAGTCGAGCAGGGCACGGAGCTCGTCGGGGCGGTTGCCCATGGTGATGATCACCGCGCCGACCTTCAGCGGGGACGTCACGGCGCTCACCGCAGTCGGCTCGAGGCGAGGATGGACACCAGGTGCAGCACCGTCTGCAGGACCGCGATGCCGGCGAGCACGGCGGTGCCCAGCCGGGTGAAGAACAGGTCGCCCCGGATCGCGTCCAGCACCGCGAGGAGCAGGATCAGCAGGGACGCCTCGATCCCGAGGACGAGCCGGTGGAACTTCAGCGCCGCGGCGGCCCGGCGGGCGAGCGCCATGCCGGAGGAGCGCGGCTCGGACGCGGCCTCCTTGACCGGCGGCAGCCCGCCCTGGTGCCGGGCGACGCCGACGAGGTCGGTCTCCGCCTTGATCAGGATCGCGCCGAGGGCGGCCAGGGTGCCGAGGAAGGCCCACAGCCAGTCGATCCGCCCGGTGCCCCACAGGTCGGCGGCGCGCAGGCCCAGACCGACCAGGACCGCGGCGTCGGTCAGGTACGCGCCGACCCGGTCCAGGTAGACGCCGCCGAGGGAGAACTGCTGCTTCCAGCGCGCTATCTCGCCGTCGACGCAGTCCAGCAGCAGGTACAGCTGCACCATCAACACGCCGAGCACGGCGCCCCCGATCCCGGGCACCAGCAGGGCCGGGAGCGCGAGGACGCCGCAGACGGTCATCAGGTACGTGAGCTGGTTGGGCGTGATCCTGGTGTTGACCAGGTAGCGGTCCACCCGGAGGGAGACCTCGCGCATGTAGAGGCGTCCCGCCCAGTGCTCACCGCTGCGCCGGTCCTTGACCCCCGCGGGGTGCACGACCGGACGTAGTTCAGCTACCGATGGCCTTGACATAGTCGGCGTAGATGTCCTTGATCTGTTGGGTCTTGAGGTCGAGGTGTTCGAGGATCGTGTAGCGGCCGGGCCGGGTCTCCGGCGCGAACTCCACGACGCGGACGAATTCGTCCGTGGTGAAGCCGATGTCCCCCGGCAGCACCGGCAGCCCGTGGCGGCGCAGCACGCCGGCCATGTACGCCGCCTGCTCGTGCGCCCCGCGCAGGTACATCGCGAAGGCCGCGCCCAGTCCGCACTGCTCGCCGTGGCTGGCGGCCCGCCTGGGGAACAGCAGGTCGAAGGCGTGGTTGATCTCGTGGCACGCCCCGGAGGACGGCCGCGAGTCGCCGGACACCGACATCGCGATGCCGCTGAGGACCAGCGCCTCGGCCAGCACCTGGAGGAAGTCGTTGTCACCGATGCCGCCCGGGTGGCGCAGCACCGCCTCGCCCGCCTGCCGGGCCATGGCGGCGGCCAGGCCGTCGACCTTCTCGCCGTTGACACGGTGGGACAGCTCCCAGTCGGCCACGGCGGAGAGGTTGGAGACGGCGTCGCCGATGCCCGAGCGCACGAACCGGGCGGGCGCGTCGCGGACGACGTCGAGGTCGATGACGACCGCGATCGGGTTCGGCACGCCGTACGAGCCGCGGCCGGCGTCGTTGTCGAGCGTGGCGACCGGGGAGCACAGGCCGTCGTGCGCGAGGTTCGTGGGCACGGCGACCAGCGGCAGGCCGACGCGCGCCGCGGCGAACTTGGCGCAGTCGATGATCTTGCCGCCGCCCAGGCCGACGACCGCGTCGTAGTGGCCGGCCTTCATCTCGCCGGCCAGCCGGATCGCGTCGTCGAGGGTGCCGCCGCCGACCTCGTACCAGGTGGCGCCGGGCAGCGAGGGGGCGATCCGCTCGCGCAGGCGCGCGCCGGAGCCGCCGCTGACCGCGACGGCGAGCCGGCCGGAGTGCGACACGCGCTCGTCGGCGAGCACGCACGCCAGGTCGTCGAGGGCACCCGGGCGGATGTCCACGACGACCGGCGAGGGGATGAGCCGGGTCAGTAGCGGCACGCGATCTCCCGTCCCCGGGCGAGGTCGTCGTGGTTGTCGATCTCCACCCACGGAACGTCGCCGATGGGCGCGACGTCGATGCGGAAGCCGCGGTTGACCAGCTCCTGGTAGCCGTGCTCGTAGAACTGCTGCGGGTCGGTCTCCCAGACGGTCTTCAGCGCGTCGGCGAGCTCCGGGGCCGCGTCGCCCTCGATGAGGGTGACGCCGATGTACTCGCCGGTGGCCTCGGCGGGGTCCATCAGCTTGGTGATCCGCCGCACGCCCCGGCCGGGGTCGGCGACGACCTTCATCTCCTCGTCGGCCAGCGACTTCACGGTGTCCAGGGCGAGGATGATCCTCCTGCCCTCGCCGCGGGCGGCCAGCAGCGTCTTCTCCACGGAGACGGGGTGGACGGTGTCGCCGTTGGCGAGGATGACGCCGTCCTTGAGGGCGTCACGGCCGCACCACAGGCTGTAGGCGTTGTTCCACTCCTCGGCCTTGTCGTTGTCGATCAGGGTGAGCTTGAGGCCGTAACGACGCTCCAGGGCCGCCTTGCGCTCGTAGACGGCCTCCTTGCGGTAGCCGACGATGATGGCGGCCTCGGTGAGACCGATCTCGGCGAAGTTGCCGAGGGTCAGGTCCAGAACCGTCGGTTCGCCCTCTATGCCCGCGGGCCCCACCGGCACCAGCGCCTTGGGCAGGGTGTCGGTGTAGGGGCGCAGACGCCGTCCGGCGCCGGCCGCCAGCACGAGGCCGATCATGCGGGTTCTCCTTCGTCGTGTACGGCGGGCGCGCCTCCGAGGTGGGAGGCCACCCAGAAGCGGATGCTCTCGGCGAGCACCAGCAGGGCGACGGCCACCGCGAGGACCGTGAGCGCGACCTTGAACTGCGCGGCGGTGAGCAGCGCGGCCAGGACGGCGACGAGCAGCGTGCGCCCCTCCTGTCCGCCGATGGCGCGCACCAGCCAGGCCGGGGGCGCTCCGGCGCCGCCGCGGATGCGGTAGACCGTGTCGTAGTGATGGTAGGCGACCGCGGCGACCAGGCCGAACGCCGCGGGAAGGGCCCCGCCCACCCCCGCCTTGGCGGCCAGGGCGAGGACGGTGCCGTACTCCGCGGCGCGGAAGAACGGGGGGACCAGCCAGTCGAGGGCGCCCTTGAGGGGACGGGCGACGGCCAGGGCGGAGGCGGCGGTGTACACGACGGCGCCGAGGACGGGCCAGGGCCCGCCGAAGCCGGTCAGCGCGGCGGTGGCGACGACGGCGACGCCGCCGAGGAGGGCGAGGGCCGGGGCGGCCGCACCGGGCAGCCGGCGCGCGAGCCCGCCGGAGGCGCCGGCGAGGCCCTCGGCCAGCGGTCCGCTGTCGGCGAGGTCGGCCAGCGCCCGCGCCGCGCGATCGGTGCGCCCGGTCCTGCGGGCCAGCGAGCGCAGCAGGCGGCCGGCCGTGGTGTAGCAGGCCGCGAAGGCACAGCCGGTCAGCAGCGCGTAGAAGGTGATGCGGGGGGTGGTGGCCGCGGTGAGGAGGGCGATCATGGCCCAGCGTTCGCCGATGGGCAGGACGATCATCCGGCGCACCCAGACCGTCCAGCCGACGCTGTCGAGCCGGTCGGACAGCGCGGCGGTGGGACCGGCGGCGGCGCCGGCGTCCCCGGCGTTCGCCTCGTTGAAGGAGAAGTCGACCACGTGCCGGCAGGCCTGCAGGACCATCGCGCCCAGGGCGAGCGCCCAGACGTCGTCGCCGCCGCGGGCCGCGCCGAGGGCGAGGCCGGCGTAGTAGGCGTACTCCTTGGCCCGGTCGAAGGTGGCGTCCAGCCAGGCGCCGAGGGTGGAGTACTGCAGCGAGTAGCGGGCCAGCTGGCCGTCGGTGCAGTCCAGGACGAACGAGGCGATGAGCAGCACGCCGGCGGCGACGAAGCCGCCGCGGGTGCCGGTCGCCGCGCAGCCCGCCGCTGTCAGCGCGGTGATGAGGGACGCCGTGGTGACCTGGTTCGGGGTCAGGCCGCGGCGGGCGCACCAGCGGGCGATGTAGCGCGAGTACGGGCTGATGAAGAAGGTGGTGAAGAAGCCGTCGCGGGCCTTGACGGCCGACTTCAGACGCACGGCCTCGTCGTCGACGGCGGCGACGGCCTGCCGGGCCTCGTTGCGAGCCTGCGGGTCGGCGGGGACGGCGGCGACCAGGCTGCCGAGTTCGGGGCGGTGCACGTCGGCGCCGTCGGCGTCCAGGGCGGCGGCGACGCGGTCGGCGAGGCCGTCGAGCGCGGCGGGGGCGCCGCCCTGCACGAGCGCGGTCGAAGGCCTGGCGGACGTGCCGGCGCCGGCCGCGTCGTCGCGGGCCGCGTCGTCGCGGGCCACCGCCCGGGCCAGGGCCTCGCGGCCGGCCGGCTGGGCGGTCACGGCTCCGGGCACCGCGGCGAGCGGGAAGCGGGGGTCGGTCAGGCCGAGGCGCAGCGCGTGCAGGTGGCCCACGAACCGGGCGTCGACGACGGCGACCCGCTGGCCGGCCGGGACGGCGGCGAGGAGGGCCTCGGCGTCACCGGCGTCGGCGGCGACCCGCACGTCGAAGCCGAGGGACCGCAGATCTCCCTCGATCGACGATCCGGGGACCGGCTGACCGGTGAGGATGGCGGTCGACAACCGAACTCACTCCCTGGGTGCCGACGCTGGCGCGCCGGTCATGTACACGGTGGGGCGCCGCATGTCTGTGGCACCCGGGCGGCATGTCGGCAGAGGCTATCGGATGCGCGGAAGCCCGCGTTCACCGCCCGTTCACGGGCTGATCGACACGGTCTGCTTGCGGCCGCCGCCGCGATCATCATGGGTGATCCGGCCACCCCGCAACAAACTCCGCCCCACACCGGGCATTCCCGACACCCCCACCCGCCACCGACAGCCCCGTCCTCGGTCGACAGCCCCGCACACCGCCGACAGCCCCGCCCGCAATCAGCAGTCCCGTCCGCCGGCCGCGGCCCCGCCCACCGACCGCGGCCCCGTCCGCCCACTGTGCCCAGCCGCCCGTCCAGCCGCGCGGAGCCGGCAACCCGACCGGCCACCCTCCAGCCGCAGGCAACCCCGCCGCCCGCCCGCGGGCAGTCGTGCCGTCCACCCGCGGGCAGTCGTGCCGCTGGGGCGGCACGGGTGGGCGCGGACGGCACCCCGGCAGCACCGGACCACGCAACCCACCCGACCCGCCGCCATCACACCGCGCAACCCCGCAGACAACGACCGCCCGGCCGACCGGCGCGCAGCCGACGCCGGCGGGCAACCCATACGCTCGCGCGGGCAGCACCCCGGCCGCGCCCGCCCACCGTCCTCCCCCGCGGGCAGTCGTGCCGCT